>JBKQJL010000081.1:0-9969 GCA_052147975.1 Myxococcaceae bacterium
ACCGCTGTACCCAGGGAGTCCCGGCTTGCTCGGCCAGTACGTTGTCAACCAGTACTTCGACTTCCCCTGGGGGGCGAGCGCCATCAGCGCGGCCACCGTGCGGACGCAAACCTTCTCCTCCCCCTAAGTCCCTCCCCGGGCCACTGGCCTTTGGGCCCTCCCTTCTCTGCCAGCGCCCCCCTCCAAGGGCGGCTCCGGCAGGAGCGGGCGAGGCTTTGCGCGTGCACGGGCAGCCCGACGGGCCCCTCCTGCGCTGCGGACGGCTCCGGCACAGCGTCTCGTTCGCCAGCAGCGAAGCCAGCCGAGGCGCAGTAGGCTGCTCGGGCCCACGGCCTCTTGAGGCGCCCTTGCCCAGCCTTCCATCCGTCCTCATCCTCGTCACGAGTCATGACGCGCTGGGCTCGAGCGACAAAAAGACGGGCTATTGGCTCGGCGAGGTGACGCACTTTCACCACGCGCTGGCCCAAGCCGGCTTCGCGGTGGACATTGCCAGCCCGAAAGGGGGGCGGCCGCCGATGGATGAGAAGAGCCGCTCGCCGCGCGACCCTCTCAACGAGGCCTTCCTCGCCAATGAGGCACTCTTGGCCAAGCTCGACAACGCACTGGCCGCTTCGGCCGTCGACGAAGCGCGCTACCAGGCTGTCTATTTTGCCGGGGGCCACGGCGCCATGTGGGACTTCCCCAACAACCCCACGCTGTCCGCCATCGCCAGCGCGCTCTATTGCCGGGGCGGCGTCGTCTCGGCAGTGTGCCATGGCGCGGCTGGGCTGTTGGGCGTGGTGGATGGCGCGGGCAAGCCCGTGCTGCAGGGCCGGCGGGTGACGGGGTTCGCCAACCTCGAGGAGCGACTCATCGGGCTCACCCAGGTCGTCCCCTTCTTGCTGGAGGACAAGCTGAAACAAGCGGGTGGCCTGTACCACCGGGCATTCTTCCCGTTCGCGCCGCATGTCGAGGAGGACAGCCTGCTCGTCACGGGGCAAAACCCCGCATCGGCCGGGGCCGTTGGCAAGCGCGTGGCTCGGTTGCTGGCCGCCCGGGACGCGCCCCGCAGCCGCGTTTCTCAGGGTTGACGGGTGCGCCTCCTGGCGCCCACACTGCGCGCCGCAACCCACCCCCCGGGAGCTAAGCGATGGCTTCACCTGACGACGACCCGGATTTTTCAGACGTCCAGGCGGGCAGCTCGTCCGTGTCCATCGACCCCAAACAGCCGCGGACCTACACCGTGGTGAAGGGCGACAGTCTGTCCAAAATCGCCAAGGCGCTGATGGGCGATGCCCAGAAGTGGCGGCTGCTCTACGAGGCGAACAAGGACACTGTTAAAAACCCGGACCTCATCTATCCGGGGCAGGTGTTGAAGATTCCTGCCAGCTGACTGCTGTTTCTCCCCCAACGAGGTCCCCATGACACGGTTTCGCGGAGCTTTGGCGCTCGGCCTTCTGGCCGCCGTCGCCGCCCTCTTTGGCTGCAGCAAACCCGCTCCTCCGCCGCCACCGCCGGCTCCGGTGCAGGCGCCCGTGCCGCCCCCGCCACCGCCACCGCCCCCCTTCGCGGTGACAGTCCTCGAGCTGGGGAAGGCCATTGGCATCGACAACCGGGTGACGTCGCCGGCTGATACCTTCGGCCCGAAGGACACCATTTACCTGGCCGTCGTCTCGGAGGGCATCGCCCCGTCGGTGGGACTGCACGCCAAGTGGACGTTCGGCCCGAAGGCCATCCTGGTGAACGACAGCACCCAAACCATTGCGGCGGCCGGGCCAAAGGCCACCGAGTTCCACATTCAGAAGCACTCCGGCTGGCCCGTCGGCCAGTACACCGTGGAGCTCTTCGTCGACGGCAAGTCGGCGGGCAGCAAGCAATTCCAAGTCGTCGCCAAAGCGCCTGCGAAAAAGAAGTAGCCCGACGCGGCGTCTCCTCCCTGTGTCCGCGTCCACCCGAGGAGCGCTGTGTGGCCTTGCCGCCGCGGCGCTCTTCGGGTTGAGCGCTCCGCTGGCCAAGCCGCTGCTCAGCACCACTGCGCCCCTCACCTTGGCGGGGCTGCTGTACCTGGGTGGCGGGCTGGCGCTGAGCGCGGCCTCCGCCCTGCGCCGGCACCCCAACGAGGCGCCGCTGCGCCGAAGCGACGTGCCGCTGCTTGGCCTCCTCATCCTCGCCGGTGGCGTGGTCGGCCCGGTGCTGATGCTGGTGGCCCTGCAGCGCTCGAGCGCCTCGGCGGTGTCCCTGTTGCTCAACCTGGAAGGCCCCTTCACCCTCGCGCTGGCGGCGCTCGTCTTCTCCGAGCACGTCGGCTGGCGCGGGGTGGCCTCCCTGTTGGCCGTGGTGACGGGGGCGGTGGTGCTGGCATTGCCCGGCGGGAGCTTGCAGCTGCCCCTCACCGGCGCCCTCTGCGCCGCCGGGGCCTGCCTGGCCTGGGGACTCGACAACAACCTGACCCGCACCCTCTCGCTGCGCGACCCACTGGCGCTGGTGCGCGCCAAGACGCTGGGCGCGGGCGCCTGCACGCTGGCCGTGGCGCGCTTGACGGGCCAGCCGGTGCCGGCCTTTCGCACCCTGGGCTTGGCCCTTCTGTTGGGCGCGGCCAGCTACGGCACCAGCATTCTCCTGGACGCCTACGCGCTACGGCTGCTCGGGGCCGCGCGGGAGGCGGCCTACTTTGCCACCGCGCCCTTTCTCGGCGCTCTGGGCGCGGTGGTGCTGCTCCACGAGCGGCTCTCCTGGGAGGTGTTTTTGGCCGGGGGCTGCATGGCGGTGGGCGTCTGGCTGCTTCTCTCGGAGCGCCACCGGCACGCCCACGTCCACGAGGCCCTGGCCCACGAGCACCGGCACACGCACGACGCGCACCACCAACACCGCCACGCCGAGCCCTTCACCGAGCCGCACAGCCACCCCCACCAGCACGCCCCGTTGACGCACGACCATCCCCATGTCCCCGACGCGCACCACCACCACCGGCATTGAGGAGGTGCTGCCGACAGGGGCGCACCGCCAGCGGGAGGAGTCTCTTTGAAATACACCACCCTCGGCCGCTCCGGACTCACCGTCTCGCGCATCGCGCTGGGCTGCATGAGCTATGGCACTCCCAGCTGGCGACCCTGGGTGCTGGACGAGGCCGCGGCGCAACCCTTCTTTCGGCGCGCCATCGAGCTCGGCATCAACTTTTTCGACACCGCGGACATGTACTCGCTCGGCGTCAGTGAGGAAGTGACTGGTCGCGCGTTGCGAAAATATGGGCGGCTGGACGAGCTGGTGGTGGCCACCAAGGTGTATTTCCCAATGCGCGGGGACGTCCAGGCGGACATGCGCGGGGGCGCCCCCAACATGTCCGGCCTCGGAAGGAAGCACCTGGTGCAGGCCTGCGAGGCCAGCCTTCGGCGCTTGGGGGTGGAGGCCATAGACCTCTACCAACTGCACCGCTTCGACTCCGCCGTCCCGCTGGAGGAGACGCTCCGGGCCCTGGACCAGCTCGTGCAACAGGGCAAGGTGCGCTACGTCGGCGCGAGCTCCACCTACGCCTTCAGGCTGATGCACGCGCTCGCTCTGGCCGACCGCCACAGCTGGCCACGCTTCGCCTCCATGCAAAACCACTACAACCTCGTCTACCGCGAGGAGGAGCGAGAGATGCTGCCGCTGTGCCTGCAGGAGGGACTGGGCGTCATCCCCTGGTCTCCACTCGCTCGCGGTCTCCTCACCGGGTCCCGTCGACGCGGCCAAGAGCCGGCCACGCTGCGGGCGGACGCGGATGCGGGACTCGCTGCGCAGCTGTATGACGCTCCGGAAGACTGGGACGTGGTGGAGGCGACGCTCCAGGTGGCGTCCGCCCGTGGCGTCTCACCGGCCGAGGTGGCCCTGGCGTGGCTGCTGCACCAACCGGCAGTCACCGCGCCCATAGTCGGCGCCACCCGGCTCGAGCACCTCGAGGCGGCGGTCCGCGCTGTTGCCCTCACGCTCAGCGACGCCGAGTTGAAGGCGCTCGAGGCGCCCTACCGTCCGCACGCCGTCCGGGGCTGGCTCTAACGCAGAGACGGCCTCCAAAGGCGAAAGACGCACACTGAGTGTTGTCTACGCCACTCTGCATGCAAACCCCTTCCAGAACGGACACCACGCGGCGCCGTTATGCGTAAGCAACGGTGGAGTGGGCCGGTGTCCTGCCTGGGGGGGAGCCCCTTTTGCGCCAACGACGGAAACCGCAAGACGTCGAGCAGCTCGACCAGCTGTGGGCCCTGCTTCTGCGGGCCAATGCGCTGCGCGAAGGGGACGCGGCGCGCCTGGCGGCGGCCCACCCCGCGCCGCCTCGCAAGCCGGGCCCGCACGCCGCCCCGGTGCCAGCCCACGCGCTGGACGTCTCGGTGGAGAAGCAACGTCTGCACTGCACGCTGCGCGGCTTCTTCGATGTGGCCCAAGCGGAGTCCATGCTGGCGGAGCTCCGCGTTGCGCTGGCACAGCTGCGTCCAGGCTTCGACGTTGTCGCCGACGTCTCGCGGCTGGGGGGGGTGAGCTCGAGCGCCCTGCCTTTTTTTCGGCGCGCCGCGACAGCCTTCGTCGAAGCAGGAATGCACCGGATGGTGCGCGTCGTGGGCTCCTCCCCTGGCGCCGCCACCTCCGTCGCCCGCGCCTCCGAGGGCCTGTACGAGGCGCGGGTGGTGGCGTCGGCAAAGGAAGCGGCCCTCCTCCTCGACGGAGGCCTCGGCGCAGCCGAGGCCCACTTTCCGGCCTTGCGCTCGCCGGTGGGTAAGGCCGACCGCCACGCTGGGTCGCCGCACACACCAAGGCGGAACACCCGGCGAAGCCGTTGAGGAAAAACGCGCTGCCTTCGGCTTGCGGCCGGTGCGGTTGAATGACACGGCCTTGTCCTTCGTCCGTAGCCTCAAGGAGAAAGACAAGCATGCACCTTCGAGCGCTGTTTGCCATTGCGGCGCTGGGGCTCATCCCCAACGTTGCCCTCGCGCAGGTTGAAGTCCAAATGAATGTAGGCGCACCGCCACCCGCAGCTCGCGTGGAGGTGCAACCGGCAGCCCCTGCGCCCGGGTACGTGTGGATTGGGGGCCACTGGCGCTGGGAGCACGGTGCCTACGTCTGGAGAGGCGGCCACTGGGCGCGGCCACCGGCGCCGGGCTCGGTGTGGGTCCCGGCGGAGTGGGTACGCCGTGGCGGCGCTTGGTACTTCCGCGAAGGGCACTGGAAGCAGTCCGCCGTGGTGGTGGCGACAGCCCCGGCCCCGGTTGCCGTTTACAACCCCCCGCCTGTCGCGGACGTCGCCGTGCAGGTGGCCCCACCGGCGGCCCGGGTGGAAGTGCAGCCGGCGCCGCCCTATGCCGGCGCGGTGTGGATTGGCGGGTACTGGTCGTGGAACGGCAGCGGTTACGTCTGGGTCCCTGGCAGCTGGTCCGCCCCCCGGCCCGGGCACGCCTGGGTGCCCGGACACTGGAAGTCGACGCCGGGCGGTTGGCGGTGGGTGCAAGGCCACTGGCGTCACGTCTGAGGCGCCAGCGGCGGCTGCGAGGGTGTCCCTGAAGGCGCTACCGCTGGACGTTGAGGTGCGCCTCCAACATCCACAGCCACTTGTCCACGCCGCGCGAAATCTCGGTGTAGATGTCAGCGGTGTCCGCGTCGCCGTATTCGTCGCCACTCGTCTTGATGGCGTCGCGCACCGCCTTGCCGAAGGCTGCCACCGAGTTGGAGAGGTAGTCCACGTGCTCGAGGCCCTCGGCGAGCAAGAGCGGGTAGGCCTTGAGCGTGCTTCGCTTGGCCACCGTGTTGGCCGTGCCTTCGGCCACGCCGCCCAGCTGGACAATGCGTTCGGCGAGGAGGTCCGTGTACTCCTCGAAGTCCTCGTTAATTTTGTCGAACAGCTCGTGCAGGGCGATGAAATTGGCGCCCTTCACGTTCCAATGGGCCTGCTTCGTCTGCAGCATGACGTCCAGGCAAACAGCCAAATGGCCATTGAGCATGTCGGACAGGGCTTCGCGCTTCTTCGCCGGAAGGTCATTCTTCGTCGCGTACATAAGTCCCCTCCTTGGGGTGGAGCTCGGTTTGGAAACTCTCTTCGAAAAACATAACCATTCCCCCCTGAGGCCGCAGGGTCCTGCATCACCCAGCCCAAAAGCGCCTCCGGAGGTGAGTCCTCGAGGGAAGTTGCGATAAAGCTGCTCTTTGAGCGAGGCCCCCATCCAGCGCCGTGCTTTCAAACTCTCGTCGAGGTGCGGGCTCACCGAGGCCCGGGCGCAAGGCTTGCGCCTGGCCCTCGCAGCGGCTGCGCTGACGCTGGGGGGCTGCCAGTCCCCGGCGTCCGTCCCGGGGAGCGGCGTACCCACGCAGTGTCAGCAGCAAGTGCCCAACATTCAGGCGGTGAAGACAGACATCCTCTTTGTTGTCGACAACAGCGGCTCGATGGCAGCCAACCAGCAGCGCGTGGCCACCGACATTCCCGTCTTCGTGGGCGAGCTCCAACAGTCCGGGGGCGTCACCAACAGCTTCCGCGTGGGCGTGACGACGACGTCGGTTTACCTCGCCTACGAGTACTTCAACACCATTGTCGACTACTACTACCCCGAAGCGGGTTGGCTGATGAACATTCCGCTGCTCGACGGCGGCGTCAGCACCGACCGCTACCTGGACGACACCGACCCGGAGTTGGTGCCTCGCTTCGCCCTGGCCATGACGGCGGTGGGCATTGATGGCAGCGGGCAGGAGACGCCGTTTGAAGCGACCCGCATCGCGCTCCAGAATGCCGTCGCACCTCTCGACCTCCCCGACGGAGGACCGGCCAATCGCGGCTTCTTGCGCGACGGAGCTCGGCTGATGGTGGTGGCCGTCAGCGACGAGGATGACTGCAGTGAGATGCGGCGGCCTCCGCTGGTCCACGAGGACGACGCGGACGGCGAGAATTTCTGCATCAACCAGGCCGCCAATTTGTCGCCCGTGGGAGACTACTTCACCGACTTGCAAAACCTTCCCGACGGCCAGGGCCGAAACCGGCAGGTGGTGTGGGGCGCCCTGGCCCCGGTGTCGCTTTTGGACAAGAGCGCCGAGGCCGTCCCCTGCCCCGACCAGGACGCTGGCTTTGCCCTGTGCAACGCGGATTGCCCCACCAGCAACGCGCCCGGGACGCGCCTGCGACAGATGGCGGTGCTCTTCGACTTGGGGCTGGACAACCTCTATTCCATCTGCGCCGACAGCTACCACGACCAACTGCTGGCCCTGGCCGACATCGCGGCCGTCCCCCAGACGCTGGATTTGGACACCAACGTCCCGGACCCGACGCTGTTGGTGGTGACGATTGTTCGCGCCGACGGCTCGCAGCAGCTGTGCACCGTGGACAACGGCGGCCTTCTCTACGAGCCAGCACCGGACGGTGGTTTCCCGCAAATTCAGTTTCAAAATGCGTGCGTGCGGCGAGGGTCCGACACCCAGGTGACGGTGAAGCTGTACTGCACCGGCTGAGCCCGACAACGGGGTGCGAGTGTTTCATTCAGCGGCTGGGAGGCCGTCCCCCAGCCGGGCCGCGCCGTGGCCGTGCGGTGCGGACGCTGCCCCCGGGCGACTTCGGGCCTGCAGCGCTTCGTTTGCGCCCAACGGGCCGCCTCGACGGCCTGCCGCGCAAGCGCCGGCGCTTCGAAGGGAGAGCCCTCAACGCTGGCGCCAATGCCGCCTGCGCCTGGGCGAGCGTCAACCGCCCCGCTGCCGCGCAGTCCGCCGCTGAGAAATGCGACCGAAACGGCGTCAGCACCACGGCGTGTGCCCCCGACGGCGTGTGCTCCGAGCGCGCCACCACCCGCAAGCTTGTCTCCAGCTCGAGCCGCAGCCGGCCCGTTGCCTGCACGGCCCCCTCCCGCTCCGCCCGGAGGAGCAACTGGCGGCCGCCCAAAGAGAGCGCTGGCCAAAGGGAAGGCTCGGCCTGGAGGCGGAGCAGGGCCGGCCACAGACGACGGTGGACATAGGTTTGCTTCCCGTCGAGCAGCTTGCAGAGGAAGACGTCTGCGTCCTCGCGCAGTCCTTCCAGCGCACGAAAAATGGCATGGCCGGCCGGGTGCCCCCACCAGCTGCCGCGAAGCGGCTCGCCTGCGGCCGCGTCGACCAGGGCGCGCTCGGAGATGATGCCTTGGGCCCGCACCAGCGCCGAGAGCGACGTAGCCGTGGCGACGGGCGACATCAAAAAGCCTCCCCACTCCGGGGCTCGACTCCCGGAGCAACTTGCTACAGGGTATGCCCCCGGCATGCGCTACCCAGTCACCGTCGAATTTCCCATCCACTGGGGCGAGATGGATGCCTTCGGGCACGTGAACAACGCCCGCTTCTTCACCTGGTTCGAATCCTCGCGCATCGCCTTCTTCCAAGCAGCTGGAATCGCCCTGTCCCCCCGAGACGCGGTCGCCCCCATCCTCGCCGCGGCGCACTGTGACTACCTCGAGCCAGTCGTCTTTCCCGCACGGCTGGTGGTGGGGGCACGGGCCACCAAGCTGGGCAACACCAGCCTCACCCTCGAGCACGCGGTGTGGCGACTGGGCGCCCCGGAACACCATCTTGCCCGCGGCAGCTCGGTGGTGGTGCTGCTCGATTACGCCACCGGCAACAAGGTGCGCATTCCGGAGGCGGCCCGCGCGGCCATCACCGCGCTCGAGGCGAGCAGCTAACGCTGGTGCGAAGGAGCAAGCGCGATGGCCAAACCCTCTGCCGTTTTCCTCTGGCTGGACCTGGAAATGACCGGCCTCGAGCCGGAGAGTTGCGCCATCGTCGAGGTGGCCGCGCTGGTGACAGGTCCAGAGCTCGAGCCGCGCGATGAGTTCGAGCGCGTGGTGTGGCAACCGGACGAAGTCCTGGCGCGCATGGAACCCATTGTCCGGGAGATGCACGCCAAGAGCGGTCTGACCGACCGCATTCGCGCCTCTCCCTACTCGCTACGCGAGACCGAGCGCGACCTCTTCGACCTGGTGGCCAAGCACTGTGGCCCTGGAGAGGGCATCCTCGCGGGCAACACCATCCACCACGACCGACGCTTCCTGGCCCGCTACATGCCTCTCGTGGAGCGCTACCTCAGCTACCGGCAGGTGGACGTCTCCAGCCTCAAGCTGCTCACCCGCGCCTGGTACCCGGACTCTCCCAGCTTCCAGAAGCCGGAGTCCAACCACCGCGCGCTGGCCGACATTCGCGCCAGCATTGCCGAGCTTCGCTACTACCGGGAGACGTTTTTTCGCGCCAACCCGGGTTGACCGGTGCGCCCAGGCGCGTTTGCTCGCCGCGCCCCACCCCGGGGCGCTAGCCGGCCGCTGGCTCGGGCCGCGTCAGCTCCTCCAGGAGGTAGACGAAGGAGCGGTACTGGGCCCCGGTGGCGAGTTGCATCCCCACCTCACACATTCGGTTGGTACCCAAATACGCGGCGTAGCCACGCTCCGCTACCTCCGCCGCCTCGTCGGCCGTCGCCGACTCGGTGAGCTCGGGGTGTAGAAAACCGCGGTCCCCGGCGAAGCCGCAGCAGCCGGCGTGCACCGGCACCACTGCCTCGTCGGCAAGCGCCTGGGCGATGGCAGAAAGCTTGGGAGAAAGCCCGAGCAGCTGCGCCGAGCAGCCGGGGTGGAGCACCGCCGACTCCACCTTCCGCTTCGGGACGAGCCGGGGCAGCACCTCGTCGTGCACCCAGGCGATGGCGTCCAACAGGCGCAAACGGCTGTGCCGCTCGCGATTCTCCGGGGTGAGGTACTCCTTGACGTCGTCCACCAGCCCGTGGGTGCAGGAACTGGCGTCGATGACGACGCTGAGCGCGCCCTCGCCACTCCAGCGCCAGAGGCTTTCCACCACCCGGTTCGCCATCAGTTGGTTGCCGTCGTGGTACCCCTTGGAGTGCCACACCGTGCCGCAGCAATTTCCCACCACGTCGTCGGGAATCCACAGCGGCACGCCAGCGCGCTGGGAGACGGCCACCAGCGCTTCGGGCAAACTTGGGCCACCAGCGCTTCCGGCGGCCTGGCCGAAAATTCG
>JBKQJL010000082.1:0-18734 GCA_052147975.1 Myxococcaceae bacterium
AAGGGCTTACGGCTATAGATCTTTCGCTAACTACCGCCTGAGACTCCTAAACGCGTGTGCCTAATCAGCTTTTCGTCAAAACCCACCACTGAGTGACAAGAACCCAAGAACCCGAAAAACGGGCTAACCAACTGACTTCATTGTGGAGGCGGCGGGAATCGAACCCGCGTCCGGAAGCCTTCAACCCACCGACCCTACGTGCGTAGTCCGTGTTGCTAGCGTCGGGCCGCGTCCGAACACGGACAACCTCGCGCAGCCCCAGCCCGGAGAATCTCGCCACACCTCCCCCAGGCCAGGAGGTTCAGCCAGCCCGCATTCTGACGGTCTATCCCCGGCCCACGGGCCGAGACCGGGGGGACCGCGCGCTAGGGCTGTTTAAGCAGCCAGCGCGAGCTCAACGTTGTCGTTGGCTTTTGTGTTGTTGCCCTGGTGATTTACGAGTGACAGGCCCACTCGGCACGCGTCGGAGGGCGTCATTGCCCCCGTCGAAACCAGGGCGCCCCCGGTCCAACAAGCACACCCTAACCTCTTTTGGTTCCTGGTCAACGGTCCATAACTACCCAGTTTGGGACAGGGGCTTCTTGGCGCGCCGTGCGCTTCCGCTGTAAGCCATGGGGCTTCACGGAAGGGGACGCTTGACCCACGTCGGCAAAGCCGCCGCGCTTGCAGCCCTCGTCTTGCTCGCAGCCATGCCTGCGCGGGCGCAGTCGAATATTGACTCGCGCGGCATCGAGCTCGTCCCCAACCAACCGAGCCCCTTCGCGCGAAGCGCCATTACTCTGGACGGCGCGCTCGCGGACCCGGTCGGCACGCTTCGTGGTGAAGGACTGGTCGACACGAATTCCCAAATTCTCTCGCTCAGTCTCGGAGACCAGAAGCTTGGGAACCTCGTTCCCTACCGAGTCGACGTGCATCTCATCTTCTCCTGGACACCGCTCACCTTCCTGGAGGTGGCTGCCGACCTCCCCTTCACGCTCGTCCAGGGAAGCAACTTCGGAGAGCTCGACGCCACCGGCCTTGACGTCCCTGGCATCAACACCGCCGGCCTCAATGACTTGCGCATCCTGCCCCGCATTTTCCTGCTCAACGCGGAGAAGGCGCCCTTCGGCGCAGCACTCTCGCTAGAGACGAGGTTTCCCACTGGCAACACCCAAAGCTTTATGGGCGCCAACACGGTGGTTTTCGCGCCTCGCTTGGCTCTGGAGCGTGCCCTAGGACCGGTGCGGTTGCTCCTCAACGCAGGGCTTGTCCTCCAAGGCGCCGGACAATTCATCAACCTGTACGTCCAAAACCAGTTGATGCTGGGCGGCGGGCTCATTTTCCAATTCAACGACTTTGGGCCGTTCCACGAGTTTCAGCTGATGGCCGAGACGGTGACGTACACCCCCCTACAGACGCCGTTCACGTCCAACACCTCGACGCCGACGCCGTGGGAAGTGCTGGTCGGCGTGCGGACCCGCATTGGGAAAATGTTTGGGGCCGAGCTCGACGTCGGCCGAGGAATCACCGGCAGCCCCGGCTACGGGCGCGAGGCATTCCGGCTCATCGCCGCCTTTCGCGTCGACGTCGAGCCGCAGCCAAAGCCAGCCGTCGTGCCGCCACCGTCGGACCGTGACCACGACGGGATTCCGGACGAGCTGGACAAGTGCCCGGACGAGCCCGGCCCCAAGGAGAACGACGGTTGCCCGGACGTGGACACCGACGGCGACGGCGTTCCGGACCGCCTCGACGCCTGCCCGCGTGAGCCAGGTTCTCGGGAGATGGATGGCTGTCCCGACCGCGACGGGGACCAAATTCCGGACCGCGAGGACAAGTGCCCAGACGAGCCGGGACCCGCTGAGAACGACGGCTGCCCGGTGGTGGGCGAGCCTTTGGTTCAGCTCGAAACCAAGCAGATTCGCATTCGCGGCAGCGTCCTCTTCGACACCGGCATGGCCACCATTCTTCCGCAGTCCTACCCGTTGCTCGACGAGGTGGTGCAGGTGCTGAAGGACAACCCGACCATCGGCCCAGTGCGCATCGAGGGCAACACCGACAGCCGCGGGGGCCGCGCATACAACCTGGACCTCTCTGAGCGACGTGCTCGGGCCGTCCTGGACTACCTGGTGAAGCACGGCATCAAGCGCAGCCGCCTGCGCACCATTGGCTACGGCTTCGACCACCCGGTGGCCACCAACGAGACGGCCCTGGGACGCGCGAAGAATCGCCGCGTCGAATTCCGCCTGCTCGGCCCGGATGGCCAGGAGCTGCAGGACACGCCGCTTCCGCCAGCCAGCAAGGCGCCGGCGCCCGCTGCGCCAAAGGCTTCCGAGCCGGTGCCCTTCCCCACTCCTCCCGCCAAAACGCCCTGAGGCGTCTGCTTCCACTCAAGAGTCGTGCAGCGCCGCCTCGATGCGGGAGCGCCATTCGCGCTCGGACGCAGAGCCGATGTAGGTGGCCACGACTTTGCCGCTTCGGTCGATGACCACCATGGTGGGCAGGGCACGCACGCCGAAGGCATTGGCCGAGGCGTCGTTGCCAATGGCGGCATAGGGGGCCAGTCCCGGCACCTGCTTGTCGATGAAGACGCCGACTTCCACCAGCGCACGGTCGGGGTCATCCAGGCTGGGTGCCAGGAAGGCCACGCCGCGTGGCTCGTATTCCTGAGCCAGCTTCACCAGCACCGGCATCTCCTCGATGCAGGGCCCGCAAAAGGTGCCCCAGAAGTCGAGCAGCACCACCTTGCCGCGCAGCGCGGCGAGGTCCAGGGTGCCTCCCCCAAAGCGCTGGAAGCCGACGGAGGGGGCCTGCCGGCCAGCGGTGTGGGGGCGGAGCCGCCGGGCTTCTCCAATTCCGGCCCACAGCGCCCCGAGGATACCGAGTCCCACCAGGAGGGTAACGAGCAGTCGGCCGAAACCGGCTGGCGCAGGCACTGAGTCGCCGGGGGGTGGACCATCCATGCTGGGGGCGCTCACCTAGCGGGCCCGCTTCTGGGCGTCCACGCTTTTCAGCACCCGGGCCACCAGGTGTACCCCGCGGCGCAAGACGCCGTCCGCGCCGGGGTGCCGCGGCAGCCAGGCGAGCAGCGCCGGTGCCGAGCGGTAGTAACCGTGCACCAGCCACCGTCCAGCCACCGACTGCACCAGGACGTCGTCTCGAAAAGCGCGGAAGTCGCGCAGCTCCGGCGCCCCGGCGCCGTAGACGTGGCTCACCAGGTAGCAGGGGCCGCTGCGCGTCACCCACAGGGTGCGCCCGGTCGAGAGGTTGGTGACACCCCGTAGCTCGCGCTCGGCGGTGTAGAGAAAGGCGAGGAGGTCGCCCCGCACCACCGAGAGAAGCTCCGTCCCGTCGTCCTCAAACTCCACGCGGGAGAGGCCGCCGCCGTGGGCTTCGACGCGAAAGCCGTAGCGGCGGCCGCCGGAGGTGCGTTCCGCACTCAATTCTCGCGCCTCGGCGAGGTAGGCGACGTAGGGCTGACCGCAGCGCGGGCACGTCCGCCGCTGGACGGCGTACGTCGGCGACAGTTGGACTTCCTCCACGCGGCGGCAGGCCCACTGCGGGCACGCCAGCCGCACCCGCAGCGAGGGGGCCGGCCGCGGGTCAAAGCGCGAGGCCCCGGTGCCGGCGTCCCACACCGGGAGCTCCACCTCCTCCTCCCGCACGAAGGCCCGGCGCGCAGCGCGGGCTTTCCGCTCGAGCGCGGAGGCACGGGCCCAAGCGGCCTCGGCCCGCTCGAGCTGTCCCTCGGTGACGAGGCACAAGGACTCAAGGTGCGCCTCCAGGGCTTGCGTCAACGTGGTGTCCGCCGCCGAGGCCACGCCCGCCTGCAGGAGCGCCCAGCCGCGGGCCAGGAGGCCCTCGCCGTCCGGCAGCAGCGCGGCGGCGCGGGCGCGCGATGGGTCCTGTGCCCGGCGGTACAAGGGCGGCTCCGGCACACGGGCCACCCACTCGGCGCAGTCCGCCCGGTAGCGCTCGAGGGCCGCGTCCCCCGCCGGTGGCGGGCCCAGCGCCCGGGAACGGGCCAGCACTGAGGTGAAGAGCTCCTGGGGCTGCACTGGCCTTCCATAGCGGCTTGCCCCTCGCCCTGTCACTCCGCAACCCCTTGGGGAAACTTGTGTAAGCCTTAGGAGGTAGTGTAGGTTTATGTCGGAGGTTTCGGGATGGGACTCCTACGGAGACTTGGCTGGTCGGTGGCCCTGGTGGCGCTGGGCGCGGTGCTGGCCACGGCCCAGGTGGGGGGGGAAACGCCGTTGCAGCACCTGGGGGCGGCGTTGACGGGCCCGGTGTGGCACGGGCTTCAGGCCGGCGTCGCGGCGGCGTACGAGCGGGCCCGGGGTTTACTGGCCAGTCAGCCCGTCGAGCACCATTCGCCCGAGGACCGGGACGCCCTCAACAAACTCATCGCCAAGCGGGCTCCACCCTAAGGCCGCGGGCTTGGGCCGACTTACGTCTGCGCTTCGCCGGTGACGGCGCGCGCCAGCTGCTTGAAGGCGGCGGCCCACAACTCCGCCTCGCGCTGTGCCAAGCCGCCTCTCTGCAGCGTCCGCAGCATTTCCTCGAGCACGGCCTCTGGGTTTTGGGCGTTGAGGGCGTCGGCGGCAAGCAGCGCGCGGCGCATGCGCGAGCGCAGGACGTCCACCAGGGCTCGGGAGGCCAAGGGCTCGGCCGCCGGCGAGGCGAAGGCGGCCCCGTCGGCCCGTGCCACCAGGTACAGCAACACCGCGGCCGAGGCGGCGAGATTCATGGAAGGCTGGACGTCGCCCGTCGGAATGACGGCCACGTCCTGACACAGCGCGAGCTCGGCATCGGACAGCCCCCGGCGCTCGCCCCCCAGGAGCAGCGCCACCGGGCCGCGGGCAGCAGCGGCACACAGCCGGGCCACGCCTGTCTCCGGGCTGACGCTGTCGCGCCGCTCGAGCTCTCGACGCGAGGACGTCCCGAGCACGTAAACGCAAGGCGCCAACGCTTCTGGGAGCTCGGGGACCACCTGCACGGCGCCGAGGACGTGCCCGGCGCGCACCCCCAGCTTGCTCGCCTGGGCGAAGTCCACCGTCTCGGGCGCGGACAGCCACAGGCCGCTGACGTCGAAGTTGGCCATGACACGCGCCACGGCCCCGAGGTTGTCCGGCGACTGGACCTGGTGGAGCACCACCCGGAGTGCGTCACGGAGCGACATGGTGTGCCGAGCATGAAGCCGCTCGCCTACAGTGACTTTACTTTCCCCTCGGGGGGACGGGTTGGTACATTGAGACGTTTCGACGCAATGCGCCTCCGCCCCTACAGCCTCGCCCTGTTGGCACTCACCGCGGCCGCCTGTGGCGACGTCTCTCTACCGGTGCACGCCCAGACGGCCCGGGCGGCGCTCCTTCAGAGTCCGGAGCAAGTGGAGCTGCTGCCACTCTCGGCGCGCCAGGAGCTCATCCGGGCGGTGGTGCGAGAGAGTACCCAGGAGCAAGCCGGGGCTGGCGACGGGGCGCTGGCGCTGTTTCCCTTCGTGCAGAATGGTGAGCTCCGCGCGGCACCAGCCCTGGAGGGCCGCGGCGACTTGTTTGAGGTGCCGGATGCGGGCGAGCCAGCCGCTCTCGTCTTTGAGGGGGGCTGGTCCCAGGAGCGCCGGGACAGCCTCCAGGGGCTGTCCGAGCAAGAAGCGGCCGAGCTGGTGGCTCGCTCGCTGGCCGCGCGGTGGAATCTCCACCCGCATGCGGCACTCCGGGTGGACCGCGCAGACGGGGTCCCCTACGCCGCGGCCTACGCCGACGGGGTGCTCCGGGTGAACCCGGTGCTGCTGTACCTGGTGGCCTCCGACGTCCGTTAGCCCCCAGGGGGCCCTTCCTCCCCCTTGGCCTGACCGAGCGAGAACGGGCGTGGTAGGAGGGCCGACATGTCCGACACGGCCGTCCGCGCTCAGCTCGACTTCACCCTCTCCGAGACGCACTTCGACGCGCTGGGGGAGCGCTACCGGGGAAAAGTGCGGGACGTCTACCGCAAGGACGACCGGCTCTTTCTCATCGCCACGGACCGTCTGTCCGCCTTCGACAAGGTGCTCACCACCATCCCCTTCAAAGGGGAGGTGCTCAATCGCCTCGCGCAATTCTGGTTCGAGAAGACGGCCCACATTGCCAAAAACCACCTCCTGGACGTCCCGGACGCCAACGTCACCGTGGCGCGGGCCACCCAGCCCTTTCCCATAGAAGTCGTGGTGCGCGGCTACCTCACCGGAAGCCTGTGGAGGGACGTGGAGAAGGGGGGCCATCGCCTCTATGGGCTGAGCATTCCAGAGGGAATGGGCAAGGACGCGGCCTTCGCCACACCCATCCTCACCCCCTCCACCAAGGCCGCGCCGGGGGAGCACGACGCGCCTTTAAGCGAGGCGGACGTTGTCGCCCGCGGTCTGGCCGGCGCCAAGGAATGGAGCGCCATCCGCGAGGCGGCGTTGGCCCTCTTCCGCGAGGGGCAGGCCTGGGCGCGCAGCCGTGGACTGCTGCTGGTGGACACCAAGTACGAATTCGGGAAAGTGGGCAACACCCTCTACGTCATTGACGAGATGCACACCCCGGACAGCTCTCGCTACTGGCGGGCGTCGGAGTATGAGTCACGCCTCAGGGCCGGGCAGGACCAGGCCATGCTGGACAAGGAGACGGTGCGACAGTGGCTCATCCGCGAGAAGGGCTTCTCCGGACATGGGCCGTTGCCAGTCATCCCCGAGGACGTCCGCCTCAAGACGGCAGAAACCTACCTCGCCGCCTACCGGGAAATTACCGGCACCGGGCTTCCCCTGGTGGTGGGGGACGTCGCCGAGCGCATCCGCAGAAACCTCACCACCCATGGGTACCTCTAGTCCGAGACATGGGTCAGCGCGGCCGGCCGAGTCGGAGGGGACACCGGAGGGAGGCCCTTCTTCAGGGCCCTCCTGGCCTCCGTCGAGGTCGCTCCGAGTAATTCCAAAAACTTGCGAGTTGGCGCGCCGCCTGCATCGTACCGTTTACGTGCGCGGCGTCATCACCAACCGAGAAGTCCTGCAGAACCTCGGACTCATCTACCGCGAGTTCGGCGTCGGCTGCCTGGCCCGTTGCCTGTGGGTGGTGATGACGCGCAAGTCGACCACCTTCCTCGAGGTGGTGCTGCCGCACCGCTGAGCGCACCCGGGGGCCTTGGCCCTTTGGCCGCGGAACTCAGCTGTGGCCAAACACCCGCTGGAAAATCTCATCCACGTGACGCAAGTGGTACTCGGGCGAGAAGCACGCCTCCACCTCCTCCCTTGAGAGCACCCGCGTCAGCTCGGGGTCCGCCAACAGCGCCGTCCTGAAGTCGATGCCCTCCTCGTACGTCCGCATCGCATTGCGCTGCACCAGGACGTAGGCCTTCTGGCGGTCGAAGCCGCGGCGGGCCAGCTCCAGCAGCAGGCGCTGGCTATTCACCACCCCGCCTAGCAGGTCGATGTTGGAGCGCATGCGCTCGGGGTAGACGCGCAGGGCGTCCACCAGCGTGGTGAAGCGCTGAAGCATGAAGTCGAGCACGGTGGTGGCGTCCGGGCCCACCATCCGTTCCACGGACGAGTGCGAGATGTCCCGTTCGTGCCACAGCGCGACGTTTTCCAGGGCGGCCACTGAGTAGCCGCGCAGCATGCGCGCCAGGCCGCTGAGGTTTTCGGAGAGGATGGGGTTGCGCTTGTGGGGCATCGACGAGCTGCCCTTCTGCCCCGCCGTGAAGGGCTCCTCCACCTCGCGCACCTCCGTCCGCTGCAGGTGGCGAATCTCCGTGGCGAATTTTTCGAGCGAGCTTCCGAGCAACGCCAGCACCTGGAAGTACTCAGCGTGCCGGTCGCGCTGAATAATTTGGCTCGACGCCGGTGCTGGCTCGAGCCCGAGGGTGAGACAGGCGTGCTCCTCCACCTCTGGGGGAAGGTGGGCGAACGTCCCCACCGAGCCGGACAGCTTGCCCACGGCAATGTTTTTCCGGGCATGCACCAGTCGCTCCCGGCCCCGGCGCAGCTCGTCGTACCAGAGTGCCAACTTGTGTCCGAAGGACATCGGCTCGGCGTGGATGCCGTGGCTGCGCCCCATCATCGGCGTGCGTTTGTATTCGAAGGCGCGGCGCTCGACGGCCGCCATGGCCCCCTCCACGCCCTGCAGCAACAAGTCCGCTGCGTCCCGAAGCACCAGCCCGAGCGCGGTGTCCAACACGTCCGAGGACGTCATGCCGAAGTGCAGCCAGCGGGCGGAGGGCCCAATGCGCTCCTCTAGGAAGGTGAGGAAGGCGATGACGTCGTGGCGAGTGACGCGCTCAATCTCGTCGATGCGCCGCACGTCCGCGTCGTCGAAGTCCCCAACGCGGGCGCGGCACTCCAGCAGCGCCTCCTTTGGGGCGATGCCCGCCCGCACCATGCCCTCCAGGGCGGCCAACTCGACGTCGCGCCAGCGGCGCAGGCGAGCCGGCGCACTCCACAGAGAGGCCATTTCAGGGCGGCTGTAGCGGGAAAGCATGCTTCCGTTGTCCTAACGCGAGAAGCGCCCGGACGACCAGCGGCTCAGTGGACTTTGGACAGCAGGGCGGCAGCCAGCCCGCCAATGAGAAACGCCAGCGCCACCACGGCGGCGAATTGAAAGCGCTTCTGTTGCCAGGGCTTGGGTTTCGGCGGCTGCACCGGGGCCGTCGGCGCGACGGCCGCCCGGCGTGGCCGGCCGGAGACGGCCGGGGCCGGGGCGGTCGGCTCCTCCGCGGCGGACATGAGGGCCAGCCGCTCGCGCGAGGCGCGTTGCTCGGTGACGGCTTGGGCGGCTTTGGCGGCGGGCGCAGCGTCGGACGCGGCGGCCAGAAGCCCTGCCTCCTCGGCCCGCACCTCGGACACCAGCTCGGCCAGCGCGGCGCCTGGGCTCCACATGCCCCCTCGGTGGCCGCGCTGGCCGAGCGAGGCTGCCGTTGGGGAGGGGGGCTCGGGTGCGGCGGCAAGGGGCCGCGGCGGAAGAGGCGCGGCGGCGGGCGGCGGCGACTCGACTCGGCGGGGGGCGGCCAGCGGCGGCGGCGTCGGCAGCGGGCGCACCGCGGAGGGCCCTGGCACTTGCACAGGCGGCTGCGCGACCACCACCGGGAGTGAGGCGACGCCCTCCAGGCTGGACGCTGGGGCGGGCAAAGGCCGCTCGACTCGGTGGGGGGCGGCCAACGGCGGCGGCGTCGGCAGCGGGCGCACCGCGGGCGGCGTTGGCACCTCGAGGGGCGCCTGCAGAGTCGCACCCGGCGGCGGGGCCGCTGGCTCCACGCTGGAGGCGGACTCAGCCATGGCCACCGCCACGGCAGCGTGCGCTCCGGTGCGCCGCGCTCCTGGCCCCCACAGGCCGATGGCCGGCACCGAGGGACGGGGCGCGGGCGCGGCCGGCAGCGGCAGGCCGCCAATGCGCGGGAGCGGCGGCAGGGCCGCCGGCAGCGGGCGGAGGGAGGGAGCCCCCTCCGATTCGACGGGCGCCGGGTCGGGGTTGAGCGCCGGTGCCGCGGGCGGCGGCGCCACCTCGGGCGGCGCCTCGGCCAGGGACAGCGCGGGCGCCTCGGGTGTGGTTTCGGCTGGGCGTGCGGCCGCCCCCTCTGGCTCGCCCTCGTCCTCCTCGGCGCTCCACAGTGTCTCGCCCCGAGGTGCCTCGCTCGCCTCAGGGCCCGCCGCCTCACCCGCTTCGGCCCAGAAGGGCGTCTCGGAGGGCGCAGCCCCGGCACTGGGCGGGGCGGCGTCCGCGGTAGCCTCCTGGCTGGCAAGCGGAGGCGGTGGGGGCGAAGGAGCCTCCGGCGCAGCGGCGGCCTCGAGGGGGGCCTCGGAAGCACCTTCCTCGCTGGCGACCTCCAAGGCGGCCACCGCCGCCGCGGGGGCCACCGGCTCGACGGGTGGCTCCGGGGCTGTGGCCGGCGCGGCGGCGACGTCGGCGGCTGGCTCGGGTGGCGGCACCGGCTCGGGCTGCACCACCACCGTCTGCGTCTCGACGAAGTCCACCTCGAAGCCGTCCTCGGCGGCGGCGGCGGTGTCGGGGGCGCTTGTGGCCGCGGGCAGCGGCTTGCCTTCCACCACGCTCGAGTAGGCCTCAAACATCTCGCGCACACTGCGAAAGCGGGCTTCCGGACGCTCGGACAGGGCCCGCCGGTAGAAGCCTTCGATGGCGTCTGGGAGCTCCGGGTTGACGAGGCGCAGCTCCGGAATCTCATCCTCCGGGGTGAGCCCGGTGAGCATCTCCCCCACCAGCACGCCGAGGCTATAGACGTCCGCGCGCGGCTCGAGCGCCAGCCCGGCCAGGTACTCCGGGGCCAGGTGGCGGTGCGCCGACTTCTGGCGCTCGGCCTGGACGAAGGGAGGCCTGGGCATGCCGGCGGCGACGCCCCAGTCGGTGACTTTGAGCATGTCCGGCAGCACGAGGATGTTTTCCGCCTTGAGGCCGCCGTGAGCGCCGGCCGGGTGGGCCGCCTCGAGCGCGGCCATTAACTGGCCGAGGATGGGCTCCACCTCGTCGAGGGCGAACGTCTGCCCCTTGGCCAGCCGCAAGTCGATGATGCGTCGAAGGGGCAGCCCGTCGAGAAAGGTGTAGGTGAAGTACGGCCACCCCTGGTCGATGCCCACGTCATGCAGCCGGGTGAGTGAGGGGTGAAGAAAACGTTGGGCTGGCTGGAGCGCCTGGAGGAAGGCCTCCCGCTCCTCGCCGGTCTGCGCGAAGCGCGGATGGATGAGTTTCACCGAGACGTCAATGCCGAGCTCGCGGTCCGAGGTGCGCAGCACGAAGCCCAAGGGGCCGACGCCCACCGCGTCCTTGACGAGGTAGCGGTTGGCCATGAGCTCGCCCTCGCGGTAGGGCGCCCCGGCGAGCAGCGCGGGATTCAGTTTCTTGCGGAGTCCGGTTGCGCTGGGCATCCGCGCCGTCCCCACTTGGCGCTGCCCGCAGGCGCCACACCGTTCAGCCGTGTCCGGGACATGGCTTCCGCAGCGGTAGCAAAGCACGCCGGGAAGTCTATTCGACTCGCCCCACGGCGCCACTCCTGCCCCTGGCTGTCACACCCCGGTGGAACCAAAGCCGCCGCTGCCGCGCGTGGTGGTGGGGAGTACCTCCACCTCCACCAGCGCAGCACGGACTACCGGCGCGACGACAAGCTGAGCAATGCGCTCCCCGCGCCGGAGGGTGAAGGGCGTCCCGGAGAGGTTGGCGAGAATGACTTGCACCTCGCCTCGGTAGTCCGAGTCGATGGTGCCCGGCGAATTGAGACAGGTGACGCCGTGGCGCAGCGCCAGCCCGGAGCGCGGCCGCACCTGGGCCTCGAAGCCGGCCGGAATGGCGATGGCCAGCCCGGTGGGAACGGCCCGGCGCTCCAACGGGGCCAGCGTCCACTCGCCCTCAATGTCGGCGAGCAAGTCGAGCCCGGCCGCACCGTCGGTTTGGTAGCGCGGCAGCGGGAGCGGTGCGGCATGCGCGCGCACCCGCTGCAGCTGGACGTGGACGCGGTCCATGCCTGCGTTAGGCCTTGGCCTGTGGCTCTCCTGGGGCCGCAGCGGCGGCCGGCGTCTGCGCGCCCTCGGCGCGCTCGGCCATCGCTTCCTTGCGAGAGAGGCGAATTTTCCCAGTGCGGTCGATGCTGATGACCTTCACCATCACCTCGTCGCCCTCCTTGAGGACGTCGGAGACGCTCTTCACGCGCTTGTCCGACAGCTCGGAGATGTGAACCAGCCCGTCGGTGCCGGGGAAAAGCTCGACGAAGGCGCCGAACTCGGCAATTTTTCGCACCGTCCCGAGATACACCTTGCCCACCTCCGCCTCGCGGGTGAGGGCCTGGACCATGGCGATGGCCTGCTGGACGGCCTCCGCGTTGTTGCTGGCGATGTCGACCCGGCCACTGTCCTCGATGTTGATGGAGCAACCGGTGCGGGCGATGATGTCTTTGATGACTTTGCCGCCCGGACCGATGACGTTCTTGATGAACTCCGGCCGAATCATCAACGTGGTAATCCGCGGCGCGTAGCGGTTGATTTCCGGGCGCGGCTTGTCCAGCGCCTTCAGCATCTCACCGAGGATGTGCAAGCGGCCCCGCCGCGCCTGCTCCAGCGCCTGGCTCATGATGGCGGTGGTGAGGCCGGTGATTTTGATGTCCATCTGGATGCTGGTGATGCCCTTCTCGGTGCCACACACCTTGAAGTCCATGTCACCGAGGTGGTCCTCGTCCCCGAGGATGTCGGAAAGGATGGCCACCCGGTCCCCTTCCTTCACCAGGCCCATGGCAATGCCGGCCACCGGCGCCTGGATGGGAACGCCGGCATCCATCAGCGCCAGCGTGCCGCCGCAGACGGAGGCCATCGAGCTCGAGCCGTTGGACTCGAGGATGTCGGACACCACCCGGACGGTGTAGGGAAACTGCTCGCTCTTGGGCAGCATGTTGCGCAGCGCCCGCTCGGCCAGCGCGCCGTGCCCAATTTCCCGGCGACCCGGGCCACGCAGCGGCTTGGTCTCGCCCACGCTGAAGGGCGGGAAGTTGTAGTGCAGCATAAACTTCCGGAACGTCTGCCCGGAGAGCAACTCCACCCGCTGCTCGTCGTCGCTCGTTCCCAGCGTGGTGGCCACCAGGGCCTGGGTCTCTCCGCGGGTGAAGAGCGCGCTGCCATGCACGCGCGGAAGCAGCCCCACCTCGCAGGTGATGGCGCGGACCTGGTCGTGGCCTCGGCCACCGACGCGGCCGCCATTCACGGTGAGCGCCCGCATGTGCTCGTACTTGAGGTCCTCCACCACGGCCTTGGCCAGTTTCTCGGTGCTGGGGGTGAAGCCGTCGCCGAGACGCTCCTTCAGCTTGCTCAGCACCTGCTTTTTCACCGCGCTCAAGGCGTCATACCGGGCATGCTTCTCGGAGATGGCGTAGCCCGCCCGGATGCCATCCATGGCCAGCTCGCGCACCGCCGTCTTCAGCGCGTCGTCGGCAACTGCCGCCTTCTCGTAGGCGCGCACCGTGACGCCCAGCTCCCGGCGCATGTCCGTTTGCATCTGCAGGACGGGCTGGACCGCCCGGTGGCCGAAGTCCAGCGCCGCCACCATGTCGGCCTCGGACACCTGCTCGGCGCCGCCCTCCACCATGACGATGGCGTCCTTGCTGGCGGCGATGATGAGGTCCATGTCCGAGACCGCCCGCTGGGCGGCCGTCGGGTTGGCCACCAGCTTGCCGTCCACCCGACCCACCCGGACGCCGGCGATGGGGCCGTCGAAGGGAATGTTGGACAGCATGAGGGCAGCCGAGGCGCCGGTAATTCCGTGGATGTCGCCCTCGTTCTCCGGGTCCGAGGAGATGACGCTGGCGATGACTTGTGTCTCGTAGCCGTAGCCCTCGGGGAAGAGAGGTCGGCAGCTGCGGTCCACCTGGCGCGAGCTCAGCGTCTCCTTCTCGGTGAGACGCCCCTCGCGCCGGAAGAAGCTGCCCGGAATGCGGCCTGCCGCGTAGAGGCGCTCCTGGTACTCCACCGTCAGCGGCAGGAAGTCGACGTCCTTCTTCTCCTTGGCCGACACCGCGGTGACCAGGATGATGGTGTCTCCGTAGCGCAGCACCACCGAGCCGTCGGCCTGCTTGGCCATTTTTCCGGTCTCGAGGCTGAGCGTATTCTCGCCGAATTTCACTTCCTTCTTGAGGTACATGTTTTCTTTCTGGCTCTGGCCCGGTGTCAGACACGCCCTTTTCCAGGAACGCAGCTCTCCTGAAAAGAGCGAGCTCCCCCGGGGCCCGTTGTCTCTCGTGTGTGTCCCAAACTGCTCCAAAGGGACCGGGAGAGAGCTGCCACCGAAAGGAACTTTCAGTCTCTGAGCGCAGGCGCCGACACACAACGGCTTGCTTCGGCGCCTCCGTACGGAGGCCAAAACTCCTTCCGTCTCTCCCGACCTCTCGACTCTCTAAACGCCCCAGGGCGGCATTTCGAGGCGTTCCGGCTGCGCGGAACCCTCTCATTCCTCGAGGGGAGGCTTTCCTTCCTGTTGGCTTGCGGCTACTTGCGGATGCCGAGGCCGTCAATCAACTTCTTGTAACGCGTGGTGTCCTTCTTCTTCAAATAGTCGAGCAGCCGCCGGCGCTGGCCGACCAGCTTCAACAGGCCGCGGCGGCTGTGGTGGTCCTTCTTGTGCGTCTTGAAGTGGTCGGTCAGCTGGTTGATGCGCTCGGAAATGAGGGCCACCTGGACTTCTGGGCTCCCGGTGTCCGTCTCGTGCGTCCGGTACTGCGCAACCAGTTCAGCCTTCCGCTCAATTTCAACAGTCAATGTCGACTCCGTCCCGCTCCGGGGTGGACGTTGGGGGCAAATGTCCCCGGGCCCGCTGCTGTGGCCCGCCGTCCCTCCCCGTTTCCAGCGGGGAAAGAGAAAACGGGCCGTCGCGTCCGCGGAGGGGTGCAGACGTCGGGCACGGCCCCGTCTCGGAGACTCCCCGAGACTGGGCGCCCGGCGGCTTATAGGCGTCGCCCACCGGGAATGCAATTCGCCCGCCCGCCCGGGCCCCAGGACGGGGGGCCTTCGGAGGCGGCCCCAGTGGCCCCGGGGGCCGCTGTCGCCACGCCGCCAGGCGGGGGGGCTAGCTGGCTGGCTCGGCCCCAGGGGCGAAGAGCCACACCCGGGCGTGCTCGCGCCGGCCTTTGCGCGTCCCGGCCTCCTCGTAGAAGAGCGTCAGCCCTTGCTTGCCGTGCTGGCGCTCGCTGGCCAGCACGCGGGCCAGCTTGGGGTAGAGGGTGAGCAGCGTTTGGAGGACTTCGCCCACCCCCGAGCCAGCCGGCACGCCGAGCTCCACGCGTCGCTTGCCGTCGAGCGCGGCTCGCAGGCTGCTCGGGACGAGGACGGTGACATTCACGCGTGTGCCAACACGCGGACGTAGGCCAGCCGGCCGTCCCGGACGTCGGCCACGGCCAGGAGCGCGCCGTCCGGCCCCAGCACGCGCACCCGGCCCCGGCTTTCCAGGTGGGCCGGCAGCGGCAGCCCGTGGGCGACTTTGGCCGCCTCCTCGGCGCTCACCCGGAAAATGGCCAGCTGCGGCAGCATGTCCGCCGGGGACACCAGGCGCACCCGCACCGCGAGAAGGCCCTGCGGCCCCTGCACCAGGGCCTCCAGCCGCTCGAGCGAGAGGGCTCCCTCCAGGGTAAACGTCCCGCTGCCGGTGCGGCGCAGCCCCTTCAGGCAGCCGCCGCAGCCGAGGGTGCGGCCGAGCTCCTCAGCCAGCACCCGGACGAAAAACCCCTTGCTGCAGCGCACCGAGAGGGTGACGTCGGTGGCGGAGAAGTCCCGCAGGACGAGAGCGTGCACCGTGACGGGGCGCGGGGTCCGCTCCACCTCCTGGCCGGCACGGGCCAGCTGGTACAGCCGCCGCCCGCGCACCTTCACCGCGGACACCATGGGGGGCGTCTGTAGAAAGCTACCGCGGAAGGGCGCCAGCGCCGCCTCGATGCGCGCCTCGCTGAGGGGCGGCACCACCGACGTCCGCAGCACGGTGCCGGTGACGTCCAGGGTATCCGTCTCCAGCCCCAGACGCACCACCGCGTCGTAGGCCTTGTCCGAGTCGGTGAGCAACCCAGCCAGCTTGGTGGCCTCGCCCAGGGCCACCGGTAAAACACCGGTGGCCATCGGGTCGAGTGTCCCGGTGTGGCCGGCCTTGCTTGCACCGGTGAGCGCGCGCACCTGGCGCACCACCTCGAACGAGGTGGGGCCCGAGTGCTTGTCGATGACGAGGAGCCCGTCCATGTGCCGCTTGCTTAAAGCTTAACGCCCCGGACTGCCCTCACCATCCCTCCTTGGCCTTCACCTCGCGCAACAGCCGGTCAATCTTGTCCCCCTCCTGGACCGAGCCGTCGAAGACGAAGAAGACCTCCGGTGAGACGCGCAGCTTCACCCGGGCCGTCACCTCGCGGCGCACGAAGCCCTTGGCCGCGTCCAGCCCGGCTTGGGTTTCGCGTCGAGCGGCGTCGTCGCCCAGGCTCGACCAGTAGACGCGCGCCACCCGCAAGTCGGGGGACACCTTCACGCCGGTGACGGTGATGAAGCCAATGCGCGGGTCACGCAACGCGCCGCGGCCGAGCAAGTCCGCCACCGCGGCCTGAATCTCCGCCCCCACCCGCTCGGGCCGTGCTGGGGTGCTCAGGGTTTCTCCCAGTCACGCCGGTTGCGGAGCGCCCGCGCGCGGCCCCGGGCCTCGGCCACGGAGAGGTCTCCGCTGGTGCGCTGCCCGGCGCGACGGACGAGCGGCTCGTCGGGCCGCCGCTCCCAGGCGGCCATCCCCTCCGCCTCGGCCAGGCTGCGGTCCTCGCGGGCAAAGGGCAGCTCGAGTGTCCCGGGGTCCGTGCCGTGCACCGGGGTGGCGAAGAGTTGCTCGCCAAACGTCAAAATCTCCCGTTCCCGGGTGAGCAACGGAGCCAAGTACATCTCCTCCACGAAGTGCAAAAGCTTCTCCAGCTGCTCGTCCACATGGCGCTTGTCGTTTCCCACCACCGCGAAGGCGATGGTGGCTCGCTGCCAGAGGTCCTGGTCCTCCACCTCGGCCACCGAGGCGTTGAAGCGCGCCTTGACGCGGTCGGTGATGCGCCGGAGCACCTGGCGCTTGGACTTGAGCGACCCGGAATCCGCAATTTGAAGCGCACAGCGAGCGACGCCGACGAACATCTGGACTGCTGCTCCTTCGAAGAGCCACCGCCCCAACGGGGGCCTTGGAGAAAAGCCTACTCCAGGCTGGGCCGCGTCTCCTCCACCTCGAACGCTTCGATGATGTCGCCGGCCTTAAAGTCCTGCCAGCCCTCGACGCCGATGCCGCACTCGAAGCCCTGGGCCACCTCGCGCACGTCGTCCTTGAAGCGCTTGAGGCTGGCCACCTTGCCGGTGCCGATGGCTTTGCCCTCGCGGAAGATGCGCACCTGGCTGGTGCGGCGAATGAGGCCCTCCACCACCGAGCAACCGGCGATGGTGCCGAGCTTCGGGACGTTGAAGAGGTTACGCACTTCAGCCTTCCCGAGCTTCTTCTCGGTGCGGATGGGCTCGAGCAGCCCTTCCATGGCCTTACGCACCCCATCAATGAGCTCGTAGATGATGGAGTAGGTGTAGATGGGCACGCCCTGGGCCTTGGCGGCGGCCTCGGAGCCGGATTCCGGCTTCACGTTGAAGCCGAGCACCATGCCCTTGCTCGCCGCAGCGAGCATGACGTCGGACTCGGTCATCGCCCCGACGCCCTTGTGAATAATCTCCACCTTCACCTTGGGGGTGGACAGCTTGGTGAGGGCCTGGGCCACCGCCTCCACCGAGCCTTGGACGTCCCCCTTGATGACCACCCGGAGCTCCTTGGCCTCGCCTTCCTTGGTCCGTTGCAACAGCGACTCGAGCGAGTCCTTGGACGTCTTGCCCAGGTCCGCCTGTCGCTCCTTGGTGATGCGGTGGTCGGCAATCTCCTTGGCCGCCTTCTCGTCCTCGACTCCGTTGATGGTGTCCCCAGCGGTGGGCACGCCGGACAGGCCCACCACTTCGGCCGAGTACCCGGCCAGAACTTCCTTCACCGGCTTGCCACGCCCGTCCAACATGGCGCGCACCCGTCCGTAGTGGGTGCCGGTGACGACGGCGTCCCCGGTGCGCAGGGTGCCCTCTTGCACCAGCACCGTGGCCACCGGCCCCCGCCCCTTCTCCAGCTTGGCCTCGATGATGGTGCCGAGCGCGGGCCGGTTGGGGTTGGCGGTGAGCTCCAGCACCTCGGCCTGCAGCAGGATGTTCTCCAACAGCAGGTCCACGCCAGCCTTGGTGCGGGCCGAAACCGGCACCATGATGGTGTCGCCGCCCCACTCCTCGGGAACCAGCTCCAGCGCGGCCAAGTCCTTCTTCACCCGCTCGGGGTTGGCGCCCGGCAAGTCCATCTTGTTGATGGCCACCACCAGCGGCACCTTGGCCGCCTTGGCATGGCTCACCGCCTCCTGCGTCTGCGGCATGACGCCGTCGTCGGCGGCCACCACCAGCACCACCAAGTCGGTGACGTTGGCGCCCCGGGCGCGCATCGAGGTGAAGGCCTCATGGCCTGGCGTGTCCAGGAAGGTGATGTCCCCCTTGGGCAGGGTGACGGTGTAGGCGCCAATGTGCTGGGTGATTCCACCCGCCTCGCCCTCGGCCACGTGGGCCGAGCGGATGGCGTCAAGCAGCGACGTCTTGCCGTGGTCGACGTGCCCCATGACGGTCACCACCGGCGGGCGCGGGCGCTCGTCCTCGGGACGCTCGGCCACCTCGGGGAGGTAGTCCTCCACCTCGAAGCCCACCTTCTCCACCTTCCAGCCGTAGTCGGTGGCGATGATGGCGGCGGTCTCCATATCCACCATCTGGTTGGCGGTGGCCATGGTGCCGCCCGCCATCAGCTTCTTGATGATTTCGGACGTCTTCACGCCCATCGTCTGCGACAGCTCCGAGACGCTGATGGCCTCTTGGATGCGGATGACCTTCTTGTCCCCGGACATCTCTGTAATTTGCGTCTTCTGCCCCTTCTTGGTGGGCTTGCGCTTCTTGCCGCGCACCGGAATGGTGACACGTCCCCAAATCAGGTTGTCCATCTCCTGCTTGGTGATGCCGCCTTCCTTCTCCGTGGTGCGCTTCTTGCCGCGGTCCTGCTCCTTCTTCTTGGTGATGTCGATGAGCTCGCGGCCGCGGCCGAGCCCGTCAGGCACCACCTTGAATTCGCGCACCTCGCCGATGGCCTTCTTCCCGGGGGCCATGGGAATGTTTTTGTGCGCGGTGGAGGAGGGCGTCACTCGGCGGACGGCGATGAGCG
>JBKQJL010000083.1:0-84196 GCA_052147975.1 Myxococcaceae bacterium
AGCGCTTTCCGGCCTACCTCCAGCAGCTGACGATGGAGAGCAACGGACAGCGGGTGCCACTCGAGGGCGAGGCGGTGGACGTCGACCCCGGGCCCAGCTACTGGGGCGAGCCGGGCACCAACGGCCAGCACTCTTTCTATCAACTCATCCACCAGGGGACTCGCCTCATCCCGGCGGACTTCATCGCCTTCATCCACACCCTCAATCCTTTGGGTCGCCACCACGACATGCTGCTGGCCAACGTCTTCGCCCAAACCGAGGCGCTGGCGTTCGGCAAGACGGCCGGGCAGGTGCGGGCCGAGGGCACTCCGGAGTGGCTGGTCCCGCACCGCGTCTTCGAGGGGAATCGGCCCTCCAACACGCTGTTGCTCGACAGCCTCACGCCGAAGACGCTGGGCAAGCTGGTGGCCCTCTACGAGCACAACGTTTTCACCCAAGGGACCATCTGGAACATCGACTCGTTCGACCAGTGGGGGGTGGAGCTGGGCAAAGTCCTCGCCCAGCGCATCATCCCGGAGCTGGAGGCCAAGGAGGAGCCGAGCCTCGGGCATGACAGCTCGACCAACGCGCTCATCCGCCGCTACCGGAAGCTCAAGGGAGCCTCGACGTGATTCGCGGCTACCAACGGCCCCTCTACATTCTGCCCTTCGACCACCGAGCCACCTTCGAGACGAAGATGTTTGGCTGGACGGGGAGCCTGACCGCCGCCCAGACCGCGGAAATCGCGGCTGCCAAGCAAGTCATTTACGACGGCTTCCAGCGGGCGGTCTCCCTGGGAGTGCCCAAGACCAAGGCCGGCCTTTTGGTCGACGAGCAATTTGGCTCCGCCATCCTCCGCGACGCCGGCGCCAAGGGCTACACCACCGCTTGCCCGGTCGAGAAGAGCGGGCAAGACGAGTTCGACTTCGAGTACGGCGAGGACTTCGCTGCGCACCTCGAGGCCTTTCACCCCACCTTCTGCAAAGTCCTGGTTCGCTACAACCCGGAAGGCGACGCCACCCTCAACCGCGCTCAGGCCGCCCGGTTGGCGCGGCTCAGCGCTTACCTCGCCACGAAACATTCGAGCCTCTTCATGTTCGAGTTGCTGGTTCCAGCCGAGAAAACCCAGCTCGAGCGGCTACAGGGCGACCGGAAGGCCTACGACACCGAGCTGCGACCGGGATTGATGGTCCGCGCCATGGAAGAACTCCAGAGGGCGGGCGTGGAGCCGGACGTCTGGAAAGTGGAAGGGCTCGACCGGCGTGAGCACTGCCTGCAGGTGGTGAGCGCTGCCCGCCGCGGTGCGAGGGACGCGGTGGGCTGCATCGTCCTCGGCCGGGGGGAGGACGAGCAGCAGGTGCAGCAGTGGCTGGTGACGGCCGCTTCCGTCCCCGGCTTCGTCGGCTTTGCCGTCGGGAGGACCTCGTTTTGGGACGCACTGGTCCAGCTTCGGGCGCAGAAGACGTCGCGAGAGGCTGCGGTGGCCGAGATTGCTCGGCGGTACCGGGAATTCGTGGACATCTTCGAGCAAGCACGCGTTTAGGAGCTGAGCCTTCTTGGGGGAGCGGTCGACACGTCGTCGTCATCACAAAGGGAATACGTCATGCAAATCGGGATGATTGGGCTTGGTCGGATGGGCGCGAACATGGTGCGCCGGCTCCTCAAGGCTGGCCACGAGTGCGTCGTTTTCGACATGTCGCCGAAGGCAGTCCAGGAATTGGCCAAGGAGAAGGCCACCGGCTCCGCCTCCCTCAAGGACATGGTGCAGAAGCTGAAGAAGCCGCGGGCCATCTGGATGATGGTCCCGGCCGGCGTGGTGGACAAAACCATCGCCGACCTGCTGCCGCTGCTCGAGAAAGACGACATCCTCATCGACGGCGGCAACTCCTATTACGTGGACGACATCCGCCGGGCGAAGCAGCTGTCGGCCAAGGGAATTCACTACGTCGACGTCGGCACCAGCGGCGGGGTGTGGGGTTTGGAGCGGGGGTATTGTCAGATGATTGGCGGCGAAGATGCTGTGGTGAAGCACCTGGCCCCGGTGTTCTCCACGCTGGCGCCGGAGATGGGCTCGGCGCCCCGGACCCCCGGCCGGGAAAAGGTGAAAGGGGGCACCGCCGAACATGGCTACTTGCACTGTGGCCCAAGCGGCGCCGGTCACTTCGTGAAGATGGTCCACAACGGCATCGAGTACGGCATCATGGCCGCCTACGCCGAGGGGCTGAACATCCTCCGCGGCGCCAACGCCGGGAAGCAGAAGCGCGCCGTCGACGCCGAGACCACGCCGCTCCGGGACCCGGACCACTACCAGTATGACCTCAACCTGGCGGACGTCACCGAGCTCTGGCGTCGGGGAAGCGTCATTGGCTCCTGGCTGTTGGACCTCACCGCCCAGGTGTTCTTGAAGGACCCGGAGCTGAAGGCCTTTGCCGGGCGGGTTTCGGACTCCGGGGAGGGTCGCTGGACCATCCACGCCGCCATCGACGAAAGCGTTCCAGTCCCGGTGCTGACCTCGGCCTTGTACGAGCGCTTTTCCTCGCGTGGAGAAGCCGACTTCGCCGACAAAATCCTCTCTGCCCAGCGCTGGGCCTTTGGCGGCCATGAGGAAAAGAAGCCGTGAGCTCGGCCCCGGCCGACGCGCTGGTCTTCTTCGGAGCAACCGGGGACTTGGCCTTCAAGCAGGTTTTTCCGGCGCTGCAGAGCATGGTGCGCCGCGGTGTCCTCGACGTGCCCGTCATCGGCGTGGCCAAGCGGGGCTGGAAGTTGGCCGACCTCCAGGCCAGGGCGCGCGACAGCGTCGAACAGAACGGCGGAGGGGTGGACCCGGCGGCCTTCGGGAAGCTCCTCGGGCTGTTGCGCTACATCGACGGCGACTACGCCGACCCGGCCCTCTTCGACCAGCTGCGCAAGGAGCTGGGAGCCGCCCAGCATCCAGTCCACTACCTGGCCATCCCCCAGGGGCTCTTTGGACTGGCGGCCAAACAGCTCGCGCGCGCAGGTTGTACCCAGGGGGCGCGACTGGTGGTGGAGAAGCCGTTTGGCAGCGACCTCGCCTCGGCGCGGAAACTGAACGAGACGCTGCAGGAGTACTTCGCGGAGAAGGACATTTTCCGCATCGACCACTACCTCGGGAAGGGGACCGTTCAAAACCTGGTCTTCTTCCGCTTTGCCAACAGCTTTCTCGAGCCCATCTGGAACCGCAACTACGTCGAGAGCGTCCAAATCACCATGGCCGAGGACTTCGGTGTCGAGGGCCGGGGCGCGTTCTATGACAAGGCAGGAGCCATCCGCGACGTGGTGCAAAACCATTTGCTGCAGGTGGTGTCCAACGTCGCGATGGAGCCGCCACCTCAGTCGCCGGACCCGGAAACCTTTCGCACCGAGAAGGTGAAGGTGCTGAAGGGCATCCCCGCCCTGCGTCCGGCGGAGGTGGTGCGCGGCCAGTTCCGAGGGTACCGGAAGGAGCCGGGCGTGGCGCCCGACTCGACGGTGGAAACCTTCGTGGCGCTGCGCGTCCACGTCAACTCGTGGCGCTGGCAAGAGGTGCCCTTCTACATCCGTGCCGGCAAGTGCCTACCGGTGACACGCACCGAGGTGGTGGCGCGGTTTCGCACGCCCCCGTCGCTGGTCGAGGGAATTGCCATTCCGCCCAACCACCTCCGCTTCCGGCTGAGCCCGGACTTCGTCATTGCCTTGGGCGCGCTCATCCGAGCACCCGGCGAGAAGCTGGAGGGCCAGGAAGTCGAGCTCGAGCTGGAGCACCGCCGCACCGGGGACCTCGCACCCTACGAGGAGTTGCTCGGTGACGCGATGAAGGGGGACGCGGCGCGCTTCGCACGGCAGGACTACGTGGAGGAGGCCTGGCGCATTGTCGACCCGGCCATCGGAGCCGGAACGCCCTCCGAGTACGAGCCCGGGACGTGGGGCCCGAAGGAGGCCGAGGCGCTGGTTCCCGGCGGGTGGTTCATCGCGCAGAGCTAGGAGGCGCGTGCAATGGGACAGCTCTGGCTCATCCGGCACGGGGAGACGGCGTGGAGCTTGAGTGGTCAGCACACCGGCCGCACAGACATTCCGCTGACGCCGCGCGGAGAGCAGCAGGCCGAGCTTCTCGGACGCCGATTGATGAAGAAAACGTTCGCGCTGGTGCTGACCAGCCCGTTGCGCCGGGCCCGGGAGACGTGCCAGCTCTCTGGCCATGGGGCGGAGGCCATTTCGGACAGGGACCTCATGGAGTGGGACTACGGCGCCTACGAGGGGCGGACGAGCGCCGAAATCCGAAAAGAGATTCCGGACTGGACCATCTGGAGCTCGGGCCCGCGCGGTGGCGAGACGGCGGACGAGGTGGGTGTACGGGTCGACCGCGTCATCGCGCGAGCGGTTGCTGCCGACGGGGACGTCGCGCTGTACGCGCACGGGCATGTGCTGCGGATTCTGGCTGCTCGCTGGCTCGGTCTCGCCGCAACTGGCGGCCGCTACTTCGGTCTCGACACGGCCTCGCTGAGCAAGCTCGGCTACGAGCGCGAAGCGCGCGTCATCCGGTCCTGGAACGAGAGCTACGACTTGTTGGAGGTGCCATGAAGGTTGAAATTCTGGCCGACGCTAATGCCGTGGCCCGCCGCGGCGCTCAGCTCATCGCCGCCCAGGCCCGTTCTGCAGTGGCCGCGCGCGGGCAATTCACGTTGGCGGTGAGCGGCGGCCATACCCCCTGGCAAATGCTTCGGCTGCTGTCCGGCGAGGATGTCCCCTGGGGCAAGCTCCACCTGTTTCAGGTGGACGAGCGCGTCGCGCCGGCCGGCGACCCGGACCGAAACCTCACCCACCTGCAGCAGTGCCTGCTCGGGAAAGTCGAGCTCCCCGCGGCCCAGCTGCATGCCATGCCGGTGGACGACGCGGACTTGACAGCGGCTGCGGCACGCTATGCCCGCACTTTGGAGTCCTTGGCCGGCGCACCACCGGTGCTCGACTTGATTCACCTCGGCCTCGGGCCCGACGGCCACACCGCCTCGCTTGTGCCGGGGGACAAGTCGCTTCTGGTGACGGCCACCGACGTCACCCTCTCCGGGCCCTACCAGGGCCGGGTGCGCATGACGCTCACCTTTCCCGTGCTTGACCGGGCGCGGACCATTCTCTGGCTTGTCACCGGTGCCGAGAAGGTACCGATGTTCGCCAGGCTGAAGGCCGGCGACCGCACCATCCCTGCGGGTCGCGTGCAGAGCGAGCGCGCGGTGGTGCTGGCCGACACCGCCGCCGCCGGGACTTCGGCTTAGCTGGAAGAGAGGGAAAACGCTTATGCCTCACCGGGACTTGGACAGGCGCAACCTTTCTGGCCTCCGCCCGGCGTGCACGGGCGGCGTCCAGCAGCCCCCGTCCAACCTCGGTGCGCCGGCGGCCACGGTGGCGTTGGGCGCCGGAAGGCGGCCGGTGGCGGTGGAGAAGGACGCGGGCTTCAAGCCGAAGGTGGCCAGGGAGTTGCTTGGCAGGAGGTGACGTCTCGGTGGAGTTTCCAAGCGGCGAGCCGGCGCGCTCACTCGTTGCCGGACAGCTGGTGGCAGTCTTTCTTCCTGGCCAAGGCATGCTGGGTGCTTCGCTGCGTCTTGGGGGCGAGGAGCTGCTCGGGCGCGTCGAGGACTTGCGCGCCGCGGCCTCGCGGGGAAGCACCGCCGGCATCCCGCTGCTGTACCCGTGGGCCAACCGTCTCGGAGCTCCCCGCTACCGGGCCGCCGGGCGCGAGGTGGTGCTCGACCCGCACTCGGCGCTTCTTCACCTGGACGAGCACGGGCTACCCATCCACGGCGTCCCGTGGGCCCAGCTGGCTTGGGAGGTGACGGAAGCGAGCGCGACGAGGCTACAGGCAAGGCTCGACTGGCAGCGCAAGGACTTGCTTGGCCTCTTTCCCTTCCGTCACCGTGTCGAGCTGGCCGTTGGCCTCAGTCCGGAGGGGCTGCTGGTGGAGACCACGGTGCTCGCCAACGGCGGGGACTCCGTCCCGGTGAGCTTCGGCTTTCACCCTTATTTTTCGCTGGCCGGCCTGGCGCGCAGCCGCTGGCGGCTGAGGCTGCCAGCCATGCGGCGCTTGGTGCTGGACGGGCATGGCCTTCCGACGGGTGCGGAGACGCCTTTCGCTGGCTTCGAGGGGGCCCTCGACCGGCAGGCCTTCGACGATGGTTTTGCCCTCGCCGGGGAAACCGCCGCACTCTCTCTGTCCAGTCCAGAACGGCGGCTCACCGTGGAATTACTGGCCGGCTACCCGTGTGCGCAGGTGTTTGCCCCGCAGGACAAGGACTACGTCGCCCTCGAGCCGATGACGGCACTCACCAACTCCCTCATTGCCCAGGACGGGCTGCGTTTCGTCCAACCCGGTGGCCACTTCCGCGCAGCCTTTCGTATTCACGTCGAGAAGTTGCGCTGACAGCCTGGCTGGCCGAGGTGGCGCTGGCACCGCGCTGGCAACGTTTTGGCGACGGACCCGCACTCCAGGCGCGTGTTACCGTCCACGCCCTCCATGGCCTCCCTCCAAGTCTTCGACAGGCTCGTTGCGCGGTGCAACGGGCTGCAGCGCGCGCCCTTCGCGGTGGTGGCAGCGACGACGGACGTCGCACTCTCGGGCGCTTTTTCAGCCGCCAGTGCCGGGTTAATTGAGCCCATCCTCGTCGGCGACGAGGGCCGCACCCGGTCCCTGGCGGCGGAGCTCGGCATTGACTTGTCGAAAGTGCGCGTCGTCGACGCGCCTGACGAGTTGGAGGCGGCCCAAAAGGCGGTGGCGCTGTGCCGTGAGGGCGCTGCCCGGGGGTTGATGAAGGGGGCCCTGCACACCGACACGCTGATGCACGCCGTGCTCGACCCCAAGTTGGGGCTGCGGACGGCGCGACGGGTGAGCCACGTCTTCGTCATCGACGCGCCGGCTTACCCGCGGCCGCTTTTGGTGACGGACGCGGCCATCAATATTTACCCCACCCTCGAGGAGAAGGTGGACATTCTCAAGAATGCCATCGAGCTGGCCCACGCGCTGGGCATCCCGATGCCCAACGTCGCCATTCTCTCCGCCGTCGAGACGGTGAGCCCGAAGATTGAGTCGACCGTCGACGCGGCGGCGCTTTGCAAGATGGCCGACCGGCGACAAATTACCGGCGCCGTGCTGGATGGCCCACTGGCCTTTGACACGGCGGTGAGTGCCGAGGCGGCCGCCATTAAGCAGCTGGTCTCGCCAGTGGCGGGCGTGGCGGACATCCTTCTGGTGCCGGACTTGGAGTCCGGGAACATGTTGGCCAAGCAGCTCGAGTACCTGGGAGGCGCAGAGCTCGCCGGGGTGGTGCTCGGGGCGCGGGTGCCGATTGTGTTGACCAGCCGCTCCGACTCGGCGCGGGCCCGGCTGGGCTCCTGCGCGGTGGCTGTCCTCCGGGCGCTTGCCCAGTAGGGCCGGCGACAGTAGGCGCGGGTGGCCCGGGGGGCGCCCCCGGTGGGGGGTGTGCAGCGAAAGCGAGTAGAGTAAAAGCCGCGGCTCGCTCGGGGGTGCCTCCCCCAGCGCACACCCTCTCCCGAGGAGACGCTCACCGCATGGACCCGAAGCGTGCTCTCAACCCCGCCGCCTCTGCCGCGAAGCCGGTGCTGCGACGGGAGGGCAAGGGTGCCGCAGAAGTGGCGTCGGGCACAGCGCAGCCCTTCCGGTACCCGCTGGAAAGTCCCTTCGAGGAGCCGGACTGGAGGCGCATTCCCGGCTTCCGGAGCGCGACGCGCAGCGACTGGGAGAGCGCGCTCTGGCAGCGCAAGCACACGCTGAAGAATCTGCGGGAGGTGAAGGCGGCCCTGGGGGAGCTGCTCCCGGACGAGCTGGCCGAGAGCATCGAACGCGACCAGCGCGAGCGCGCCACCATGTCCATCCTGGTGACGCCGCAGATGGTCAACACCATGGATTTGGCCGACCTCTGGTCTGACCCGGTCCGGCGTTACATGCTGCCGGCCCTGGCCGACCGCCGGACGGACTGGCCCAACCACCCGCGCGCCAGCCGAGACAGCCTGCACGAGGCTGAAATGTGGGTGGTGGAGGGCCTGACGCACCGCTACCCCACCAAGGTGCTGGCCGAGGTGCTGTCCACCTGCCCCCAGTACTGCGGCCACTGCACCCGCATGGACCTCGTCGGAAACGACGTGCCGCAGGTGGACAAGAAGCGCTTCGTCGTCCCGCAAAACACGCGCTACGAGCAGATTCTCAGCTATCTGCGGCGGACGCCGGGGGTGCGGGACGTGGTGGTTTCTGGCGGCGACGTTGCCAACCTCCCCATTGCAACGCTGGAGGCATTCGTCTCCGCGCTCTTGGACATTCCCAACATTCGCGACATCCGCCTGGCCACCAAGGGCTTCATGGCCATTCCCCAGCACTTCCTTCAGGACTCGGTGCTGTCCGGGCTGGAGCGACTGGCCAAAAAAGCCCGCGCCAGTGGCGCCCAGCTGGCCCTGCATACCCATGTCAACAATGCCCGGCAGCTCACGCCGCTCGTCACCCGGGCCGCGGACGCGCTTCTGGCCATGGGCTTTCGCGACATCCGCAACCAAGGGGTACTGCTGCGCGGGGTGAACGCCACGGCCAAGGAGTTGCTCGAGCTGTGCTTCACCCTGCAGGACCGGGCGCACATACTCCCGTACTACTTCTACATGTGCGACATGATTCCCAACTCCGAGCACTGGCGCGTCTCGGTGGCGGAGGCGCAGAAGCTGCAGCACGACATCATGGGGTACCTCCCGGGCTTCGCCACCCCGCGGATTGTTTGCGACGTGCCGTTCGTCGGCAAGCGCTGGGTACACCAGGTGGCCGAGTACGACCGGGAGCACGGCATCAGTTATTGGACGAAGAATTACCGCACCGGCATTGAGCTCGAGGACTCGAGCGCCCTGTCGCGACGGTACGAATACTATGACCCCATTTATGCGCTCCCCGAGGCTGGCCAGGCGTGGTGGCGCGAGCAGGTCGCCAGCTCCTGAGCCTTGAAGATGCTCTCTGCCGCAGCGCCCGAGCCCTGGCGCGCTCTGTACCCCGACGCCACCGGGCAGCAGTGGAACGACTGGCGCTGGCAAATGCGCCATTCCGTCCGGAGCCTGGCGGAGCTCGAGCGTCACCTGACGCTCACCGAGGCTGAGCGCGCCGGCTGTCGCGACACGGCGGCCCTCTTCCGGCTGGGCATCTCGCCCTACTATTTGTCGCTCATCGACCGGGAGCACCCCTTCTGCCCGGTGAGGATGCAGGCCATCCCCGTCCACGCCGAGGCGCGCCTGCGGCCGGGGGAGCTCGAGGACCCGCTCGGCGAGGACCGCAGCCGGCCTGTCAGCGCCATCGTCCACCGCTACCCCGACCGAGTGCTGCTGCTGGCCCTCGACAGCTGTTCCACCTACTGCCGGCACTGCACCCGGCGCCGCATCACCAAGGGCGGCGAGGCGGAGCTGAGTCGGGCGGAGTTGGACAAGGGCATTGCCTACGTGCGGGCCCACCCGGAAGTCCGAGACGTCCTCATTTCTGGAGGCGACCCCTTCCTGTTGTCCGAGGCGAGGCTGGAGGAGCTCCTCGCACCGCTGCGCGCCATCCCCCACGTGGAGTTGCTGCGCATCGGCACCCGGGTGCCGGTGTGCCTACCGATGCGCGTCACCGAGGCGTTGGCGCGGCTGTTGCGCCGGTATGCGCCCCTCTTCGTGGTCACCCACTTCAACCACCCGAAAGAGCTCACCGCCGAGGCGCGGAGCGCCTGCGAGCTCTTGGTGGACCATGGAGTGCCGGTGGAAAACCAGGCGGTGCTGCTGCGCAGAGTGAATTCGGAGGCGCGCATTATTCGAGAGCTCAACCACGCGCTGTTGCGGGCGCGGGTGCGGCCTTACTACCTGCACCAGATGGACGTGGCGCAAGGCTGCGAGCACCTGCGCACCCCGTTGGCCACCGGCGTGAAAATTCTAGAGGCCCTCCGTGGCCACACCTCGGGGCTGGCGGTTCCCCACCTGGCGGTGGACTTGCCCGGGGGTGGAGGCAAGGTGACGCTTCAGCCCGAGTACGTCGTCGAGCGGCGGGCGAACGAGACGGTGTTTCGAAACTTCCGAGGGCAGACGTACCGCTACCCGGAGCCGGAAGAGACGGACACCAGCTGCCCCTATGACGACGTGTGGCGCGGCGGGCGGGCATGAGCGGGGCCTTCGTGGAGAACCTGCTTTCGGGAAAGCACGCCTTCGTCACCGGGGGCACGAGCGGCATCAACCTGGGCATCGCCCGGCGGCTGGCCCGGGCCGGCGCCCGGCTGTCGCTGCTTGGGCGCAACGCCGAGCGCGGGCAGCGGGCAGTGGAGGCGGTGCAAGCGGACGGCGCCCAGGCGGCGTTTTACCGGGCCGACGTGCGCGAGTATGCGGCGGTGGAGCGTGCCTTCACCGAGGCGGCGGAGCGCTGGGGCCGGCTGGACATTCTGGTCAACGGCGCTGCCGGCAACTTCCCGGCGCCGGCGCTGGGCATGTCCAGCAACGGCTTTCGCGCGGTGGTGGACATTGACTTGGTGGGCACCTTCAACAGCTGTCGCGCTGGCTTCGAGCACCTGCAGCAGCCGGGCGCGGTGGTAGTCAATGTCTCGGCCCCCCAGGCCTACGCCCCGGCGCCATTGCAGGCCCACGTCTGTGCAGCCAAGGCGGGGGTGGACATGCTGACGCGGGTGTTGGCCATGGAGTGGGGTGGGGCCGGGGTGCGGGTCAACAGCATTACGCCGGGGCCGATAGCCGGGACGGAAGGCATGGAGCGGCTGGCGGGAAGCGCCGAGGCCGCGGCCCGTGTCGTGGGGACGGTGCCTCTCGGACGGCTGGGGACACCGGAGGACGTGGCCGAGGCAGTGCTGTTCCTCTGTTCTTCGGCGGCGTCCTTCATTACCGGCGCCGTGCTGGTGTGTGACGGCGGCTGGTCCCTGGGGGGACTCGGCCACCTGGTGCCGGGCGGTTGAGGAGCAGGCGACTGGGCACCCGCCGGCTGGAGAAAGTCTCGCCGTGGGGCGCCGGCCGGGGGAGAGTGGCCACCGCTCGCGCCATGCGTATCCGGCTCTTGCTGCTCCTGCTGGCTCCCGGCGTCGTGCATGGCGCGGAGACGGTGCGCATCGCCATCGGCGAGCGCACCGGCCCAGTCACCCTGAAGGGGCGCAACCTCTCCGCCGGTCCGGACACGGAAGACGGGCCCTTCACTCCGCTTGGCGCCGGTGAGGCCCGCATTCGCCTCGTCAAAGGGCGGCTGGAGGTGAATGGCATCCTCGCCGAGCCGATGGCGGTGCGCTTTCGGGCGGGGGAGACGGAGCGCGGAACGGGAGACGAGCCGATTCGTGCTGGCACCACCGGGGTGCGGGGCGACGTGGTGGCGCTGGTGGAGAAAGGGCGGCTCTTGTTGGTGAATGTGCTGCCCCTGGAGGACTACGTGGTGGCGGTGCTGGGCGGGGAGATGCCCCCGTCCTTTCCGCTGGAGGCGCTCCGGGCGCAGGCGGTGGCGGCCCGCACCTATGCGCTGAACAAGAAGCTGGAGGCGCTGGACGAGCCCTTCCACCTGGGAAGCAGCGTGCTGGCCCAAGTGTACGGCGGCCTCGAGCGGGAGACGCCCAAGACGCGCGAGGCGACGGCCAGCACCCGAGGCCAAGTGCTGACATTTGAGCTCGAGCCCATCGAGGCCTATTTCCACTCCTCCTGCGGCGGACAGACGGAGACGGGGCTGGCCGCGCTGCAGCGCGACTTGCCCTACCTGCAGTCGGTGCCCTGCCCGTGCGGGAAGCACCCGGCGACACAGTGGTCGACGAGTTTCAGCGCGCAGCAGCTGGAGGAGGCGCTGGGCCGGGAGGCGCACGGAGAGGTGCGGGTGCTTTCCCGGACGTCCACCGGCCGGGTGCGGAAGCTCCAGGTGGGCAGCCGCACGCTCGAAGGCGTCGAGTTTCGCCAGCGCCTCGGCTACGAGCGCGTTCGCTCACTCCTCTTCGAGGTGACGGCCGACGGCAAGGGCGGCGTGCGGCTGGTGGGGAGGGGCTTCGGCCACGGTGCGGGGCTGTGCCAGTGGGGCGCCAAGCTGATGGCCGACGCCGGGACGGGCTACCGGGAAATTCTCTTGCACTACTACCCCGGCACCGAGCTCCAAACGCTGTATTGAAGGGAGCTCTCCTCAAGTGGACGGGAGGGCGCAGTCAGCGCACAGTGCCGCGCCGGCTTTTCAAATTGGCGAGGGCGGTGAGCGCCGCCCCCCCCCGGGAGGGCATTCAATGAAAGCGCTGACGACGGTGGTGGCCCGTGTCCTGTTTGCATTGCCGTATGGGATTTTTGGCCTCTTCCACCTGATGAGCGGCCCGCAGATGGCGGGCATGGTGCCCATTCCGGGCGGGGTGTTTTGGATTTACTTTACCGGCGTGGCGATGCTCGCCGGAAGCATCGGCCTCATCACGAAGATTCAAGGAAAGTGGGCCGCGCTCGGGCTGGCCGTCCTGATGGTGCTGTACATTGTGCTGGTGCATGCCCCGGGGCTGGGAAGCGCGGACCCGGTGATGAAGCAGCTGCAAACCATAAACCTCTTGAAGGACATTTCCCTGTTGGGCGGAGCGCTCACCTGGGCCGGCATTTTCATGCGGCCCGAGGCGGCGTAGGCCAAGGCCGAGCCGGCCTGGGGCGGGTGGGGTAAAAGCACGCGCTGGCTGTGGCGCTCTCCGACTACGACTACACGCTTCCGCTGGAGTCCATTGCCCAGGCGCCGCTCACCGAGCGCGACGCCTCGCGCCTCCTCGTCCTGGACCGCCGAAGCGGTGCGCTGGCCCACCACCACACCTCCGAGCTGCCGGAGCTCCTGCGCCCAGGGGACGTGCTCGTCCTCAACGACACCCGCGTGGTGCAAGCCCGGCTGCTCGGCCGGAAGCGCCTCACCGGCGGGCGTACCGAGCTGTTGCTTGTCCAGCCCGCGGAGGAAACCGCGGTGGAGACGGCGCTGGGCGAGGCGGCAGAGGGACAGCGTTGGCTGTGCCTTGGCCAGTCCAGCAAAGGGCTGAAGGCCGGCGCCCCGCTGGACTTTCCGGGTGGGCTCATAGCGACGGTGGAGGCGCCGGCCGGGGAGGGGCGTTGGCGCGTCGTCTTCTCCGGGCCGGGGACGCTGGCCGAGCGGCTGGCCAGCGCGGGCCGGCTGCCTCTGCCGCCGTACATTCAGCGGGCGCCCACCGCCGAGGACGAGGCGCGCTACCAAACCGTCTACGCCCGCGTCCCGGGCAGCGTCGCCGCTCCCACCGCCGGGTTGCACTTCACCCCTCAGCTGTTGGAGCGGCTCGCCGCGCGGGGCATTTCCACCGTCTCGGTGACGCTGGACATCGGCCCCGGGACGTTTCTCCCGGTGCGCAGCGAGGACGAGACGCTGCACCGGATGCATCCGGAGCGCTTTCAGCTGTCGGCGGAAGCGGCGGCGCACATCCAGGCTGCGCGCCAGGCCGGGCGACGGGTGGTGGCGGTGGGGACGACGGTGGTGCGCACCCTCGAGTCGGCGGTGGAGGCGTCGGGCCGGCTGCGTCCCGGCGCGGGCCAGACGACGCTTTTTTTGCGGCCCGGGGCCCGCTTCCGCGTGGTCGACGCCCTCCTCACCAACTTCCATCTGCCGCGCTCGACGCTTCTCATGCTGGTGTGCGCCTTTGCCGGGCGGGACAAGGTGCTCGCCGCCTATGCCGCCGCGGTGGAGGCTGGGTACCGCTTCTTCTCCTACGGGGACGCGATGCTGGTAGAGGACGGCGCTCGATGAGTGCGCCTTTCCGCTTCGAGCTGTTGCACCAGGACGCTGGGACGCGCGCCCGCCGGGGCCGCCTCATCACCGCCCACGGCAGCGTCGAGACGCCCGTCTTCATGCCGGTGGGGACGCTCGCGACAGTGAAGGCCGTCGGGCAGGATGACCTCCAGGCCCTGGGGGCGGAGGTGCTTCTTGGGAATACCTACCACCTCATGTTGCGCCCGGGCGAGGAGCTCATTCGCAGCCTGGGCGGCCTGCACCGCTTCATGAGCTGGCCGCGGGTGCTGCTCACCGACAGCGGCGGCTTCCAGGTCTTCAGCTTGGCCAAAGCTCGAAAAATCTCGGACGAGGGCGTTGTTTTCCAGTCGCACCTGGACGGGAGCCCTCAGTTGCTGACGCCGGAGCGCTCCATCGCCATTCAAGAGGCGCTCGGCGCGGACATCCTCATGGCTTTTGACGAGTGCCCGCCGTCCGGCGCGGAGCGCGCCGTGCTGGAGCAGGCCCTCGTCCGGACGACGGGGTGGCTCTCGCGCTGTGCCGCCGCCTGGAGCCGGGGGCCAAACGCGCTCTTCGGCATTGTCCAGGGCGGCCTGGACGTTGGGCTGCGGCGGCGCCACGTGGAGGAGGTGTGCAGTGTGGACCTTCCGGGCTACGCCCTCGGGGGCTACTCGGTGGGCGAGACGCCGGAGCGGATGCACGCTTCGGTGGCCGAGGTGGCACCGCTGTTGCCGCCCCAAAGGCCCCGGTACCTCATGGGGGTAGGGACGCCGGTGGACCTGGTCCACGCCGTGGCGGCCGGGGTGGACATGTTCGACTGCGTGCTGCCCACCCGCTGTGCGCGCAATGGGCTGCTCTTCACCTCGGAGGGGCGGCTCGTCATTCGCAACGCCGCCTACGCCCGCGACGAGCGGCCGGTGGACGCCGCCTGCAGCTGCTACGTGTGTCGCACGCACTCCCGCGCCTACCTTCGCCACCTGTTTTCCACCCGGGAAGTGCTGGCGTTGCGCCTCAACACCTTACACAACCTGCACCACTTCCTCGAGCTGATGCGCCGGGCCCGCGAGGCCATTGTCCAAGACTGCTTCGCCTCCTTCGCCGCTGAGGTGGTGTCGCGCCAGGGCCGGGAGTCGAGCCTGGCCGACACAGAAGGCGCCGAGGAGTAGCCAGAAGCGTCCGCTTCTCTTGTTGGGGGCAGCGCCGGCTGGGTGCGCAGGCTTGTGCTCGCGGCCAAGGCCATTCTAGGGAAGGGTTGCCGGGGGAGTGGCCGCGGCCTTGCCGGCGCGGCGCTGCTTCCGTCTCGTTCAGGGCAACTCCCTTTTGCAAAACGGGGGGAAGCCACCGCAGGGGAGAGCCACGTGGCCGCCTACGTCATCATCACGAAATTTCGCACCCGCAACCCCAGTCAGCTGGAGGCCTACGCCAGCAAGCGCGAGTCCTTTCTGGCCGGCCACCCCATTCGCTGGCTCGCCTTCTTCAGCGGTCGCTGCGAAGTCGTCGAGGGGCCGGGGGCCGAGTCGGTGGCCATTCTCGAGTTTCCGACAATGGCCGAGGCCAAGGCTTGGTACACGAGCCCGGTGTACCAAGAGGCAAGCCAGCACCGTTTTCGTGGGGGGGACTACGGCGTCGTCATCGTCGAAGGCGGCGCCGCCCCACCTGCCAAGTAGCTGGCTGAGGCTGATCCACCGAGCGCGGCGCCCTCGCCTGGCGCCCGCGCGGCGGGCTGCTCGAGCGTCGCGGCGGCCCGTCCGGTCGCGGGGTTGGGTTGGACTGAACGGCCGTTCGGGGGCGGTGCGCTGATCGCCGGCTGATCGCTTGCACGGGGAAGGGCCTTGGGAAACCTCGGGGCCTGTCTTGTGCTGGGCTGCCACCTCCGGTAAACGCTGCCCCCGCCATTTTTCCCCTGGGGAAGGCCCCCTGGGAGGAGACACCCACCGTGCACCACGACTTCGTGCTGCTCGCCCAGACGGGCGGAGCGCAGGGCTACATGACCTTCGTCTTCTTCGGCGGGATGATTGCCATCATGTATTTCCTGATGATTCGGCCTCAGCAGAAGCAGCTGAAGGAGCACAAGGCCCTCCTGGCCGGGCTCAAGAAGGGCGATGCGGTGGTCACCCAAGGGGGCCTCATCGGCAAAATTGCAGAGATTGGTGACCGTGAGCTGAAGTTGGAGGTGTCGCAGGGTGTGAAAATCCGCATCCTTAAGTCCTCCGTGCAGTCGGTGACGGCCAACGCCGAGGCGCCCAAGGCCGAGGACAAGAAAGAGGAGAAGTGATGGACCGCAGCTGGTGGCGGAACGTCATCCTCATCCTGGTGGTGACGGCCGGGTCGGTCTGGTACCTGGTCCCGACCTACTACTACTTCTTCGTGATGCCGCGCGCGCAGCGCAATGACATCAAGCTGCTGTCGGAGAAATTGCCGTCGTGGGCCCGCTTTCCCAACCACCGGCTGAACCTGGGGCTCGACTTACAGGGCGGCATTCACATGGTGCTCCAGGTGGACACCAAGACGGCGCTCCAGAAGCGGGTGGAGCGCCGCGGCCTTCAAATCTCCAACTACCTGCGCGACAAGGGGCTCGCGCCGGTGAGCGTCGAGGCGAACCGGGAGCGGCTTCAGCTCACGGTGGTGGCCAAGGACGCCGCCGAGATGGACGCCATGCAGAAGGAGCTGCAGGGCTTCGAGGACTTCAGCGTCGTCTCCCGGGACGGTGCGAAGCTGGTGCTCGGCTTGAAGGACGCTCAGGTGGCGCGCTTCAAGGAGGAGTCGGTGGACCAGGCGATGCTCGTCATCCGCCGGCGCATCGACAAGTGGGGCGTGGCCGAAGTGGACGTGCGCAAACTGGGCACCGACTCCATTCAAATCTCGCTTCCCGGCCGGCAGGACCCGGAGCAGGCCAAGGAGCTCATCGGCACCACCGCCCAGCTTGAGTTCCGGATGGTCGATGACGCCAGCCCCTATTTCAAACAGCTCTTCACGGAGAGCCCGCCACCGCCCGGGTCGCAAATTGTGCTCACCCAGTCCGAGGGCTTCGACCAGCTGCAGGGGCCGGAGCGCGAGCCGCTGCTCGTCTACGCACGCTCCAAGACGCCGGCCGGGCGCGAGGTGCTGCTGGAGTGCGTGCCCTCCAAGACGAAGAAGGGCGCCTGCGAGGCCTACCGCACGTACCTGTTGGACAAGACGGTGCCCCTCACCGGCGAGAGCCTGGCTGGGGCCGATGCCTCGGTGGGGCAGCTCGGGGAATTCGAAGTCAATCTCTCCTTCGACACCCAAGGTGGTCTCGAATTCGGAAAACTCACCGAGGCCAACGTCGGCAAGCGGATGGCCATTGTCCTCGACGAGAACGTGAATTCCGCGCCGCGCATCAACGAGAAAATTCCCAACGGCCGGGCGAGAATTACCCTCGGCCGCGGCGGCAGCAAGTCCTACGCGGAGCAGCGCCAGGAGGCGGAAAACCTCGCCCTGGTGCTGAAGGCCGGGGCGCTCCCGGCACCGGTGACGGTGGGCGAAATCCGCCAGGTGGGGGCGAGCCTGGGCGACGAGCTCATCCGCAAGGGAAGCCTGGCGGCGGTGGTGGGCTTGGCCCTGGTGGTCTTCTTCATGGCCCTCTACTACCGAGGCGCCGGGCTCATCGCCGACGCGGCGCTGCTCCTCAACGGCCTGCTCATTCTCGCCGGCCTGGCGCTCTTCAACGCCACCCTCACGCTGCCCGGCATCGCCGGTTTCGTGCTCACCTTGGGCATCGCGGTCGACGCCAACGTCCTCATCAACGAGCGCATTCGGGAGGAGCTGTCCCACGGCCGCAGCCCGCGAGCGGCGGTGGACCAGGGGTACGACCGGGCCTTCTGGACCATTTTCGACGCGCACGTCACCACGCTCATTGCCGGCGTGATTCTGTTGCTCACCGGAACCGGTCCAGTGCGGGGCTTTGCCACCTCTCTCATCATCGGCATTCTGGCCTCGCTCTTCACCTCCATCGTGGTGACGCGAACCATCACCACCTACCTCGTGCACGGGCGGAACGCCCAGACGGTCTCGGTCTAGCCAAGCATGCAGATTCTCAAGAAAACGCCCAACATCGACTTCATCGGGAAGCGCCGGCCGGCGGTCTTCATCTCCACGGTGCTCAACCTGGCCATCCTGGTGGGCCTCTTCACGGTGGGCTTCAACTTCGGCGTCGACTTCGCCGGCGGGACGGTGGTGGAGCTGAAATTCAACCACCCCATCCGCGCCGACGAGGTGCGTGCTCGGGCTGAGGCCGCGGGGTTGAAGGACGTCAGCGTGCAGGGCATTGGGGCGGCCAGCGAGAACAGCTTCCTGTTGCGGCTGGGGGGCACCACCCAGCTCACCGCGGAGAATGCGCAGGCCGTCCTGAAGGCGCTGCAGGGCATGGGGGGCACCAGCAATTTCTATACGGACGTGGAGAACGGCCTCATCAACTTCCGCAGCACCAGCAAGCTGGCGCCGGAGGTGGTGCGCGCCGCGGTGGCGGCGGCCGGCCTCGGCGTGAAGGAGGTGCGGGACCTCGGCCCTGCCCAGGGCGGCGGGCAGGACTACCAAATTGTGGCCTCGGGGATGGCGGACCGCATTACCCAGGGGCTGGGCCGCGGGCTGGCCACGCCGGACTTCGCCACCCAGCGCATCGACTACGTCGGGCCGCAGGTGGGCAAGGAGCTGCGCAACAAGGGCATCGCGGCGCTTCTCTATTCGATGGTGGCCATTCTTCTGTACGTCGCGTTCCGCTTTGACCTCAAGTTCGCACCGGGCGCGGTGCTGGCCATGGTGCACGACGTCATCATGGTGGCCGGCTACTACTTGGTGACGCGTCGCGAATTCAACCTCACCTCCATCGCCGCGCTGCTCACCGTCACCGGCTACTCCATCAACGACACCATCGTCATCTACGACAGAATCCGCGAGGAGATGGCCAAGTACCGCGGCAAACCGCTGCCGGACATCATCAACATCGCGGTGAACGAGACGCTGTCCCGCACCATCCTCACCTCGGGCGTCACAGCGCTGAGCCTGGTGGGCCTGCTCATTTTCGGGGTGGGAGAAATCTGGGACTTCGCCATGGCCATGCTGGTGGGCATTGTGGTGGGCACCTATTCCTCGGTGTACATCGCGAGCCCGCTGACCATCTGGATTGACCAGCGCGCGGCGGCGCGGGCGCGCGCCGCCAAGTCGGCGGGCATCATCCACGCCGGCTGAAAGAAGGCGCTGGCCTTGGGTGCGCTGTCCTGCCCGGGCGAAGCCCAGCTTCTGGACGAGTTGCTTTTGAGCGCAGGTTGTCCCGCAACCATGGCGGCTTCCACCGCTGGGGCGTTGGGCAGCAGCGCCCGCGCGGCCTCGGTGGTGAGCTGCTGGCGACGCGCCACGCCCACCCGGCCTCCAGTGCCAAACACACGCGGGCTGCACACGCGAGGAATGCCAATTCCGCTGAGGGTGGGGCCTGTCAGACCAATTGGCTAACTCTAGCCCGGTAGAAGGAGAGGACGTCCCCTCAACTGCGCTGGATTCTGCCGAGTCTCGACCATGCCTCTGCCGAGCGCCTGGCGGCTGCGCTCAGCGTTGACCGCCTGGCAGCACGCGTGCTGGTGGCGCGCGGGCTCGCGGACCCGGAGACGGCGGCGCAATTCCTCGCGGACGGCCTGTCGGACTTGCCCGACCCCTTCCTCATGCGTGGCATGCGCGCCGCGGTGGAGCGCCTGGTGCGGGCGGTGCAGCGTCGGGAGCGGGTGACGCTGTACGGCGACTACGACGTGGACGGCGTCTGCAGCACGGCGCTCATGTCGCTCTTCCTCGAGGAGTGCGGGGCGCAGGTGGCGACATCCATTCCGCACCGCATTCGCGACGGCTACGGCCTCAACCGGGCAGCGGCGGAGCGCATTGCCGGTGACGGGACGGCGGTGCTGGTGACGCTCGACTGCGGCATTACCGCCGCGGCCGAGGTGGGCCGGGCGCGGGACTTGGGGCTGGACGTGGTGGTGGTGGACCACCACACGGTGCCGGCGGTGTTGCCTCCGGCGCTGGCCGTCCTCAACCCCCACCAGGAGGGCTGCGGCTACCCCACCCGGCACCTGTGTGCAGCCGGCGTGGCCTTCACCCTGTGCATGGCCCTGCGCAAAGGGCTGCGCGAGGTGGGGCACTTCGCGCTGCGGCCCGAGCCCAACCTCAAGGCGTTGCTGGACTTGGTGGCGCTGGCCACGGTGGCCGATGTGGTGCCCCTCACCGGCGTCAACCGGGTGCTGGTGAAGCACGGGCTGCTGGCGCTCTCCCGCGCGGCACGCCCGGGCATCCGCGCCCTCAAGGAGGCGGCTGGACTCGGCGCCGAGCAGCCGGTGACGAGTGGCCTCGTCGGCTTTCGGCTGGGCCCCAGAATTAATGCGGCCGGTCGGCTCGACGACGCCGCGCTCGGGCTGCGGCTGTTGCGCGCCACCACCCTCGAGGAGGCGCGGCCGCTGGCCCACGCGCTGGACGTGGCCAACCAGGAGCGGCAACTCATTGAGCAGCGCATTCTCGGCGCGGCGCTGGGGCAGGCCGAGAGCCAAGGGGCCGCCCGGGGCCTGGTGTTGTGGGGCGAGGACTGGCACGCCGGGGTGGTCGGCATCGTCGCCGCCCGGGTGGTGGAGCGGCTCCATCGGCCAACGGTGGTGGTGGCGGTGGAGGCGGGGCAGGGCAAGGGCAGCGCGCGCAGCATTGAGCGCTTCCACCTGGTGGAGGCGCTGCAGGGCTGCGCCGAGCACCTGGTGCGCTATGGCGGGCACCGCGCCGCCGCGGGCGTGACGGTGGAGGGGCACCGGCTGCCGGCCTTTCGCGAGGCCTTTGGCCGCGTGGCGGCCCAGCTGCTCAGCGCGGAGGACCTCGAGCCCCGTTGCCGGGTGGACGCGGTGGTGGAGCCCGAGGAGTTGACGGAGCGGGCGGTGGAGGGCCTCTCGGTGCTGGGCCCCTTCGGCCAAGGCAACCCCGAGCCCCTGCTTGCCGCCCGGGGCCTTCGGGCGCGCTCCAGGGTGCTGCAGAGCAAGCGCGGTGGGGCGGGGCACCTCAAGCTGTCGCTGCCCGAGGCGCCGCGGCTGGACGCCATTGGCTTCGGCATGGCGGAACGGGCCGGCGAGACGGACGGCCGGGTGGACCTCGCCTTCCAGGCGACGGTGGACGAGTACCGCGGCCAGCGGCGGGTGGCCCTCAAGCTGAAGGACCTCCGGGCGGCTTCCTAGGGCACTTCAAGCTCGTCTAAGGTGCGCCGCCCAATGTCCGTCCCGTTCATCACGCACGTGAAGCGCACCCACAGCTGCGGCCAGTTGACGGCCGCCAACGTGGGCCAGGAAGTCGTCCTCTTCGGCTGGGTGCAAAACCGGCGCGACCACGGCGGCGCCGTCTTCATCGACTTGCGGGACCGGGAGGGGCTGACGCAGGTGGTCTTCGAGCCAGACATCAACGTCGAGGCGCATGCCCAGGCGGGCGCGCTGCGGCTCGAGTACTGCATCGGCATCCAGGGCAAGGTGGCGTCCCGCGGCGCCAACATCAACCCGAAAATGCGCACCGGGGAAATTGAGGTGCGGGCCACCGCGCTCAGCATTTTCAACCGCAGCGAGCCGGTGCCCTTCGCCATTGAGGACAGCGTCGACACCACCGAGGAGAAGCGGCTGGCCTACCGTTACCTGGACCTCCGCCGGCGTCCGCTGCAGAACACGCTGGTGCAGCGCAGCCGCATCAACACCCTCACCCGCCAGTACCTGGTGGAGCAGGGCTTTCTGGAGTTGGAGACGCCCTTCCTCGGCCGCTACACCCCGGGCGGTGCCCGCAACTTCCTCGTCCCGAGCCGCACCAACCCCGGGAAATTTTACGCGCTGGCCGAGAGTCCCCAGCTGTACAAGCAGCTCTTCATGGTGGGCGGCTTCGACCGCTATTTCCAAATCGTGAAGTGCTTCCGGGACGAGGGCGTCCGCGTCGACCGCCAGCCGGAATTCACCCAGGTCGACTTGGAGATGAGCTTCGTCGCCCAGGAGGACGTCTTCGCCGTCATCGAAGGCCTGCTTCAGAAGCTGTGGAAGGAGGCCCTCGGGCTGGAGGTGAAGACGCCTTTTCGCCGGCTCCCGTACGAGGAGTCCATGCGGCGCTACGGCAATGACAAACCAGACTTGCGCTTCGGCCTGGAGCACGTCGAGCTCACCGAGCTGGTGCGCAGCCGGGGCCCCCAGGGCGGGGTGCCCATGCTGTGGGAGGCCGTCGAGCAGGGGGGCATGGTGAAGGCCATGGTGCTTCCGGCGGCCCAGGCGCTGAGCCGGGCCGAGTCGGACAAGCTGGAGGAGTTTGCCAAAGGCAGCGGGGCGCGCGGGCTGGCCAGGGCCAAGGTGGGCGAGAGCGGCGAATGGACGCAGTCGCCGCTGGCCAAAACCATCTCCGCCGAGCTGCGGCTGGCCATCAACCAGGCCTGCGGGGCCAAGGCTGGGGACTTATTGCTCTTCCAATTCGGCCGCGAGGCGCTGGTGCAAACCGTCATGGCCAACCTCCGGGTGCACCTGGCCAAAAAGCTGGGCCTCATTCCGGAGGTGGGCAGTGGCGGGCGCTGGGAGTTTTTGTGGGTGGTGGACCCGCCGCTCTTCGAGTGGGACGAGGAAGCGCGAAAATGGGTGGCCGCCCACCACGCCTTCACCCGGCCCCACGACGAGGACCTCCCCTTCCTCACCTCGGACCCAGGCCGGGTGAAGTGTCACCGCTACGACGTCGTCCTCAACGGCTTCGAGATTGGCGGCGGCAGCATCCGGCTGCATGACCCGAAAGTGCAGGCCGAGGTGTTTTCCGCCTTGGGCATTCCCGAGGAGGAGGCGCGCGAGAAGTTTGGCTTCCTGCTCGACGCGCTCAAGTACGGCGCGCCGCCGCACGGCGGAATTGCCCTGGGCATGGACCGACTGGTGATGCTGGCCACCGGGGCCGAGTCGCTGCGAGACGTCATTCCTTTCCCCAAGACGAAAACCGGGGCGGACCTCATGACTGGAGCGCCGGGCGACGTGGACGAGCGCCAACTGGCCGAGCTGCACGTGCGCACGGTGCACCCGCCGAAGCCCTAGCCAAGCGAAGGCCAGCTCCCCCAGAAGGGCTTGAAGGGCGGCCGGTGCGCTGGCCGCAGCGGCCCCGGCACGGTTTCAGCTCCGGTCGGCGGCGGTCGTTTCGGCACTGGCGGGCGATGCGGGGTCCCTCCTGAGGGGAAGGGCCAGCGACGTCGGCTTGGGCCTCGGGGTGTAGGCCGCCTTCAGCAGCTTGGCCCCGCGGGCTGGAGGCACCCGCTCCGGGGCTAGATGCGGGCAAAGACGCCGCTGGCGGTGGCCTCCGGGTCGTCCAACAGCTGCCGCACCAGCGCTCGCAGCCGAGACAGCTCGAAGGGTTTGACGAGCATCGCCGCGCGCAGCGCCCGCGCGCGCTCTTCATCGTCCTTCTCGCTGAAGGCGCCCATCAACACCACCGCCGCCCCCGGCTCCTGGACGCGAATCTCCTCGCAAGCGGCCAGCCCGCCCCGGTTGGGCATGGCGAGGTCGCTCACCACCACCGTCCGTCCGGCGCGCTCTCTGGGCAGGCCGGCGTGGGCCAGGACGAGCTCATCGCCGTTGCTGGTGGCGATGACGCGGTGGCCGTCTTTGGAAAGCAGCGAGGAGAGGAGAATGCGGAGGGCCTGGTCATCCTCGGCCAGGAGGACCCAGCCGGTCTGCAGTGCGGTGCCCATCTCGGAAAAGTGTCGAGGCCAAACTTAGCCTCGTGCGGCGTCCTCTGTCTTCGCCACCCCACGACGCAGCGTTCCAGCCGTTCTGTGGTGACCTTTCCAACCCCCCTGGAGGAGACTCGCGCCCGGCCAAGCCATGCGCACCTTTCTCGTGGTGAATCCCCGAAGTGGCAACGGAGACACGGGGCGGCGCTGGCCGGACATTCTGGCGGCGGCGTGCGGCAGCATGGGGGAGGTGGGCTCGGCCTTCACCGAGTCCCCCCTACACGCTGCCCAGCTGACGGCGCGGGCGCTCGCCGACGGCTACCAATGCATTGTCGCGGTGGGTGGAGACGGCACCCTCAACGAGGTGGTGAATGGCTTCTTCCAGGTGCCGGGGGGGCCTCCCACGGGGGCCACGCTGGCCGTCATTCCCCGGGGGACAGGGGGAGACTTCCGCCGCACCTTTGGCTGGTCGACCAGTCTGCGCAGCGCCTGTGCGCGCATCTGCGCCGGGCAGACACGCCCTTTGGACGTCGGGCGGGTGGCCTTCTTGGACGCGCAAGGGCGCGCCCAGCAGCGCTACTTCGTCAATGTCGTCTCCTTCGGGGTGAGCGGCCAGGTGGACAAGGAAGTCAACCAGGCCAGCAAAGGCTTGGGAGGCAAAGCCACCTTCTTCCTCGCCTCGGTGAAAGCCATGTGGCGCTTTCGCGACCAGCCCATTCGGCTGCGCGCCGACGGAGGGAAGTGGGAGGCGTTGAGCATCACCACCGTGGCGGTGGCCAACTGTCAGTACTTCGGCGGCGGCATGCGCGTCGCGCCCACCGCCGACCCCAGCGACGGCCACTTCGACGTCACGGTGTGGAGCGGCTACACGCTGAAGGACTTCGCCCTGCAATCGCGGCGCATTTACGATGGCACCCACGTGCAGCTGGCCGGCACTCGGACGTTTCGGGCCAGCCTGCTCGAGGCCGAAAGCGCCGAGGAGGTGCTGCTGGACGTGGACGGCGAGCAGCCCGGACGTCTCCCGGTGCGGGTGGAGCTCCTCCCCTCGGCGCTGCGGCTGCAGGGGTAGGGGCGGGCGTCTCTGTCGGGCCGTTACCCACTTTCGCCGACGCGGAGCGTCACGAAGAAGTCACAAAAGCTAAGAATTTCAGTTATTTGTGGCCAAACTGTGCTGGCCGAGCTTCCGCCGCGACTGTACTGAATGGGCAGCCTCGCGCAGGAGAGCCAGCGTCGAATGGAAAGCGGCGGCTGGCCCAAGGGACTGCCCCATCTCGGGGTGGCGCTCCTGGTGTTCGAGGCCAATGGCCATGCAGAGCATTCTCGACGAGACGCAGGACATAGAGCTTCTTCTGGCCACGGCGCTCACCGCCTGTGGCTACGTGATTGGGGCGGCGGTGTTTTTGGCCGCCCTGCTGTAGACGCCCCACCCCGCGCTTCCTCTCGCCCGCCCGGGTGCGCTTACCCCCCTTAGAAAGCGGGAGGGAGCCGTCCGCGGAGGGGGGTGGGAGGGGCGGCCCGGGGCCCTGGGCGAAGCTGTCGCCTGGAGGCGGGCACGTGGGAGGGGAGGGCGCCACTGTCCCTCGCCTCACACCAGCCAAAAGTACGCCGTCCCGAGGGCGGTGCGGCTGTCCTGGACGCGGGCTCGGCTCGCCAGGGCCTCCAACTCCCTGTCCTTGGCGGCGTAGCGCGTTTCCTCCTCCTTGTGCAGGGCGGCCAGTGCGCGGCGGTAGGCGCGCTCGGCGCGCTCGGTGTCGCTGCGCGCTCGGGCGCGCTCGGTGGGCTCGTCCAGCAGCCGAAGCCGCGCCCGTGCCTCGCCCCAGGCGGCCCGGGCCTTCTCCATGCCCTCCCGCGCCAGCAAGAGACAGTCCTCGGCGTACCGGTCGGCCCGCTCGAGGGCCGCGTCCAAGGCCCGCGCGCTGCCCCGCTCGGCGTCGCGCAACAGCGCCGAGCGCGCCGCCTCCAGCGCGCGCTCCTGTGCCGCCGTCACCGAGAGGGCGGGCACCGCGCCGCGCTGGCCCTCGCGGCCGGGCAGTCGGGCCAGCACCTCGGCGTCGGCCAGCGGCAGGGCGGTGAAGTCCTCCCCTTGCTTCACCAGCATGAGGTGCAGCAGCCGCTCCTCGGGGCTGAGGCCGCCGGTGCTGAAGCGGTAGGCAAACCACCACCCCTCGCTTCCGGCGAGTCGGGCCAGCCGCGGGGGCAGGCTGGCCGCGTCCAGCTGGAGGTAATTCACCGCGTCCAGCGGTTGGGACCGGGCCAGCGCCGCCGCCTCGGCCACGGCGGTGTGGCGGAAGGCCTCGGTGCCCAGCACCACGGAGGTGAGCTGTCGCGCCGTCCCGCGCCGACGCAAAAGGGCTTGCTTCACCTCCTCGCCGGAAAGCTTCAGCCGCCGCCGCACGTCGGCGTCGAAGTGCTCGAAGAGCAGCGAGCGGGCCTGTGTCATGCGGTTGTCGATGCGGCTTTCGAGGTCCGCGCGCAGCGCGTCGAAGGCGGCCTGAATCTCGTGGGTGGTGCGGCAGGACTGGTAGATGTCCAGCACCCGGCGCTCGAAGTCCAGCCCACTCTCCAGCGCCCCCAATATTTCATCCGAGGCGCCGAAGACGCCGTCGAAGAGGTTGAGCTTCGCCTCGAGCAACTCGTACAACCGGGCGTCGGCCGCGTTGCGCCGGTTGAGGAAGTTGAGCACCAGCACGTCGCGCTGCTGGCCGTAGCGGTGGCAGCGACCGATGCGCTGCTCGATGCGCTGGGGATTCCACGGCAAGTCATAATTCACCACCAGGTTGCAGAACTGGAGGTTGAGGCCCTCCGCCCCGGCCTCGGTGGAAATGAGAATTTGCGTCCGGCTCCGAAACTCCTCCACCAGCGCGGCCCGCTGCTCGGGCGTCCCGGCGTCGCCACTGAGGAGCGACAGCTTTCCGGCAAAGCCCCCCTTGGCCAGCAGCTCGGCCAGGTAGGCCTGCGTCCGGCGGGACTCGGTGAAGACGACGGCCTTTTCCGGCCACCCCTGGCCGCGGGCCACGCCGAAAATGCGCGCCAGCGCTCGCTTCAGCGCCTCACCCTTGGCGTTGACGACAATGCGCTCGGCGGCCAGGGCGTACTGCTCGAGCTCGAGGGCCTCCTTCTCCAAGGCCTTGGCGGAGACGACGGGCCGGCCCGAGGCGTCCTCGTCCCAGGCTTCCACCTCCTCTTGAAAGCCCCGCAGGTCCTCCGCCTCGAGCCCGGCCTCGGCCGTGGCGGCGGCGGCCTTCAGCCGGCGGCGCAGCGCCTCGGCCAGGGTGCGCAAGGTGGGGGCGATGGCGAAGGTGGAGCTGGCCAAAAGCTTCCGGTACACCAACAACAGCAGCGTGCGCTGGCCGGGCTCGATGGCGGCGGCGTCCTGTCGCCGCAAGTACTCGCTCACCTTCTGGTAGAGCGCCTCCTCCTCTGGGGTGGGCGCAAAGTCCTCCACCACGCTGTGGCGGTTGGTGAAGCGCACGTACTCGCGCACCTGCCGGCGCAAGGTGCGGTGCACCGCCGGAAGCAGGCGCTCCTTGAGCTCTGCTGAGGCGACGTCCGGCAGGGCCCCGTCGGCCGCCGGCGCGTAGCGGCTGCGGAAGGCATGCTCCGGGCCGAGCAGCTCCTCGTCCAACAGGCTGAGCAGCCCGAAGAGCTCGAGCAGCGTGTTTTGCAGCGGGGTGGCGGTGAGGAGAAGCTTGGGCCGCCCGGCCAGCGCCGCCCGCAGCGCCCGCCCCGTCTTGTGCCCCGGGCGGTGGGCGTTGCGCAGCCGGTGCGCCTCGTCAATGACGACGACGTCCCAGGCCAGCGCGGCCAGCGCCTCGGGGCGGGCCGCGGCGAAGGGGAGGCTGGAGATGACGGGGTAGGGGCGGTCGAAGACGTTGGCCGTGCCCCGGTCGGCCCGGCCGTCCACCACCACCGCGTCCACGTCGAATTTCTCCAACAGCTCGGCCTGCCACTGGGCGCGCAGGGTGGCCGGCGTCAGCACCAAAATCCGCCCCTTGCCCTCGGCCAACAGCTGCGCCAGCACAATTCCCGCCTCGATGGTTTTCCCCAGGCCCACCTCGTCGGCCAGCAGGCACCCGCCGCGGGCCAGGCTGTCCAGCGCGAAGGCGGCGGCCTCCACCTGGTGGGGATGCAAGTCCACCCGCGCCTCGCTCAAGGTGGGGACGACGCGCTCTGCCCCGCGGCCGGCTCGCAGCGTCAGCTCCTCGGCCAACAGCCGGGTGTGAAAACGCGTCAGGACACCGGCGGGCACGGGGCACAAGGGGAGGGACTGGGCGCATTCTCGCACAGCGGGCGCAACCGCCGGGGGCGAGAAGCGGAGGGGGGCCGCTGGCATTTGCTGGCCCCCCTCAGCGAAGCTGGCCCTCTCCCCGTGCGCCCCGCCCTCTCCGTCGCGCTCCTCGTCGCAGCTGGCGGCTGTGGCGGAAGAAGCTGCGGGCAGCCCGACAGCCGGGCAGTGGCGCGCATTTCCAGCTGGGAGCAGCACCGCAGCCTCGGCGCCGGGACGTTGGGGGCCTGGGCCACGGACCCGATGAAGCCGCCCGCTGTCCGGGCCCGGGCCCTGTTGGCCCTGGCCCGGCTGCAGGACCCGGACACCGCCCCCACCGTGGTGGCGGCCTGCGCGGACCCGGACGCGGAGGCCCGGGCCATGGCCGCCTTCGCCGCGGGGGAGTTGGGCCTGGCGTGGGACGGCATTCCGGACACCGTCCGCACGCAACTGGCCACCGCCGTGCTGGCCGCCGAGGCCCACGAGTTGGACGCCGCGGCGCGCACCCAGGAGCTCACCGCCCTCGGCCGGCTGCGCACGCCGGCCGCCCTGGACAGGCTGGTGCAGCGTCTGGCCGCCGCGCCGGAAATTGCCGAGCCGGCCGCCCTCGCCCTCGGCGTGGCCGCGCGCGCCAAGGCCAGCTGGCCCGAGGCGGCCACTCCCCTGTTGGCCAGCCGGCTGTTGCCCACCGAGCCCGTCGGGCTGCGTTGGGCCGCGGCCTACGCGCTCGGCTACGCCCCTGGCACGGACGGCCGGGCGGCGCTGTTGAAGGCCCTGGGGGACGCGTCCGAGGAGGTGCGGGCCGTGGCTGCCAAGGGGCTGGGCGAGCACGGGCTGCCCGAGGACGCGAGGGCCCTGCAAGCGCTGTTGGCCGACGCCTCGCCAGGCGTGGCGGCCGAGGCGGCCCGCACCTTGGCCAAGCTGGCCGGCCGCTGCGCGCCCCGGGGCGGCTGCCCGCCGCTGGACGCCCTCTCCGCGCTGTCCGCCGCGGTGGACCGCGTGGCCCACGGCGACGTCCGGCTGGGCGCCCCGCCCCTGGTGGCGCTGGCCCAGGCCGGCTTGCCCCCGGCCGGGCAACCCCTGCTCCTCTCGCTGCGGGCGCGCGGCCGCGAGGACTTCGCCCAGGCGCCAGCGTCGGCGCGGGTGGACCTCGCCTGGCTGGACTGCCGGCTGGCCGCGGCCGAGGACCGAAGCGGCGGCTGGCTGGAGGAGACGCTGTCTTGCGGGGCGGGCCTCGTGCCGGAGGCGCGCCGGCTGCGGCTCGGGCTGCAGGAGGTGGCGCAGGCGCCCGCGCTGCAGAGCGGCTTCGAGCGGGAGGCGCTGAAGCGCTACCTGCACGACGCCGACGCCACCGTCCAGCTGGCGGCCGTCAACCTCCTCGGCGCCAGTCACCACCCGGAGGCGGCCGAGGACGTGCGCGGTTACGTCTCCAGCCCGGACCCGGTGCTGTCCGCCGCCGCGGCCGCAGCGCTGGGCGAGCTGCACGACGTGGCCTCGGGCCCGGCGGTGCTGCGCCGGGCCGAGCTGGCCAGCGGCGAGCCGGAGCAGGCCGACGCCTGGGCCGAGGCCCTGTTGGCCCTCCAGCCCGAGGGGACGACGGCGCTTTTGCACAAGTGGCTACTGGCGGCGCACCCGCACTTGCGCCACGCCGCCGAGCACGCCCTCAGCACGCTGGAAGGCAAGCCGGTGTGGGGGCCAGGCGTTGGGCCGGACGCCCCGCCCTCCATGCCGCACGCGGACGGCGTCTCCAAGGACGTCGCCTGGCGGCTTCCCACCGCCCGCGGCGTCGTCGTCATACAGCCCGAGGTGGAGGCCGCGCCGGAGACGGTGGCGCAACTCACCCGGCTGGCGCGCTCGGGCTTCTTCCAGGGCCTCACCTTCCACCGCGTGGTACCGGACTTCGTCGTCCAAGGCGGAGACCCGCGCGGAGACGGGGAGGGGGGCCCGGGCTTCACGCTGCCCTGCGAGGTGAGCCCCTTGCGCTACCGGCGGGGGACGGTGGGCATGGCCCTCAGCGGCAAGGACACGGGGGGCAGCCAAATTTTTGTCGCCCTCTCCCCCCAGCCGCACCTCGAGGGCCGCTACTCCATTGTGGGCGAGGTGGTGTCCGGCATGGACGTGCTGGACGGGGTGCTGGAGGGCGACAGCCTGGGCACCCTTGACGCAGTGCAGGGTGGCACAGGCCTGTCGCACCGCTGAGGGCAGAAAGCCCACCAGCGAGGCCCTTTCACCCTTGCCGGTACAGGAGGCGCTCGTCTACGTTGTTGACGAGCTCGCGGCCAGGGACAGAGGCAAACCCCCTGAAAACAGGAGATTCCTCGCGATGGGCAGAGTCCCTTCCGGGCGGGTGCCTGTGGTGGTGATGGGGCTCGGCCACATGGGACGCGAAATTGCCAGGGCAGCCTTGGCCTCCGAGGAGGTGGACCTCGTCGGGGCGGTGGACATTGCCCCGGAGCTGTTGGGCGCCTCCTTGGGCGAGGTGCTGGGCCTGGACTCCACCGTGCGCGTCACCGAGACGGTGCAGAAGGCCAGTCGGCCGGGCGCGGTGGTGCTGCACGCCACCGGCTCGCGGCTACAGGCGGTGCTGGAGGAGCTGCTCGAGGCGGTCCGCCAGGGGCACCCGGTGGTGTCCACCTGCGAGGAGCTCAGCTTTCCCTTCCTCCGTCACCCGGAGTTGGCGGAGCGCCTGGAGCGCGCCGCCGTCCGGGCCGGCGTCTCGGTGGTGGGCACCGGCGTCAACCCGGGCTTCGTCCTGGACAGGCTGGTGGCCACGCTGGGGCAGACGGTGGGGGCGGTGAGGCATGTGCATGCCACGCGCAGCGTGGACGCCGGCGCGCGCCGCGAGGCCTTCCAGCGCAAGGTGGGCGCCGGCCTCACCGAGGAGGCCTTCTCCGCGCTGGCCGAGAAGGACAGCGTCGGGCACGTGGGGCTGCTCGAGTCCGCCGCGTTGTGCGCGCTCGGGCTGGGGCTCGACTGTGACGACTTCGAGGAGGAGCTCTACCCGCTGTTGGCCGAGGAGGACTACCCGGGCTCTCCGGTGCCGGTGCCGAAGGGGCGGGTGGCCGGCGTGCACCAGACGGCGGTGGGCCTGCAGGACGGCCAGGAGCGCGTGCGGCTGGAGATGACGCTGGCGGTGGGCGCGGTGGGGCACGACCGGGTGGTACTGGAGGCCGACCGCCGCCTGACGCTGGAGCTCCCGGGGGGCCTTCCCGGCGACTCCTCGACGGCCCACCTCGTCGTCCACGCCGCGCCGCGCCTCACCGCCGCCAGTCCGGGGCTGCTCACGGTGCTCGACTTGCCCTCGGGCCGGTAGCCCGCAAGGAGGACATTGGCCATCGCCATGCTCGACAAGAATGCGGTGGGACGCACCTCGGTGCCCACCCTCAATGAGGTGGAGAAGGGCGCCATCCGTCGGTTTGCCGAGGCGCTCGGAGACTTCAACCCCGTCTATTACGACGAGGAGTACGCCCGGGCGGCGGGCTACCCGACGGTGGTGGCGCCGCCCACCTTCCCGGCCTGTTTCCATTCCTCGGCGGACTTGCGCGAGCTGTTGGGGGTGGCGGTGAAGAGCCTGCTCCACGCCGAGCAAAGCTTCGAGTACGAGCGCCCCATTCTCGCCGGGGACCGCATTTTCGTCGCCACCCGGGTGGCCGACGTCCAGGAGCGCACCGGGGCGGCCGGCCGTATGGACGTGGCGGTGCTGGAGGACGAGGGGCGGGACGAGGAGGGAGCGCTCGTCTTCCGCGCGCGCCGCACCCTGGTGGTGCGGGCGTCGAAGGAGGGCTAGGGCCCAAGGCACCCCATGGCCGCGCGCAAGCTCTACTTCGAAGCGGTGCACCTCGGTGACGAGCTGCCGCCCCTCAGCAAGGGGCCGGTGGACCGCGTGCAGCTGGCCCGCTACGCCGGGGCCTCCGGAGACTTCAACCCGGTGCACGTGGACGAGGTGTACGCGCGCTCCCTTGGCATGCCGTCGGTGTATGCCCCGGGGATGCTGGTGATGGGCATGCTGGGCCAGCTGGTGTCCGACTGGTCCCGCGGGGCGCAGCTGCGCCGCTACGCGGTGCGCTTCTCGAAAATTGTCTGGCCGGGCGACGTGGTGGTGGCCAAGGGCCGAGTGATGGAGCGCTGGGGCGAGATGGGGAAGTACTTCGCCGACGTGGACCTCTGGGCGGAAAACCAGAAGGGCGAGTTGGTGCTGCGGGGCTCGGCCCTGGTGCAACTCTTCTACTCGGCCGACGACGAAAACCGTCAGCGCGCCGGCCAGCCCCCCCTCGTCGTCCCGGCGCCCAAGGAAAGCCTGCACCAGCCGCCGCCCAAGCCGCCCGAGCCCCGGGCGGCGCCCAGCAGCACTCCCCCGCTGAAGAAGCCCGCACCGGCGGCGCGCAAAAGCCCCCCCAAGAAGTCCGCCCGGAAGTAGGCCCAAAGGGGTTTTGTCCCCCCCGGGCCCCAGCGGGCCCCCCAACGGGCAGTGGGCTGGCCTTCTCGGCGCCGACAGAGGCGCTCTAACGCGAAGCGTTAGAAAGCATTGACTCTTGAGTCAACAGCCGACAGACTTCGGGCGTACTCCGCTGCACGCCTGTCCTTTGGAGGCCCCGCCCGTGGCTCGTGCCCTGAATTGGTACCGCAACGACTTGCGCGAGTTGTCCTTCCTGTTGCTCGAGCAATTCAAGCTGGGCGAGCTGGCCGGCCAGCCGCCGTATGAGGCCTGGAGTGCGGAGGAGGCGAACAGCATTCTCTCGGAGACGTCCCGCTTCGTGCGCGAGGTGCTGGGCCCCTTAAACGCCAGCGGCGACCGAAGTGGGTGCCGCCTCGTCCAGGGCAAGGTGCAGACGCCGGAGGGCTTCCCGGACGCCTGGAAGCAGCTGTACGCGCTGGGCTTCAAGTCCCTGGGCGTCGCGCCGGAGCACGGGGGCCAGGGCGCCCCCGTCATGCTCACCGTCCTGGTGGAGGAGATGCTGAGCGGCGCCAACCCGGCGTTTGCCATGTACCCGGGCCTGGCCTTCGGCGCCGCCGAGCTCATCCTCGAGTGCGCCACGCCGGAGCAGGTGAAGCGCTACGTCGACCGAATGTTTAACGGCACCTGGGGCGGCACCATGTGCCTCACCGAGCCCCAGGCCGGGACGGACGTCGGCGCGGCGACCAGCACCGCCCGCCGGCTGCCGGACGGCAGCTACCAAGTGAAGGGCACCAAAATTTACATTTCCGGCGGCGACCACGACCTGACCGAAAACATCATCCACCTCGTCCTGGCTCGGGTGGAGGGCGCCCCGCCCGGCACCAAGGGCCTCTCCCTCTTCATCGTCCCGCGCCAGCGGGTCCACCCAGATGGCTCCTTGGGAGAGCACAACGACGTCCAGGTGGCCTCCATCGAGCACAAGATGGGGATTAATGGCTCGGCCACCTGCGTCCTCAACTTCGGGGAGGCCGGAGGGTGCGTCGGCGAGCTGGTTGGCGGCGTGGAGAATGCCGGCATGGCGCAGATGTTCCGGATGATGAACGGCGCGCGCATTGCCGTCGGCATCCAGGGCCTGGCCGCCGCCTCCAGCGCCTACCTCAATGCGCTGGAGTACGCCAAAGAGCGCAAGCAGGGCCCGCACTACAGCAAGTGGAAGGACCCCACCGTGCCGCGGGTGAGCATTCTCGAGCACCCCGACGTGCGCCGCATGCTGCTGGACATGAAGGCGCACGTGGAAGGCACGCGGGCCCTGGTGATGAAGCTGGCCCGACACGTGGACTTCTCGCGCGCGCTCCGGGGCAAGGACGACGCGGCGGCCAGCTACCACCACGGCCAGGTGGAGCTGCTCACCCCGCTGGTCAAGGCCTTTGCTTCCGACGAGGGCTTTCGCCTCTGCGCCAGCGCCCTGCAAGTCTACGGCGGCGCGGGCTACCTCAAGGACCACCCGGTGGAGCAGTCGGTGCGCGACGTGAAAATTACCAGCATCTACGAGGGCACCAACCATGTGCAGGCGATGGACTTGGTGGGCCGGAAGCTGGGCCAGGCCGGGGGGCAGTACCTGCAAGCCTTCCTCGCCGACGTGGGCACCTTCGTCGAAGCCCACCGCAGCCATCCAGCCTTGGGCCCAGCAGTGGCCAACCTGGCCGCCGGCCAGGAGCACCTCATGTCCGCCGCCATGGGGCTGCTCAGCTGGAGCCAGTCCGGCCAGCTGGGCCTCATCGGCCTCAACGCCAACCGCTTCCTCCAGATGATGGCGCGCCTGGCGGTGGGGTGGCTGCTCCTGGAAGGCGCGGTGGTGGCCGAAGCCGCCCAAGCCAAGCTTCCCGCCGGCCACCCCGACGGCGCCTTCTATGAGGGAAAGAAGCAGGCGGCCCTCTTCTTTGCCCGCAACGAGCTGCCCAAGGTGGAAGCCGAAGCGAAGCTCATGAGGCAGGAGGACGCCTCGGCGCTGGACATTCCGGACGCGGGCTTCAGCGCCGGCTGAGGGCCTGCTGTCGAGACACGCGGGAGGCCCTACTTCTGCGGGGCCTCGCGCACGCCGATGGCCAGCTGGCCCAGCCCCGCCCCTTTGGCCATCTCCATCACCTCCACCACCTTGCCGTGCGGGACGCCTTCATCGGCTTGGATGATGACCAGGGTGGAGGGGTTTTTGGCCTGCGCCTGGGCCAGGGCCTTCTTCAGCTCGTCGGCCGTGACCACGTCCCCGGCCAGCACCAGCCGGCCGTCGGAGAGCACCGCCACCGAGAGGTCACTGGTCGCCGGCGTGACGTCCGAGGCGCTGCCTTTGGGCAAATTCACCTTCAACCCGGCCTTGGCCGCGCCCTGCCCCTGGTTGACGATGACCGAGCTGGTCACCATGAAAATAATCAACAGCACGAGGAAAATGTCGGTGAGCGGGGTGATGTTGATGTCCGAGAAGACGCCGTCCGCCTCGTCCGCGTCGCCCCCGGGAATTTTCCCCATCGCCATGGCGTCAGTTGGCCTCGGCCGTGGCCGTCGGCCCGCCTGGCTCCACCTGCAAGGACAACGGCGTGGTGGGGCGCTCGCGGAGGGTTTCCACGAATTCCTCGGCGAGCAGCCGCACCTCGATGGTGATGCGGCCGATGCGCGACTGGAAGTAGTTGTAGAGCACCACCGCCAGCACGGCCACCAGAATGCCGGCGGCGGTGGACACCAGCGCCTCGCTGATGCCCGTCATGACGGCCGCGCTGCCCCCGGTGCCTCCCGCCGAAACGTCCAGGCCGAGGTCGCGGAAGCTGCGCATGATGCCGGCCACCGTCCCGAAGAGGCCGACGAAGGGCGTGGTCGCGCCGATGGTGCCCAGAATCCACAGGTTTTTCTTCAGCCGCAGCCCGAGCTGCGCCCGCTCGCGCTCCACCGCCGCCTCGAGCGCCGGCGTCACCGCGCGGGTGTGCTCGAGTCGCTCGAAGGCCACTCGGAAGAGGTCCGCCAGCAAAGCCGGCGAGCGCTCGGCAGCACCCCGCGCCGAGGGGATGTCGCCGCGAAGCAAATGACGGCTGATGACGTCGCTCAGCGCGCGGCTCTCGGCGCTGACGTTCCACAGCGCCATCCAGCGTTCCACCGCCACGCCCAAGGTGAGCACCGAGGCCAACAAAATGAGAATGAGGGTAAGGCCGCCTAGGCGCAGGTAGTGGAGCAGCTCGCTCGGACTCATGAAGTCATCTCTAACCCTTGTGGAGGCCAGACAGTACGTGCTTTTTGCCGTCCCATGAACACCCCACGGCGTCCCTTCTTCCTCGCCCTCGCCCTGGCGCTTGGGTGTGCGCACGTGGACCTGGGGAAGCTTCCCACCCCCAGCCCGAGCGGGCTGCTGTCCGAGGTGGACGCGCTGGAGGCCCTGGTGGTGCAGGTGAAGGGCTCGGCCCGCGTGACAGCGTCGTCCCAGAAGGGCGGCGGAGAGTTGTCGGCCTTCATCGCCGCGCGTGCCCCAGCCGAGGTGCACCTCGAGCTGCTCAACTTCTTCGGCGCCCCGGTGCAAGTCCTCGTCTCCGACGGACGCAGCTTCGGGCTGTACCAGGCCGACCAGGCCACCTACCTCACCGGCCCGGCCACCGCGGCGGCCATTGGCCGCGTGCTGCCGGTGGACCTCTCTTGCGAGGACTTGGTGGCCATTCTCCTCGGGCGCACGCCGCGGCTGCCCGTCGCCCCGACGTCCATTGAGCCGGACCCGTCCCTCGACGCCTACCGCGTCAACCTGGTGCAGGGCGAGCGCCGACAGACGCTGTGGGTGCATGCCGTCAGCCGGCGCGTGTTGAAGAGCGTCCTGGAGGGCCCGGGCGGCTACAGCTTGCGCTTCGAGCAGCCCCTCGACGCGGCCGGCGTGCCCTTCGCCCGCAAGGTGACGTTTACCGACGCCACGGCCACGGTGGTGTTGCGCTGGAGCACCGAGGACGTCACCACCGAGGGGACGCTTCAGCCGGCCCTCTTCAGCGTCCAGGCGCCTCCCGGCGTCCGGACGGTGCAGGTGCCAGCGGCCCCTCCGGGCGCCGGGTAAGGGAGGCTTGAAGGCTGGCCAGCCTCACGCTGCCCCTGGCAGCTCGTCTGCCCAGCTGCCATGCTTTCTTTCGCGTGGGGTAAAACTTCCACCGCCCCAGGTGCGTTGAAGGCCGTGGAGCCCTCGGACGAAGAGTTGATGGGGCGCTACCGGAGGGGGGACGGCGGAGCCTTCGCCGTGCTGGTGCAGCGGCACCGGGCCCGTGTCTTCGCCTTCCTCAAGAGGCTGACACAGGACAGCGCCCGCGCGGAGGACGTCTTGCAGGAAACCTGGCTTCGGGTGGTGCGGGGCGCCGCGGGCTACCAGCCCACCGCGAGATTCACCACCTGGGTGTACACCATTGCCCGCAACGCGTGTGTGGACGCCTCTCGGCGCGAGCAGCACCGCGCCGCCGCCTCGCCGCTGGAGGAGGAGCCAGCGGACGTGGCCAGCCCGTGGAGTAACCCGGAGCGCGGCGCTCGCTCGGCCGAGCTGCGCGCAGTGCTTGAGGCGGCCGTCGCCGCGCTCCCCACCGAGCAGCGCGAGGTGTTTCTCCTGCGCGAGCTGGCCGGCGTCCCCTTCGCCGAAATTGCCCTGGTGACGGGGGCCCCCACCCCGACGGTGAAGAGCCGCATGCGCTATGCGCTGCTGGTCCTGCGCCAGCGCCTCAGCGAGGCCGGCTTCGACGAGGAAAACGGGAGCGCCCCATGACACCGAGCGGCCCCCACCCAAGCGAAGCGCTCCTCGGGCACGTCTACGGCGAGCTCTCGGCCGAGGAGGAGGCGCGCGTCCAGGCCCACCTGCAGGGCTGTGCGGAGTGCGCCGCCACCGTCGCCGGCTACCGCGCCGTGCGCGCGGCCGCCCGCACCCTGCCGCGCGAGCTGCCCAGTGAGGCGGGCCTCAGCGCGCTGTTGGGTGCCGCTCAAGACGCTGCCGCCCGGACGCGGCGCCGCCGCCGTGGCCTCTGGACAGGCTCGCTTCTCGGCGCCGCCGCCGCCGCCGCCCTGGTGTTGGTGGCCCTGCGCCCACCGGTGCCCCCCACCGCCCCCGCCTCAGCCCTCAGCGCGCCGGCACCCATGGCCCTGCCACCGGGCGCGCTGGCCGCCAACGAGTCTCCCCCCGCGCCTCCCGCCGCCCTCAACGCCGGCCCCCGCGAGGCCGCTGCCTCGAAGGGCCTGGCCAGGGCCAAGGCCCTGGCGCCGGGCCCCAGCGCCGTGCCGCAAGCCGGCGCCGCGCGAGGCTTCTCTTCGGCGCCGGCCCAAAAAGCCGAGGCGCCGGCCGCGCCGGCGCCACTGGCGGTGCGCCCAGAGTCCTCGGGCGCCGTCTCCGCCGCGCGGCTGCAGGCGGGCAACCTCCAGGCCCCGCCGGCCAGTGGCCTCGCGGCCGCCGGCGCAGCCGCGGACGCCGCAGCGCGGCCCCCGGCGGCCACTGCCGAAGGCCCCCAAGCGCGTGCCCGGGACGAGGCCCGCCGCCAGGCCCTGCTGTTGCGCCTGCAGGGTGCCTCCCGGGCCGAGGCGCTGCCGCTGCTGCTGGAGTTGTGCGCCCTCGAGGCGCGCCTTGGGCAGCCGGCGCTGGCCCACGGCGCCTGCGGGCAGCTTTTGCAGGGCTACCCCGGGACGCCCGAGGCAGCGGCGGCTGCGGCCCTCTTGAAGCCACTCGACGCTGGCGTCCCTGCGCCCTAGCCCCTTCGCCCACTGGCACGGCGTCGGGGGCCCTGGCTACGGTGGCAGCTGCCATGGCAACGAGAAAGGGACGTCCGGCCGGCGCGCGCGCGGTGTTGCGCGTGGAGCAGGGAGACCTCTTCGCGCGAGGCGAGGCCGCGCTGGCCCCAGCCCTCGAGCGCGAGGCGGTGGCGCCGCCGGCGGCGACGCCGGCCGCTTCCCCGGCGGAGGCGCCGCTGCTCAGCGTCCCCAGGCCGGCCCGGCCCGAGGCGCCGGCCAGCCCTGGCCCAAGCCCCTCGCCCTCTGCCCCTCGCGCGCTGCGGCCGCAGCCCGAGGGCTTCCAGCGCCTGGACGTCGAGCCGACGCGGGCCCGGCCGCTCGAGCCGACGGTGTACACCGTCAGCGAGTTGACGGAGTTGGTGAAGGGTACCCTCGAGGCCAGCTTCCGCCGCGTGCTGGTGCGCGGCGAGGTGTCCGGCTTCCGTGGCCCCAACGCCACCGGCCACCTCTACTTCTCCCTCAAGGACTCCGGCGCGACGCTGGACGTGAAAATTTGGGCCTCCTCGGCGCGCTCAGTGCGCTTCCGGCTGGAGGAGGGCTTGGAGGTGTTGGCCGAGGGCTACTTGGACGTCTACGCCCGCGCCGGACGCTACAGCCTCATTGTCCAGCGCATTGAGCCGGCGGGCGCCGGCGCCCTGGCGCTGGCCTTCGCCCAGCTGAAGGAGCGCCTCAGCGCCGAGGGCCTCATGGGCGAAGGGCGGCGAAGGCCGCCTCGGCCGCTGCCGCGGTTGCCGGCGCGCATTGGCATTGTCACCAGCCGCACCGGGGCGGTGCTTCAGGACTTCCTGCGCATTGTCCTTCGCCGCCACCCGCGCGCCTCCATTCTCCTGGCCCATGCCCGCGTCCAGGGCCCGGGGGCGGCCGAGGAGGTGGTGCGCGCCCTGGCCCGGCTTGCCCGCACCGACGTCGAGGTGGTGGTGGTGGCGCGCGGGGGCGGCTCGGCCGAGGACTTGTGGACTTTCAACGAGGAGGCCGTGGCCCGCGCCATTGCCGCCCACCCGGTGCCGGTGGTGTCCGCGGTGGGGCATGAGACGGACGTCACCATTTCGGACTTCGTCGCCGACGTGCGGGCGCCCACCCCCAGTGCCGCCGCGGAGTTGGTGGTGCCGGTGCTGGCCGAGCTGGAGGGGGAGATGGCGCAAGCGCGCTTGCGGCTGGGGCGCGCAGTGCACACCGCCCTGGCCGAGCGCCGCCACGGCTTGGCCGAGCTCCGCCGACAGCTGGAGAGCCCCCGCCATGTGGTGGCGGACTTGCGCCAAGAGTTGGTGAGTTTGGAGGACAGGCTGGAGGCCAGTGCCCGGCGCGCTGTCCGCGCCCACGGCGAAGGCGTGCGGCGGCTGCGCGAGCGGCTGGACCGCTTCCGGCCAGAGGCCCTGTTGGCCCAGCGGCGCCAGGCGGTGCAGGCGCTGCGCGGCCGGCTGTTGCAGGCCATGCACGCAAGGCTTGTCCGGGAGCGCGAGCGGCTGGTGCGCGGCCGGCGCGGGCTGGAGCGCCGCGCCCCGGCGGCCTCCCTCGCCGAGGGGCACAAGCGGCTGGCCGCCTTGCGCGGACAGCTGCAGGCGGCCTCGCTGGCCCGCCTGGGCAGAGAGCGCCAGCGGCTGTCTGGCGCGGCCGGCAAGCTGGACGCGCTCAGCCCCCTCAAAGTCATGGCCCGGGGCTACGCCGTCGCATACCGCGCGGACAGTGGCGCGCTGTTGGCCCGGGCCGAGGAAGCCCACGTCGGCCTCTCCTTGGTGCTGCGCTGGGCGCCGCCTGGAAGCCGCTCGCTGGCCGAGTGCGGCGAGGTGGACGCCACCGTCACCGCCGTCCGGCCGCCCAAGGCCCCACGCTAGGTACCCGGGGGGGTTTGCGCGCGGCCGGCCCCCTCCGGTAGGACGCGTGGCGCGTCGGCCCTTTCAAGCAGGGAGGTGGCACCCGGTGACAACCAGCGGAGAAAAGGCGCAGCCCTACAGCGAGGTGGTGGAGCGGCTGGAGGACGTGGTGAAGAAGCTGGAGACGGGGCAGCTCAGCCTGGAGGACACGCTGGCCGAGTTTGAGAAGGGCATCCGCCTCGTCCAACGCGGGGAGGAGCTCTTGGCCCAGGCGGACAAGCGGGTGCAGGAGTTGTTGGAGCACCAGGGGCAGGAGCGCGTCGTCCCCCTCGAGACGAAGGCCCCGGGGCGTCTGGCCTCACCGGCCGGGGAAGACGAGGACATTCCCTTCTAGCGTCCCGCTCGGGGCCGTTGGCTTGGGCACCCACTCTCATGGCCGCCCCCTTCTCGCTGGAGGCCTACCTCAGCGCGCAGGGCGCTCGGGTGGAGGCTTTGTTGGAGAGCAGCCTGGAGCGGCTTACCGAGGCGCCGGCGGTGCTGCGCGAGGCCATGGCCTACTCCCTGTTGGGCGGCGGCAAGCGGCTGCGCCCGGTGCTGTGTCTCGCCTTCGCCGAGGCCGTCACCCAAGGCCCCTTGCCAGCCCCTGCCTTGGACGCCGCCTGTGCGCTCGAGTACGTGCACACCTATTCCCTCATCCATGACGACTTGCCGGCCATGGACGACGACGAGTTGCGACGGGGCAAGCCCACCAGCCACCGGGTGTACGGCGAGGCGCTGGCCATTCTCGCCGGGGACGCGCTTCTCACCGAGGCCTTCGCCTTGCTGTCCGCCGGGCCGGAGCCCGTCCGGGCCACCCTGGTGCGGCAGCTGGCCCGGGCGGCGGGGGCCCAGGGCATGGTGGCCGGCCAGGTGCTGGACATTGCCGTGGACAGGCCAGCCGAGGAGGCCTACTTGCACCGGCTGCACTCCCTCAAGACGGGCGCCCTGTTGCAGGCCGCCTGCACGCTGGGGGTGGCCTCCTCGGGAGGCTCGGCCGCGCAGCTGCACGCCGCCTCGGTGTACGGCGAGGCTGTGGGACTGGCCTTCCAAATTGCCGATGACGTGCTGGACGTCACCGCCTCGGCCAAGGCGCTGGGGAAGGCCGCTGGCGCGGACGCCGTGGCCGGCCGCCCCACCTACCCAGCGGTGCTGGGCCTAGAGGCCTCGCGCGAAAAGGCACACGCGCTGGTGCAGCGTGCGGTGCGGGCGGTGCAGCCGCTGGAGCCAGTGCCCGGGCCGCTGTCGGCCCTGGCCCACTACAGCGTGGAGCGAAAGGCTTGACGCTGCTTTCCCGGGTGGACTCTCCCGAGGCGCTGCGCGCGCTGAAAGAGGAAGAGCTCCCGGCGCTGGCCCAGGCGCTGCGCGAGGAAATTGTCCGCGTCTGCGGGCGCGTGGGAGGCCACTTGGGGGCCTCCTTGGGCGCGGTGGAGCTGGTGGTGGCCCTCCACCGCGTTTTCCACTCGCCCCAGGACGCGCTCGTCTTTGACGTCGGCCACCAGGCCTACGCCCACAAGCTGCTCACCGGACGGCGCGCCCGCATGGACACGCTTCGGCAAGAGGGCGGCGTGGCGCCCTTTCTGGACCCCAAGGAAAGCGTCCACGACGCCTTCGGCGCCGGGCACGCCTGTACCGCGGTGTCCGTGGCCCTGGGCATGGCGGAAGCCATGGCCGCCCAGGGCCGGCGCCTCACCCGGGCGGTGGCGGTGGTGGGGGACGGGGGCCTCACCGGCGGCCTCACCTTCGAGGGCCTCAACAACGCCGGGGCCTCGCCGCACCCGCTGGTGGTGGTGCTTAACGACAATGGCATGTCCATTTCCAGCAACGTCGGGGCGGTGGCCGGGCTGCTGCAGACAGCCGCAGCGCGCGGCTTCTTCGAGGCCCTCGGCTTCAGCTACCTCGGGCCGGTGGACGGCCACAGCTTTCCGCAGCTGCTGAAGGTGCTGGCCGAGGCGCGGCGCGCGCGCCGGCCGGCGCTGGTGCACGTGCGCACCCAGAAGGGACGGGGCTTTCTGCCGGCCGAGTCCGATGTGCAGACGCACGGCCACGCCATGGGCCCCTATGAGTTGCGAGACGGGAAACTTGTCCGCAGCCGCGGCGGACAGCGCACCTTCAGCGAGGCCTTCGCCGAGGCCTTGGGCCGCGCCATGGAGGCGGACGGGCGGGTGGTGGCGGTGACGCCAGCCATGCTGGAGGGCTCGGCCCTTTCGGGGTTGAACGCCCGCTACCCGGGCCGGGTGCATGACGTCGGCATCGCCGAGCAACACGCGGTGGCCTTCTCGGCGGGCCTGGCGGCGCGCGGCGCCCGGCCGGTGTGCCTTCTGTACAGCACCTTTCTCCAGCGGGCGCTGGACCAGGTGGTGCACGACGTGGTGCTGCCCGGCCTGCCCGTCACGCTGGCCTTGGACAGAGCGGGACTGGTGGGCGCCGACGGCGCCACCCACCAGGGCGCGTATGACTTGGCGCTGTTGCGCCCCTTGCCAGGCCTGCGCCTGTATGCGCCCCTTGTGGGCGAGGACGTGGAGCCCCTGCTGTCGACGGCGCTGGCCGGCCCGGGGCCGGCTGCGCTGCGCTTCCCGCGCGGCACGCTGCCAGAGGCCCCGGACGCACTGGCGCCCTCGGTGGCGCCGGTGGACACCGCCCGCTGGCTACTCCTACCGAAGGCGCCCCGGGCCTGCGTGGTGACGCTGGGCCCCTTGGGCCTGGAGGCGCTTTCTGCCGCGCGCAGCCTCGAGGGCGTGGCGGTGCTGGACGCCCGGGTGCTGTCCCCGTTGGACGTCGAGGCCGTGGACAAAGCCTGTGACATGGGCTGCGTGGTGACGGCCGAGGAGGGCACCACCCACGGGGGCCTCGGCACCGCGGTGCTGGAGCGCGCGGCGTACACCGGGCGCCGCCCGCGCCTGCGGCTTTTGGGGCTGCCGGACGCCTTCGTCCGGCATGGGGAGGCCCGGGCCCAGCGCCGCGCGCTGGGGCTGGACGCGGCCGGCATTGCCGACGCCGTGCGCGCGCTTTTGGCGGAATGAGTCCCACGCGCAAGGAGCGCCTGGACGTGCTTCTCGTCCACGCAGGCTTGGCCCCCACCCGGGCTCGCGCCCAGGCGCTGGTGCTGGCCGGGCAGGTGGTGGTGGGCGAGGCCCGGGTGGACAAGCCGGGCACCCGCGTGCCGGTGGACGCCCCTTTGCGCCTCAAGGGCGAGGGGCTTCAATACGTTTCGCGCGGGGGCCTCAAGCTGCGGCACGCCCTGCAGCATTTCCGGCTGGAGGTGGCCGGAGCCGTCTGCGCGGACATTGGCGCCAGCACTGGCGGCTTCACCGACTGCCTGTTGCAGGCCGGGGCAGCGCGGGTGCATGCCCTCGACGTCGGCTACGGGCAGCTGCACCAGCGGCTTCGGGCGGACGCCCGGGTGGTGCTGCACGAGCGCACCAACGCCCGCTACCTGGGCCCCCAGGCGCTGGGGGAGGCGGTGGACGTCGTGGTGGTGGACGTCAGCTTCATCTCCCTCACCCTGGTGCTGCCGGCGGTGGTGCCGCTGTTGCGCCCAGGGGGCCTGCTGGTGGCGCTGGTGAAACCGCAATTCGAGGTGGGCAAGGGCCAGGTGGGCAAAGGCGGGGTGGTGCGGGAGGAGACTGCGCGCGCCGCGGCACTGGAGCGCGTGCAAGCGGCGGCGGCCGGCTTGGGCCTCACGCTGCTTGGGGTGACGGACTCCCCCATTTTGGGCCCAGCGGGAAACCGGGAGGCCCTCCTCGCCGCCCGAAAGCCGTAGCGGAAGGGCCTGGGGGCGCGTCCACCGGCGCCGGAAGCGCTATTTCTCCAGCACCACAATCTCCACCCGGCGGTTGAGCTCGCGGCCGCGGGCGGTGAGGTTGGGGGCAATGGGCCGGGCGTCTCCATAGCCCTTCGCCTCCAAGCGGTTTGCGGCAAGGCCCTTCTCTTGGAGGTAGTCCGTCACCGCCTCGGCCCGCGCCTGCGAGAGGCGGAGGTTGGCGGCGCGGGTGCCGGAGGAGTCGGAGTAGCCCTCGACGCGCACCCGTTTAATGCCGAGGCGCACCACCGCGTCCACCACCTCGTCCAGCAGCGGGTAGCTGTCGGCCAAAATGGTGGCCCGCCCCGGGGCGAAGTGCACCTGCACCAACAACTCCAGGCGGTCGTCGCGCAGCACGACGCGGCGCCGCTTTGGCTCGCGCTGCAACTCGAAGGCGAGTTGCAGCTCGGCGCCGGCGCTCACCTCCACCTCGCGCAACTGGGCGAGGTAGCCCTCCGCCGTCACCTCGGCCAAGTAGGCCCCCGGCGCGACGTCCACCACCAGCGGGCCGGCCGCGTCGGCTTGGGTGTCCACCACTTTCGTCTCCGCCCCACTCAGCTTCACCCTGGCCGCGACGGCGTGCCGCTGGGCGGTGGTACGCAGCAACAGGTGCGAGGCCTGGGGCCGCGGGGTGAGCGCCGCCAGAAGCTGGGTGTCCACTCCGGCTTCCACCACCGCGTCCAGGAGGGCCTCCTGGTAGCCCTCTTTCTGCAGGCGCAGCTGGATGGGGCCGGGCGGAAGCGGCCGGGTGAGGAATTGGCCGGCCGCCGCGTCCGTGGCCACCGGCGAGGCCGGACTGCCTTCCACACTCACCACCACGCCGCCGAGCGGCAGCTGCGTCGCGGCGTCCACCACCCGCCCCACCACTGCTCCGGTGGTGGGCGGCCCCGGCGGCGCCGCCACCGTGTGCACCACCACCCGCGTCGCCGGTTGGGGGAAGAGGTCCACCGCGTAGGTGGCGGCGAAGACGAAATTCCACGGCGGAATGGCCGGCACGCCGAGGGCCACGCTGCCCTGCAGGCCGAATTGGCCGGCCACAAGCAGGGTGAGGTTTTCAATGAGGGAGAATTTGAGACCGACATTCATCTGGTGTGGCAGCGCCGAGTGAATGGGCACGCTTTGTCCGTTGGCGCCCACCAGGGTGCCGTTGCGCACATTCAACGGGTAGCCGGTGGTGTACTCGAAGAAGGGCGTCACAATGGGCAGGGGGAATTCAAGGGAGAGGCCGGCCAACAGCTGGTTGTACGTCGTTCGGTCTAGGGCAATGTCGTCCTCGGCCCCGCCGCCCGGCTGCGAGAGGACGACGCTGTTCCACTGCCACTGGGCGCCGAATTGAAAGCCGAAGCGCAGCGGAAGGCGGGGCGTCCAGGCGAATAGCAGGTAGGGCGCAAGCGTGTAGCCGGCCTGGTCCAAGTCCTGGCTGCCGACGCCTGGAAGCCGGCTCGCGCGCACGTCCAAGGCCAGGGCGAAGGCCCCGGAGAGGCGCCAGGAGAATTTCGCCCCGAGGCCAACGTCGCCCACCGCGGAGAGGAAGTTGGGGTTGGAGCCGGTGTTGTTGGTGCTGGAGGCGGCGTAGCTTGCGTACAGCTCCAGCCACGGCAGCACGACGAAGTCCAGGGCGAAGCGTCCAGCGGTGCGCGTCGCCTCGTCGCTGGCCCGTGGCCAGCCGCTGTTGCTGTAGTACTGGCCGAAGGCCGCAAAGCGCAGCACGCCTTGGCCGCCAATGTCTGCGCTCGAGACGTTGAGTGTCCCCAGTCCTCCGAAGAGGCCCTGCGACAGTCGCGTGTTGCGCGCGTCCAACCAGCCGTCCCCCAACGTCGAGGGGCCGGGCGGGGGACTTCCTGGAAGTAGCTGCACCACCGTCTCGCCGGGCACTGCGCCCACTGCTGGGGAAACGCCGGCCGGTGGGCCACTGGCCGCGGCCGTTGGGCCGGCTGGGGCGTCGACTGCCGTGGGCGGAAGCGGTGGAGGCGACAGCGTGTCCACCGGTGCGGCCGCTGGTGCCGGAGGGGCTGTCGCCGGCAGCGCCGGGGGTGCCTTCGGCGCGGCCTGGCCGGCTTCCGCGGCGGGCCCTTGGGGGGTGGGCGTCGAGGCCGTCGGAAAGGGGTTGAAGTCGTCCTCTTTGCCCTGGGCCCCCGCCGTGGCGCCGAGCAACAGCCCGAGGCCGGCGAGGAGGAGAGGAGGGTGAATGCGGGGAAACCTCAGGGCATACGGGAGTATATGCGTGCATCTCAGGGTCACAACGAACCCGCCAACGGGGGAGCCAACACCGGGCGCGGCTGGTGCCGCGCCAGGGTTTGCGGAAAGATGAAACCGGGATGAAAGGGGAGACTTCGCCGACCGGCTCCGTGCTGGACGGACCGGTGCAAGCTCGTAAGGGGGCCCGGGAGCGGCTTGCCGAGCGCATGGCGATGCTGCTCGAAATTACCCAGGCCGCCACCAGCTCGCTCGAGCTCGGGCAAATTCTGAAAATTGCGGTGGAGAAAGTGGGCCGCGTGCTGCCCATGGACCGCTGCTCGGTCGTGCTGGTGGACGGCATCGGGGAGGCCAACGCCAGTGCCACGGTGATGGCCACCTTCGAGCGGCCGGACCTCCAGCCGTTGCCCATCGACTTGGCCCGCTACCCGGAGCTGCGCCAGTCGCTGCGCACCCGCGAGGCCACCTACGTCGAGGACGCGCTGGTCGACCCGCTGATGGCCGAGGTGCGTCCCCTCATCGCCCCGCTCGGGGTGAAGAGCATCCTCGTCCAGCCCCTCATCAGCCAGGACGACTTGGTGGGGGCCCTCTTCTTGCGCCTCTCCCGGCGCAGCGGCGCCTTCGGGCGCGAGGAGCAGGAATTTGCCCGGGCAGTGGCGGCGGCGCTAGCCAACTCGGTGCGCAACGCCCGGCTGCACGCCGCGCTGCAAAAGAAGCGAGAGGACTTGGAGCTCAAGTACGTCGACCGCTACCGCGAGCTCACCGAGGCCAACCGCCGGCTGCGCGAGCTGGCGCGCTTCAAGGACGAGCTCATCGCCATCGCCAGCCACGACTTGCGCTCGCCGTTGCAAGTCGTCATCGGCCACGGGCGGCTCCTGGAAGACGCCGAGCTGCAGCCCGAGCAACACGAGTCCGCCGGCGCGGTGGTGCGCCAAGCGCGCAAGATTCTGAAGCTGGTGGAGTCCCTCCTGGAGAAGGGGAAGGGGGAACACTCGCGTGTCGCCTTGGACGTGCAGCTGGTGGACGTCCGCCAGGTGGCGAGCGACTGCGTCGCAGAAATGGACATTCTGGCCCGCGAGCGCTCGCTCGAGCTACGCGTGCAGGCGCCCGAGCGTCTCCCGGTGATGGGGGATGAGCTCAAGCTGCGAGAAGTCCTGCAGAACCTCATCTCCAATGCCCTCGCCCATGCCGCCGGCGTGGTGACGGTGGAGGGGCGCGTGCTGGCCCGGCCAGACGGCCCGGTGGCCAAGTTGGTGGTGCAGGACGACGGCAAGGGGCTCAGCGAAGACCAGTTGCACCTCGTTTTTGACCGCTACCGCCACGGCCCGGGCGGCACCGGGCTGGGGCTGGCCATCTGTAAGGACTTCGTCGAGCTGCACGGCGGTGAAATTTGGGCCGAGCGCCCGCCGGAGGGCGGCTGCGCCTTCATCTTCACCCTCCCGCTCGCCTCCCAGGACGTCCCTCGGCAGCGCTCGGGCGTGTTGCCCACCCCGGGCGAGCAGCCCCGGGTGCTGGTGGTGGAGGACGAGCCGGACATTGCCGCGGTGCTGGAAGGCATTCTTCGCAAGCGCTACCGGGTGGAGCTGGCGCGCGACGGCGCCGAGGGCGTGGCCAAGGCCAGAGCGCTGCACCCGGACTTGGTGGTGATGGACGTCTTTCTGCCCCACATGGACGGGCTCGACGCGGTGCTGTCCTTGAAGGCCTCCTCGGACACGGCGGACATTCCCGTCATTCTCGTCTCCGCCCAGGTGGGCGTCGCCGACCGCGTCCGGGCCCTCAACCTCGGGGCGGTGGACTACCTGGCCAAGCCCTTTCGCTCCTCCGAGTTGCTCGAGCGCACCGAGCGCGCGCTCTCCCTCAAGTCCTCCGGCGCCTCCCTCCCAGTGCCCTCCGCCGCGGCCGGGCCCACGGACGCGGCCACCGGGTTGCTCGACCGCCGCGGACTCGTCATCCGCCTCACCCAGGAGGCGGCCCGCGCCAGGCGCTATGGGCGTCCGCTGGCGCTGGCCGTCGTGCGCACCGATGCGCACGGCGCCGAGGCGCTGCGCAACAGCGCCGCCCGCATGCGCGAGCGCCTGCGCGCCCCGGACGTGTTGGCCCACCTCGGCGGGGGCACCTTCGCTGCCGTCCTGCCGGAGTGCACCGCGGCGCAGGCCGAGCGCGTGTTTGGACGGGTGGAGTCAGACTTGCGTCGCCAAGGGACGCACGAGTGCAGGGTGGACGTGGCCGAGGTGCCGCCCCGCGAAATGCCGGAGGCCGTGCTGCAGCGGCTGCTCGGCTAGCGCCTCCCCTCGTCCCTCCCCGTCGCGAGGGAGGCCGGTGTGTGGGCGAGTCCGCTGCCCCGGCCTTTTCCCAAGGGGAGGGGCTTCCATGGGCGCGCCCTTGGCCTGGTACACTCGCCGCCTCCTTTTTGAAACCCCGTGGCTGCTCCGTCCCTCGTCCTTCTGTGGTGCCTGTCCGCTGCGCCCGCGGACAGGACACTAGACAGCCACCGGCCGGCGGTGGACGTCTCGGCCATGCGCGAGGCCATGGACGCCGAGCCCGGCACGTTTGCCTCCGCCGCGGCCTACGCCCACTTTCTCTTGGCGCGCCTCGCCCACCAGCAAGGAGACGAGCGGCAGGCCGTGAATGAGCTGCGGCTGGCGCTGGCCACCGACGAGAGAAACCCCTACCTCCTGGTGGCGCTGGGGGAAGCCTACGTGCGTCTCGAGGACTGGCCGCGCGCGGAAGCCCAGGCGCATTCCGTCCTGGACAGGCACCCGGACGACTTCGCTGCCGAGCTGCTGTTGGCCCGCGTCCTCTACGAGGGGCACCAATTTCCCAAGGCACGTGCCCTGCTGCGGCGGGCCCAGGCGCAGAGGCCCAAGGACCCTGACGCCTATTTGCTGCTTGCAGAAATCTCGCTCGAATCCGGCCAGCTGGACGACGCCATCCACGTCGTGCAGGCGCTCGCCGACGCCGCCGCCGAGCCGCTCGGGCTGAAGCGGCTGGGGCAGGCGCTGTCTGAAAAAGGAGACCCCAGCCGCGCCGAGGGCCTGCTCCTCCGCGCCACCCGCCTCGACCCGGGCGACGTGGAGAGTTGGGTGGCCCTGGCCGCCGTGCAGGAAGCGCTGGGCAAGCCGGCCCTGGCCGAGGACAGCCTGGCCCGGGCCCTGGAGGTCGACCCCGACAACCGCAACGCGCTGCTCGACGCCGGGCGGCTCGCGCTGCGCGCCAATGCCCCCGGGCGGGCGCGCGCCTACCTGGACCGGGTGCTGGCCCTGTCCGAGGACCCGGACCTCACCTTGCGCGTCGCCTTCACCTGGCTCGCTGGGCAGCGCGCCGCCGAGGCCAGCCAGGTGCTCGACGAGGCCCGGCGTGCCGGCAACGCCGATGCGCGTGTCTCCTTCTACGCCGGGTTGCTTCACGAGCGCGGCGCACGCTTCGAGCAGGCCGTGCAGGCCTACGCCGAGGTGGCCCCGGCCTCGGAGCTCTTCCGCGAGGCGCGGCTGCGGCGCGCCGCCGCCCTGGGGCGCGCCGGCCGTCCGGCCGAGGGCGTGGCCCTGTTGCGGGCTGCCCTGGTGGCCACCCCGGATGACCTCGCCCTCTACCCGGCCTACGCCCAAGCCCTGGAGGTGGCCGGCAAACCCGCCGAGGGCGAGCGCTTCTTGCGCGAGGCGGCCCTGGCCCGCGGCTCGCCGGAGCTGGCCGAGGCCCTGGCCCTCCTCCTCGAGCGACAGGGGAGGACGGCCGAGGCCATTGCGTTGCTCACCCGGGAAGTGCAAGGCCGCCCTCACCAGGAGTCGCTCCTCTTCACGCTGGCCGCGGCCTACGAGCGGGCCGGCGACCACACCCACAGCCTCGAGCGCATGCGCGAGGTGTTGGCCCTCAACCCGGACAACGCCTCGGCCCTCAACTTCATTGGCTACACCCTCACCGAGCAGGACCAGGACTTGGACGAGGCGGAGCGGCTCTTGCATCGCGCGCTCGAATTGCGTCCGGAGACCGGCGCCTTCCTGGACAGCCTGGGGTGGCTGTTTTTCCACCGCCATGACTATGGCCGGGCCGTCTCCACGCTGGAGCACGCCGCCGCCCTGGAGCCGGACGAGCCCGTCATTGCCGAACACCTCGGTGACGCCTACTTAGGTGTCCAGAGGCGTCGGGAGGCGGCCGGCGCCTACCGCCGCGCCCTGGAGGCGGCTCGCACCTCCACCGACCCCGAGGCGGCCGCCCTTCGGCCCCGAGTGGAAGCCAAGCTCAAGGGACTGTCCTCGGACGTTGCGGACCGCTAAGTTCTCCTGTCACCGCCATGGTCCATCACGAGGAAGCCTTCCTCGACGTCGACGGTGCGCGCCTGTGGACCGAGGACGACGTGCCCACCGGGGCACGCGCCCACGTCCTCATGCTCCACGGCTACGCCGACCACCTGGGGCGTTACCGCGCCCTGCGCGACGCGCTGGTGGCCGAAGGCTTCGGCGTCCACAGCTATGACCAGCGCGGGCACGGGAAGACGGCCGGTGCCCGTGGGCACGTGCAGAAATTCTCGGACTACCTGGACGACTTCGACCGCTGCCTGGCGCGGATGCGCTCGCAAGCGGGAAACACCCGGGCCTTCGTCATCGCGCACAGCCACGGCGGCCTCGAGGCACTGGCGGCGCTCCAGCGGCGGGCCGCGCCCTTGGTGGACGGGCTCGTCCTGTCCTCGCCCTACCTGGCGCTGGCCTTCGCGCCGCCGGCCTGGAAGTCCGGGCTGGCCAAGGTGCTTCAGGGCATTTTACCCGCGATGCGCCTGCCGCTGGACTTGGACCTTTCGTTGCTCAGCCGCGACGAGGCCTGGCTGCGCACCACCAACGCTGACCCGCTCTATAACCGGGTGGGGACGCCGCGCTGGTTTGCGGAGTCCACCCGGGCCCAGGCCGAAGTCCTCGCCCGCGGGGCCGCCATCCAGTGCCCGGTCCTCATGCTGCTCGGCACGGATGATGGCATCGCCAGCGCAACAACTGCGCGGCGCTTCTTCGACACCCTGGGGACGAAGGACCGGACGCTGCGTGAGTACCCCGGTATGCGACACGAGCTGCTCAACGAGTTGGGCAAAGAAGAGGTTTTTCGCGACATCTGTCGCTGGATCTCCGAGCATCTGTAGCGTACGTTTTCGACGAGAGGGCAACGGATGGCACAAGCCGACCAGGTGGGCATCATCGGCAAGGGCATCATCATCAAGGGCAGCCTGAGTGGCGGCGGCAACCTCGTCATCGAGGGTCGGGTGGAGGGCCAAATCGCCCTGAAGAACCACCTCACCATCGAGACCACCGGGAAGGTGGAGGCCGACATCCGGGCCGAAGAGCTGACCATCAACGGCGAGGCGAGCGGCAACATCGACGCCTCCTCCCGGGTGGCCATCAACACCTCGGCCAAGGTGGCCGGCGACATCAAAGCGCCCCGGGTGGTGATTGAGGACGGCGCGGTCTTCAACGGTTCCATCGACATGGAAGTGAAGCTGCCGGACGACATCTAGGCGCCCCGGCAAAAGACACCTCAGCGAGAGCCCTCTGGAGGGGACGCCCACGTGGCAAATACAGTCATCGGTTCGAGCCTGATTATTGATGGTGAGATTTCAGGCGATGAGGACCTGGTCATCCAGGGCACGGTGAAGGGGAAAATCTCCCTCCGGGAGAGCCTCTTCGTGGAGAGCTCAGGCGTCGTCGAGGCCGACATCGAAACCCAAAATGTCGAAATCGCCGGCCGGGTGACAGGCAACATCGCCGCCACCGACAAGGTGGAGCTCAAGAGCGACTGCCGCGTCGTCGGAGACATCAAAGCTCCCCGCATCCTCATTGCCGACGGTGCCTCCTTCAAGGGCAACGTCGACATGGACGTGAAGGGCTAAGCCCATGGCCAGCCCCAAGGAGCTCTCCGGCCCGGCCGGAAACACCGTCATCGGTCCGTCCATCCTCATCAACGGGAAGCTGAGCGGCGACGAGGACCTCACCGTGCGCGGGCGCGTCGAGGGCGAGCTGTCGCTCACCCGGACGTTGATTGTGGAACCCTCAGGCGTGGTGAAGGCCAACGTCTCCGTCAAGAATGCCGTGGTGAGCGGGGTGGTGGTGGGCAACATTGCCGCCACCGAGAGTGTCGAGCTCACCAGAGATGGGCGCATGGTGGGCGACATACGCTCGCCGCGCGTCATTATTGTGGACGGCGCAAGCTTCCGCGGCAGGGTGGACATGGGCGAGCTCGCCCCCGGCCGCCCGTTGCCGGAGCGCCCTCGCACCCAGGTCCGCCCGGCGGTGCGCGCGGCGCTGGCCCCCGCCCGGCCGCCGGCCCTGCCTCCGCGGCCTCCGGCGCGCGCCCCGGTGCCGGCCTTCGTCTCCTCGCGCCCGGCCGAGGCGGCCAAGGGCCCGCCTGCGCCACCGCCCGCGCCGCCCACCGTGGCCGCCGGGGCGAAGAAGAAAATTGTCGTGAAGAAGAAGCGGTAAAGCCCTCGGGAGCCCAACCCGGCGTCACCACGCCGGTGTGGTATGGCAAGAAGCGATGGAGACGCCCGAGCCAGAAAGCCCGGCAGAGGAGAGCCTCGAGGAGCGGCCGAAGCCGGCCGGCGCCGAGACGGCCGAGCCGCCGGCGGTCGAGCTGCTGCCGGACATTCCGCTGGCGGAGGTGGACGAAGACGTCCCGACGGCGCCCGGCCCCTCGTTGCCCCCGCGCGTCCAGGTTGCCGAGGCCGTCCTGAGCCGCCCCCTCCATGTCGAGCAGGGCCTTTTGGCGCTGGAGCAGCTCGACGACGACGACACTTTCCGGCTGCGCGAGGAGGGGGACGTCAGCCGACTGGCGCAGGACATCGCTCGGCTGGGGCAGCTCTTCCCGGTGGACGTCCGCCTCCAGGGCGAGCGCTTTCAGCTGGTGTGCGGCTTTCGCCGAGTCGCGGCGCTGCGCTTTTTGCAACGGGACAAGGTGCAGGCCCGCATTCACACCGGGCTGTCGGACGAGGACGCGCTGTTGGTGGCCCTCGCCGCCGCCCTCCACGCCCAGCCGCTTTCGGCCGAGGAGTGCCTGGCCCTGCGCCAGCGGCTGGCTGAGGAAGGGCGGCTGGGCCCGGCGGCGAGCGACATGCTGGAGCAGGCCCTGGGGGCAGGGGAGCTGGGGGCGGAGGGGCCGGAGCAAGAAATTGACGCGGACGAGCTGGCCTCCTCACTGACGCAGCTGCTCGGTGACGCGAACCAGGACTTGGCGCTTCTGGTGCCCGTCTTCGGGGCGCTGGAGGAGGACCGCAAGGCGGAACTGTTGACGCAGCTGCGCTACGCCGCGGAGCTGGTCGCCTACTTGGAGGAAAGCTGAGCATGGAGGGCGCGCTGGCGCGGGACCGCGCAAGGCTGCTCGAGTTACTCACCCGGCTGTCGTTCGAGAAGCGCCGGGTGACGCTGTCCTCCGGGTTGGAGAGTGACTTCTACATCGACTGCAAGCGCACCGCGCTGACGGCCGAGGGCCACTTCCTCATCGGCCGGCTCCTCCTGCGAGACATCCAGCGGCTGGCGCCGGCGGCCGCGGCGGTGGGAGGCCTCACCCTGGGGGCGGACCCGTTGGCCTCCGCCGTCAGCCTCATGAGCTACCTGGCCGGCACGCCGCTGCCGGCCTTCATCGTCCGCAAGGAGCCAAAGGGCCACGGCACCGGGCAGTGGATGGAGGGCCGCACCCTCATCGCCGACGGTGCCGAGGTGGCCATCCTCGAGGACGTCGTCACCACCGGCGCTTCCACCCTGCGGGCCATCGAGCGCGCCGAGGCCGAGGGGCTGGCCGTGCGCTGTGCCTTTGCCCTGGTGGACCGCATGGAGGGGGGACGGGCCGCCATCACCGAGAAGGGCTACGGGCTGTCCAGCCTCTTCACCCGGAAGGACTTCCTGCCGTGAAGGCGCCGCCGCCGCGCCTTGTGGCGTGCCTCGCCCTCGGGCTGGCCGGGTGCAACACGCTTCCACCCCCCATGGTGGGCTCGCCCGGCCCCGAGCTGGGCGACGCCCAAGCCAATGCCGAGTACCACGCGGTGCTGGACCACTACAGCGCGCAGCGGCAAATTTTCATCGGCTTTGACACCATCCTCTTCGGCGGGGTGACGTACGAGAGCCGAAGTTTTCGCGAGGCGCGCATCCGCCGAAAGGACGCCTTTCAAGCCCAGCCCCCGGAGCAGCTAGCCAGGGACTTGCAGGCAGTCGAGGCCGAGCCAGCGGACTTCTACGAGTTTACGGTGGGCGTCTACATGCAGAATCCCCGCTTCGACGACATTGGCCTGCCCACCAGCATCTGGCGGCTGGCCCTGGTGACGCCGGTGGGGGAAGTGGCCCCCGTCCTCGTCAAGCGCCTGGGCCACGCCACCATCAACACCCGGGCCTATTACCCGTACATGGGCGACTTCTGGACGGTGTACACGGTGCGCTTTCCACGGACGGTGGCCGAGCGCGCCCTGGTGCCTCCGGAGCTTCCCAGCTTCACCGTGCTTCTTGCCTCCTCGCTGGGCCGGGCCGAGTTTCCGCTGCCGACTCAGTAGGCTGTCTTCGCGTCCCGCCCCAAGCGACGCCCGCGGGCTGGCCACCGCCCTTGCTAGTGCGGGGCGCCGAGGGCATCCAAGAGTGCGTCCACCTCGGCGTGTGTCTTAAGCCTGGCCCTGTCCGTCGCGGAGAGAAAGCCGGCCTCGCGCGCAGCGTCCAGAAAGTGCAACAGCGGGGCGAAGTAGCCGTCCACGTCCAACAGGCCCACCGGCCTGGTGTGGAGGCCGAGCTGCTGCCAGGTGAGGGCTTCGAAGAGCTCGTCCAGCGTCCCGAAGCCCCCGGGCAGTGCGACGAAGGCCGCCGCCCGGGTCGCCATTTCCGCCTTGCGCTGGTGTAGCCCATTGGTGAGGACGAGCTCAGTGAGGCCGCGGTGCGCCACCTCCGCGCTGCTGAGGGCCTCGGGCAGCACCCCGGTGACGGGCGCGCCGGCGGCCAGGGCTGCCTCGGCCAGCTCGCCCATCAGCCCCACTTGGGCCCCGCCGTACACAAGGCCCAGCCCACGGGCTCCAAGGCGCTCGCCCAGCTGCCGCGCGGCGGCGCGGTAGCGCGGGTGTGCGCCAGCCTTCGCCCCACAGAAGACGCACACGCTGAAGGCCCCTCTCACGGTGGCGGAAGGCCCCCTGTGCTTCCGAGTAGGCCCACCGCCCCGGCGAGCACCAGCGCCAAAAGGGGCCACAGTTGGTTGAAGCGGTTGGGCCCGAGGCGAAGCAGGCCGCCACAGGCGAGCCCGGCGAGAAAGCCCCCGAGGTGCCCCTGCCAGCTCACCCCGGGCAACAGGCTGATGACGGCCACCTGCACCAGAAGCCATGCCAGGCTTTGCCGTCCCTGCCGGTTCACCACCGGAAGCAGCGCCCCCGCCCAGCCGAGAATGACGCCCGAGGCCCCCACCGTCGGCAGGCGGAAGGCAAAGGCCAGCACCAGGGCGGCGCTGCCCAGCGCCGTGACGAGGGAGACGGCCACCATTCGCGGCGTCCCCAGCAGGCGCTCCACGGCGAAGCCCAAATTCACCACCACCATCATGTTGAAAAGAATGTGCAGGGGCCCGCCGTGCACCACCACCCACGTCAGCACGCGCCACCATTGCCCGGCTTGTACCGCCGGGCCGTAGAGCGCGAGGTTGTCCCCGCGCAGAAAGTCCGGCTCCACGCCGGACAGCTGCGCAAGAAACACGGCCACGCACACCGCAATGAGGCCGGTGCAAAAAGGGGGGAGGGGACGGCGCCCGGCCGGTACTGCCGACGCCGCCGGCGGGGCCTCGGGCAGGGGCCCCGAAGCGGGGCCAAAGGCGTCGTCTCGGCGAAGAACCATGGTGGGGCGCCCTTACAGCTCGCGAAAGACGACGGTGTCCTTGGCCCAGTTGTGGTCGTCGCGGTTGGGGTAGTCCAGGTTGTAGTGCAGTCCGCGGCTCTCCTTGCGCCGCGTGGCGCATTCCACAATGAGGTGCGCGACATCGGCAATGTTGCGCAGCTCGATGATGTCGCGCGTCACTTTGAAGCGCCAGTAGTAGTCCCGAATCTCCTCCCGCAGCAGGTCTAGTCGCCGACGGGCCCGCATCAGCCGCTTGTCGCTGCGCACAATTCCGACGTAGTTCCACATCAACCGGCGGACTTCCTCCCAGTTGTGGGTGACGATGACGCTCTCGTTGGGGTCCACCGCGGCTCCGGGGTTCCACGCCGGAACGTCTTCCTCCAGAAAGCCGTGGCCCTTCACCTCTTCGACGGCCGCACGGGCGGCGCGGTGGCCGAACACCAGCCCCTCGAGGAGGGAGTTGGAGGCGAGCCGGTTGGCGCCGTGCAGCCCGGTCTGGGCCACCTCGCCGACGGCGTACAGCCCGGGGAGGGTGGTTCGCCCGTCCAAGTCCGTCACCGCACCGCCGCACTGGTAGTGCGCCGCCGGCACCACCGGAATGGGCTGGATGGCCATGTCCACGCCGAATTGCTTGCAGACTTCGTAAATGTTGGGGAAGCGCTCGATGAGGAAAGCGCGTCCCAGGTGCGTCATGTCCAAAAGGACGAAGTCATCTCCGGTGCGCTTCAGCTCGCTGTCGATGGCCTTGGCCACCACGTCCCTCGGGGCGAGCTCCTTGAGCGGGCTGTAGCGGTCCATGAAGGCGGCGCCGCTGCGCAGCCTGAGTCGGCCGCCCTCGCCTCGCAGCGCCTCGCTGATGAGGAAATTCTTCGCTTCTGGGCTGAAGAGGCAGGTGGGGTGAAACTGGTAAAACTCCATGTTGGCGATGTGGGCGCCGGCCCGGTAGGCCATGGCCACCCCGTCTCCCGTCGCCACGTCCGGGTTGGTGGTGTACAGGTACACCTTTCCCGCACCCCCGGTGGCCAGGACGACGACGCGGCCGAGGAAGGTCTCGATCTCGCCCGTCGGCAGCAGCACATACACGCCCAGCGCCCGAGGCGAAGCCCCGTGGCCCGAGCGACGCTGCAGCACCAAGTCGATGGCGGCGCTGTCGGAGACGAAGTGAATGTTGGGCCGGTCGTCGCAGGCGGCGAGCAGCACCCGTTCCACCTCGCGGCCAGTAATGTCCCCGCTGTGGACAATCCGCCGTCGGGAGTGGCCGCCCTCCCGGGTGAGGTCCCATTCCCCGTCGGGGAGCCGGTTGAAGTCGGCCCCCAAGGCCACCAGCTCCCGCACTCGGGCCGGCCCCTCCCGAACGGTGACTTCCACCGCATCTCGGTGGTTCAGCCCGCCCCCGGCCACGAAGGTGTCCTCCTCGTGCTGGGCGAAGGAGTCCCTTTCAGAGAGGACAGAGGCAATGCCGCCTTGCGCATACACCGTGTTGGACTCGCTCCGGCTGCGCTTGGTGAGTACACACACCGAGCCGCTTTGGCTGGCCTCGAGGGCGAAACTGAGCCCGGCGACACCACCGCCGACGACGAGGAAGTCGAAGCGCTGGGGCATGCAACAGGCTCGTAATCTTCACAAGTCCTGGAAACAAGGCCCTTTCTTGAGGGGCCGCGGCGGGAGCGATAAGTTGGGAGCCCCCCGACTCTGTGCGTCCCTTCGTCCTTCTTCTTCTTGTGTCCGTCGCCGCCCCAGCTCGGGCCAGCGCCATTTACACGTACACCCTGAAGGACGGCACCATTGTGTACACCAACGTGCCGCCCGCCGGCGTGAAGGTGCGGAAGCTGGGACGAGAGGCCCGGAGTGCGCCGCAGAGCAGCGAGCTGGCAGCGCCGATGGTGATTGCCGACTCGCTCATTGAAGAGTGGATGGTTCGCGCCTCGAGCAAGTACCGCATTCCGCTTCCCCTGGTGCGCGCGGTAGTGCACGCCGAGAGCAACTATGACCGCTTCGCCGTCTCCGCCAAGGGGGCCAAAGGGCTGATGCAGCTCATGCCCGGCACCGCCAAGGACATGTACGTCCATGACATTTTCGACGTGAAGGAGAACATTGACGGCGGCGTGCGTTACCTGCGTGTGCTGGCCAATGAGTTCGGCGGACAAATGGAGAAAATTCTCGCCGCCTACAACGCTGGCCCGGATGCGGTGCACCGCTTCGACGGCAACGTCCCTCCCTACGAGGAGACGCAAGCCTATGTGCGCAAAGTCCTGGCCCTCTACTTCAAGTACAAAGACCAGGAGCAGGCCTCGGCCAGCTCGAGCTCGGCCGGGCATTCCTCATGGCAGTGATTCCGGGGACGGGGGGAGACGACGCCTTTTTGACGCTGCTCTACCGGGGCGGCGAACTCTTGCAGGCCGGACAGCTGGAGGATGCTCGCTCCCAGCTGGAAGCCGCCTACCAGCTTCAGCCTGACAACGAGAAGGGCCAGAACCTCCTCGGCCTCGCCTACTTCAAGCTGGGGCACTTCGACCGGGCCGCTGAAATTTACGAGGGGCTGGTGCGCGAAAACGCGTCGGACCCCACGCTGCGCGTCAACCTCGGGCTGGTGTACTTGAAGTCCGGGCAGCTTCCACGCGCCATCCGCGAATTCGAGCGAGCGGTCGAACTGGCGCCGGACCACGCCAAGGCCCACAACTACCTCGGCCTCGCCCTGGCCCAAGCCGGCGAGTATGGGCGCGCCCGGGAGGCCTTCCTGCAGGCCGGCTCCGAGGTGATGGCCGAGAAAATGGCGCGTGCGCTCGCCGCGGACCGCGCGCCACGCCCACAGACACAAGCAGCACCGGCCGCGCTGACGCTGGCAGCCTCCAAGACGTTTGTCGGGATGGTGGCTGCCGCAGTCCCCGCTGTGCCCGAGCCACCCGCTGCGCCAGCGGCGCCGTCCGCGCGGCCCTACGACGCCATGCTGGCCCAAGGCCTCAGCGCCAATGCCCCAACCGCCGCCTCCCGGGTGCCGCCTCCACCACCAGCCCCCATTCCGCTCGTCCTCGAGCAGCGCGTGACGCCGCCGGTGAGCCTGCCTGGCGACGGGCCGCTGGGCACGGCCGCCGCGCCAGCGGCCTACCAAGGCCCCGGGCCCTCCGAGGCCGAGCCGCCAGTGCCGCCCGGGGCTCCGCTTCCGGGCAGCGCCGAGCTGTCCGAGCTGGCCGCAAGTCTGCGCCTGGTGGGCGAGGGAGAAGCCTCTCCCTTTGCCGTCAGCGAGGACTCGGTGCTGGTGACAGTGCGCGGCGAGCTCATCGTCCGCACCGCGGGGATGATTGGCTTCACCGGCTCTCTCGACTTTCGACCCGAATTCAAGCGCTTCCGGGGCCGCGTGACGGACCGGCCCTTCGGTGAAGCGTCCGAGAGGATGCAGCGCGTCCTCGGCACCGGTGCCGCGTGGGTGGCTCGCGAGGGCCGTCGCTTTCTCGCCGTCAGCCTCGGAGATGAGGGGGCATACCTTCGAGAGCCAATGGTGTTTGGCTTCGAGGAGCAGGTGAATTTCGAGAACGGGCGTGTCCCGTCGGACGTTGCGCCGGACCTGGACCTCGTCCACCTGGCAGGGGTGGGCCAGGTGCTGTTGAGCCTGCCCGGAGCACTGCGCTCCCTCGAGGTGCGGGCCGACGCTCCGGTCACGGTGCCGCTCGAGCACTGGGTGGGCTGGCAGGGGCAGATTGCTCCCCGGGTACTGGCCATGCCGTGGGACCACCCGCGGGGCGGGGCGGCCATCGCCGTGGAGCTCACCGGTGAAGGTTTCGCGCTGCTCTGCGTGGGAATGGGCTAAACCCCGCCCTCGTGGACCGGCGGACGCGCAAACAGCGCCGGCGCGAGGCGCGCCGAGCGCGCCAGGCAGCGCGCCATCCGAGCGTGCTGCTGAAGGAGTTGTGGACCCTCCCGAACATGCTCACGCTCGGAAGAATTGTCATCATCCCCTTCTTCATCTGGCTCACCTACAAGGCTGACCCGCTGGACAGCTTTCTCGCCGCCTTTCTCTTTACCCTCGCTGCGGTGACAGACGTCATCGATGGCGTGCTCGCCCGGCGGATGCACCTGGTCACGGTGCTGGGGAAATTTCTCGACCCGCTCGCCGACAAACTCATCGTCATGGCGGCCCTCGTCATGCTGGTCCGGCTCGGCCGGGTGGCAGCGTGGGTCGTCATTGTGCTTCTGGCACGCGAATTTCTAGTCACTGGGTTGCGGAGCATTGCCGCGTCCGAGGGGATGGTGATTGCTGCCGGCCAAGAAGGGAAGTGGAAGACCAGCCTGCAGCTCACCGGCATCATCGCGCTGTGCGTGCACTACACGCACCCGCTTGATCTCATCTTCTGGACGTTTCCGGTCAACTACAACGCGGTGGGACAGGTGCTCCTCTACATCTCGGTCTTCTTCAGCGTCTGGAGTGGGGTGGGCTACTTTCGTGCCTTTGGACAGATGCTCTCGCGCCGCGGCTCGTCGGCCGGCCCAGAGGGCGCTTGACGTGCATGTCACCCGGCCGCTACAAGGCTCGGCGTTTCACCGTGCGGGAATAGCTCAGTGGTAGAGCATCGCCTTGCCAAGGCGAGGGTCGAGGGTTCAAATCCCTTTTCCCGCTCCTCCAAGCCTCGGTAACGCCGGGGCTTTTTTCTTGGTCCGCAGCTCCTGACTCCGCTTTCGCCGTTCCCGTCAACATCCTGTCAACAACGCGCTGCGGTACAAGGTGCCCAACCGCGATGGGCATGCTGTTCGCCGCCGCGCGCAGCCTCGTCTTCTCCACGTGCGTGTAGACCTCCGCCGTCAGCCTGGGGTCGCTGTGGCGAAGAATCTTCTGAGCTTCAGCGAGTGGCACGCCGGCGACGTTGAGCAGCGACGCCGTCGAGTGTCGCAAGTCGTGCCAGCGGACTGGCCGAACCTGAGCCTTCGGCCAGAGAAGAATTCCATGCGTCGGACACCGGCGAGGCGCGCGATCCGGATGCGCTTCCTCGTGCCGACACGGTTGACCCTTTCGCCCCCGACAGCGGTGCATGTAACCGAGGACAATGTCGGCACGGGCCAGGGCGCGCCGGAGGACGTGCTGCAGCTTGATGTCCACCTTCATCATCTTCCCATCAGTGCCTGGAAAGACCAGGTCACTCGGGGAACCGTCCATTGCCGCCTGGAGAAACGGCACGAGCGCTTCCGGAATCGGCAAGACGTCGCTGTGGCCGCCTTTCGTCGTCGTCCGCCCCCAGCTCGCCTCCACCGCTAGTTCTCGCCGCTCGAGGTCGACAGACGTCTTTCGTAAGGCAGCGAGTTCACCGCGACGAAGCCCGAGGTACACGGCGCAGGCGAAGAGAGAGCGCCACCGGGGGTCCAAGGCTGCCATCACCGGCTCGACCTCCTCGGCGCGGAGGTAGTGGTGGGAGGCCCGCTTCGACTCCCTCCGGTGGTCCGTGTCCTGCGCCGGATTCTTTCCCGTCCAGCGGCCAGCTTTTCGCGCTCGATTGAAGACCGTGATGAGGGCGCGTCGGAGCTTGTTGACGGTGGCTGGAGAGAGGTCTGAGAGCTTCGCCTGCAAGAAGGCCTCGATTCTCCCGGTGGTTACCTGTGAGAGACGGAGCTCACCAAGGTTGCCTCCGACGAGATGCTTACGGGCGGCCGCTCCGGTCTTCCCTGCCCATGCATGCTGCGAGACGTACGTGTTGAGCCACCACTCGACAAGTTCGCCGAGCGTCTCGTTGCGTGGCGCCGCCGTCTCTCCGTTGCGAATACGTTCCGCTTCTTGCTCGGCTTGGGCGGCGAGCCGTTTCGCTTGCAGCTTTGACGTCCCCGGCTCTGTCGGGCGCTGAACCTGTTTCCCGGTGTGCCCCAAGAAGCTGATGTACCAGCGCCCCGGACGTTCGGGCCTCTCGAAGACGTACGCCATATGTCGAGCCTAGCCTTCCCTCGTGACGCTGCTGACAGAGGGGAGGTGGCCAGGACGCTGACGAAGCGCCCAGGCGCGAACCTCCTCAGGCACGAATCGTCTGCAGCGCCCGAACATGACGGAAGGCAGCTCGCCGCCCTGCGCTCGGAGCGACACCCACGACTTTGAGACCCCAAAGAAGCGCTGCACATCCTTCGTCGTCCAGAACGGCTCCGTGTTCATGCCGCGCTCCTCTCGCGCGACCGCGGGACGGCCGGGAGGTAGCGCCCCTCGCGGCAGTTCGGCGTGGTCCTATGTTGGTCGCATTTGTATACGACATAGGTCCTGGCCACTGCAAGTGCTCGCAGTGCGGCCCGATTGGCGCAGCGATTGAAGGACTGGATACGGTGCCTTCAAAGCAGGTTCATGTCGACCGGGAGCCCCGCGTCCTTCATCTCCCTCGCCAGTTTCAGTGGCCACGCTCCGTCATAGGGAGTGTAGACAACACCCAGGATGTCAGAGGGCAGGTCGACCACTCCGCGATGGAGCACGAAGACTTTTGAGCGACCAATTCGCCCGTAGAAGTATCCCAGCTCAAGGACGACGTTCTGTCGCGCTCTCTGCTTCGGTGTTGCGATCTTGTCCTTTGCCTCTCCCAAGTCGTCGTCCGTGAGAAGAACCACGGCAAACGCCACTTCCGCCGCGTGCTGCTCTAGCTTCTCGAAAATGAGCCTGCCCCGATTCGGCATCTCGTGAAGGATGATCGGCTCAAGCTTCAGCCGCTCGAGGAGCCGAGCAACTTCCTGCTTCAGAGCGTTGTCGTGCCCATGGACGATAAACACCTTCCTCGACGCCAAGGCAGACGACGCGGGCGGCGTTCCTGTCTCGGGCTGAGTAGCGGGCGGTTCTCCGTAGAGATCTAGTTGCTCCAGGACACTCCGAAGGTTGTTGAGTTTTTGCTCCAGGCTCTTGCGAAGCGTGTCGTGCTGCAGGATGTCAGTGATCCCGCTCCCTGGCCCTCCGAACTCGTAATCGCCTGCATCGAAGACAACTGAAGCCGGTCCTGCGGTGTCGAAGGAGAATGCAGCGTTGGTATCGGTGAAGAGCTGCCGCAAAAGCTCCAAGTTCCTCGCGGACCAGCGGTCGTACTCGGCCTTGACGTTGTTCCGGGATTCGGGCGTGCTCGATTGACGCGCACGGTTTAGTAGAGCCGCTCCGGAATCGACGCCAGCGGTCAGCTGTTTGCGCGCTTCTTCTCGTGAGCGGCGGAGCCTCGTAGGCTCCTCGTTTGCCACGGTGTCTCCTTTGCGCCCGCGTTTCGCCATTTGCCCGAGGCTACTGCAAAAGCAGCCTTCGACCCGAGGGCGGCGCGGCGCGAGCAGTCGCCACCGGGGCAGCGGCCGCTAGTCGTCCGGAAATAGCTCGGAGGCGATGCCAATCAGGTCTCGGTCGTAGAGCATCGTGCAGCGCTGGTGCAGGTCGCCGTCGTGAGTAATCAGGGTTCCGCAACGGGCGCCGGCGCCTACGATGTTCGCGTCCATCCAGTCATTGCGGTCGGTTTTGAGAGCGCCGATTTCAGGGTCCAGCTTCTTTCTCTCCAGCATCGGAACCGTCTCCAACACGTCCCGAAGCGTTCCGAGTACGGCCCAAGTCCAGCACGACAGATAGTCCTGGTAGTGCGCCTCCGCGTAGGCCACCTCAGCTTCAACTCGGCGAGGGTTCCAGCCGTAGTCTTTGCAGACAGCCCACAGCATTGCTCGAGCTGCTATTAGTGCGTGCGGCGCCCGGAAGTCGGCAAGCAAAGCCCGGCCTTCCGCGAGCAGTTTGGGGTCCTTCGCACGATTCTCCTGCCACTTAGCCGACATGCGTTCCATCGCCGGCCGGTGCCGCCTTAGGAATTCGTTGTACTGGTCGAGAGCAGCCTGCATAACTGGCGCCCCGTCGAGGCTTCCGGTTCGAGCGACAAGCAGCAGTTCGGAGGACAAGCTGTCGAGTGGCCACGTGTCCATTGTCCGACGCCGCTCCTTAAGCTCTCGACGGTGTGCGTTCGCAACCAGATCCAGCACGTGCAGCCTCTCCCGAACCTCCGCATCGATGTGCAACAAGGTCGACACGACAGCTCCAAGTCTTCCGTCCGAAGGCGTGCGAAGGAGCTCGTTCAACGTGTCGACCGCTACCCAGCAGTTGCCCTTCACCTCGATGAGCTTGTTAATTCTTCGGATTAGGCGCCGTCGGGTGGGGGCGTCGTCCTTCACGAAGCTGATGACGGAAGTGTCGAGGAGAACGTCGGATTTCAGCGTGATCGTGGCGATAGACGGCAGATGAGGGCTGTCGTAGCCGGGCAGCTTGGTGCCTTCGGTGATGGGAACCGTCGAAAGCACGATCACCCGGTCCTTAATCATTCCGGCCGGCTTCGGAGGCTTCGCTGAGCGCTTTGCAGCCACCCGACGCCTCTATCGGGCCTCCCTGACGGAGGGCCAAGGTGACGACGGAGGCGTGCACCGACAAGAAGCCCGACCGGCGTATGGATTCCTCTGGTGCCGCGCTGCGAAACCCGGCGCGCCAGCTGAACTGCGCTGGCACGCGGCTTTCGCTTGGTCGCGCGGCACCCATAGAGAGCCCCGCAATACACCACCGCGCTCCGCGGCGGTGTCCCTCACCGCGCCGGGCTGACGCCCTCTCTGGCGAGCGCGGTGACGGACACCGCCCTCTGTCAGGAGCGGTACCATGGCGAAGTCAGCGCAAGGTTTAAGCAGCGCGGCAAAGAGGGTTCCCCGCATCTACGTGGCCTCACTGTCGGACTACAACGCCGGCCGGCTTCATGGCGCCTGGCTGGAGGCGACGGACATTCAACAGGTACGCGCGGGAGTCACCGCCATGTTGAAGGCCTCCCCCGGCGGCGCCGCTGAGGAGTACGCCATCCACGACTTCGAGGGCTTCAGCCGCTACCTGCCGTCCGAGTTCGCGGACCTCGAGCTAGTCTGCGCCATCGGCGCCGCCATTGTGGAGCACGGCACAGTCTTCACAGCCTACCTCGAGCACGTCGCCTTCCCGACGGACGCGGAGCTGGTCCCCGAGCTGGTGGCAGGCTTCACCGAGTGCTACCACGGCGCCTACGAAAGCGTCGAGGCCTGGGCCGAGCAATACCTCGAAGACACGGGCCTTCTACAGCAAGTGCCTGAGTCGCTCCGCGGATACCTCGACTTGGAGAGCTGGGCCGACGACGCCGAGCTCAACGGCGACATCTTCTCTGTCGAGTTCGAGGACGAACTCCACATGTTCTTAGAACGCTAGCGCGTCCGCTTGCCCCATAGCCTCCGGAATCCGTCGTGCGCTCTACCGTCGCGACAGCAGGTAGCTAGACTACCGCGATGGCGATGCGTCACAGACCCATCTTTGTGGCCTGCGCAATCCTGTCGTGCGCGTGCTCGCATGGAACCCCGCAGGACACAGCCGGCGCTCCGACGGAGACCCCTGCGAGCTGTGCTGTGCGTCCTGGCGCCAATACCGGGCGACTTCCACTCCTAGTTTTCTCCGAGCTCAACCCATGGCTTGAGGTCATCAACTCCGATGTGCCCTCAATCGTCGTCTATGCGGATGGGGAGCTGATTTTAGCCAGGAAGGGACTCCGCCACGTGAAGTTGGAGCTCTCTGCTCTGACGCGATTCCTAGAGAGCCTGCAACTCGGGCGGCTCCGCGATCTTCCAGAGTACACCAGCACGATGCATGTGACCGACCTGTCGACGACGGTTGTCATCTGGCGCGACGGGGACCGAATGCGATCCGTGTCTGTCTACGGTCCCGTGAAGCGAAATCCAGAGGAGGAGAAGTGGGCGGACCGCAGCATCCCGATCTCCGCATCGCCGGAGGCGTTCGTCTCAGTTGTCGAACGATTGCGCGCGTTTGATCCCGACGGCGCGACGACGTGGACGCCCGAGGTCGTTGAGCTCATGCTCGGCCCATTCGACCATAGCCGTCAGAAGCCGATCGCCTGGCCCGCGAACTGGCCGGGATGGGACTCTCCGGGCGCGAAGAGGCCCTCCACCATCGGCGGGAACCCATACCTCCCAGTGGCTGGAGAGATCTTCATCGACGGGCGTTGCTGGAATCAGGCAATCGAGCTCAAGAAGCGACTCGACGCCTACACCGCAGCTCTGCTTGAGGGACGCATGTACTCCCTCTCCATTCGTCCACTTCTGCCGGCCGAGGAGGAATGGAAGAAGTCGCTCCCGCGGGCGCATTGACGCTAAAATGCGTGAGCTGTGAGGAATCGATTTTGCCAGGCAGCAGCGTTTTCTTCATTGAGTTAGGGGCTCATGTGGCAAACTGTTCAGGCTGGTCCGTCTATTCACTCTCGGGGAGCTCGGCCAGCCGAACAGTCATGAGTAGCTCAGGCGCGGCGTGGGTGTACCAGCGCGCCATTGGCCGCCATGGCAACTGACGCTGACATCGAAGAGGCCGTCGATGGGATTCAGGAACAATGGACCAATCCCATCTCAAGGAATGCAGTATTCGGAAACATTATAAAGTCCTTGGGCATTTCAAACGTTAGAGGCCAGAATTGTTCAATCGAATTCCAGTGGCCTGTTTGCGCAATTGCCGGAGTGAATGGGACGGGGAAGACCACCATCCTGCAACTTTGCTCGACGGCATATGCCCCGGACGGCAAGCGGCTTTTTCGCCTTGGGAACTGGATCCGTAATGCCATGGAGGGCGAAACACCTCCAGTGAAGGACCCAGCAAAGCTCATCTTCAACTTCTGGAACGACACCCCTACTCTTACAATACCCTATATTCCGGCGCAGACCCGGTGGGGCTACCCGCGACGTAATAACCCTGCACGACACGTCGAATTCATCGGCATCAGCGAGTTTGCCCCACGTATTGAACAGCGAGATCGCGCTCACGTTTTTCGGAAACAACTAAGAGTGAAGGCGACTCGGGACATTGACGCCCGAGAAGTCGAGAGTATCTCGAGGATTCTCGGCTCCCCATATTCTGGTGGTCGAGTCAATACGGTCTCAACCTCGAAAGGAGAATGGGAGTTTGACCTCCCGCAGCTTCAGCGGGGCGGATATGTTTACAGCGAACCGCACATGGGTGCCGGTGAGCAGAAAGTTGTCCGGCTAGTCGCAAGGCTGGAGGCCCTTCCGAGAAATTCACTCGTCTTACTCGAGGAACCGGAAACAACGCTCCACCCTGACGCTCAACGGGGTCTCGCTTGGTACCTAATGGCACTCGCAAAGAGGCGCGGCCACCAAATACTTATTGCGACCCATTCGACGGAAATCTTTCAAGCGCTGCCTTCCGAAGGCAGGATCCTACTTGTTCGAGATGGAGCGGGCATCCGAGCTCTTCCGCGAGCACCGTACTTTCGAGCAGCGCGAGAACTGGCCGCATCGATGCGGAGCAATAAAGATTTGCTTCTCGTCGAGGACGAGGTAGCTCGCCAATTCCTTCTGGAAATACTTCGACGTAACAATCGCGCGCTTCTTACGAACTCAGAAGTCGTTCCATTGGGGTCCGCGGATGATGTGCGCCGCAATGTGGAGGCGCTACGTGAACAACGGGTACGAGCAGTCGGGGTGAGGGACGCCGACGTTGGTGAGCAGTTCGAAAAGGGGCTCTTATCGTTGCCCGGCGACATGGCGCCGGAAGTGCTACTTCTCGACCCTGCGAACATTGCCCGCGCAAGTGGGCACATTGCCGATCTGCAGATGGCCTTCGAACGTGCTGAGGTCCGAGGTCAGGGCCTTCAAGGTACGAAGAAGGCCAAAAAGGTATTCAATGCGCTGTGCGACGAGGTCGGGATGCCGGCAGCGCTGCTGTCCGACCGGCTGACCCTAGCTTGGCTGGAGGAAAACGCCGAAGGAGCCGCCGCACTGGCGGAAAGGATTGAGCAGTGTCTGGATGCGGTCCACAACCGAGGACCGGCTATGTTGCGCTAGGTCCGGGGCTTTCTTTTCGAGCGCGACCGACAGACCGCTTCACCAGCAGGTTGGTTAGGCAGTCAGCGAAGCTTGTCACGCTTCATGCATTGAGCGGTAGCTCCTCAGGGAAAGGAGCTTTCAATGCCTGTGCTACCCGAAGCCCCCGATCCAGCCGCACCACCGCCAACTTGGCGCATTGCGCTCGAACTCATCGAGCCCAATCCCCATCAGCCAAGACGCGAGTTCGATGCAGCCCCTCTTTCAGAGCTCGTTGAAAGCATCCGGGAGCATGGGTTACTGCAGCCGGTCTCGGTCAGGCGGATTCCGGGAGGCAGGTACCAACTCATTGCTGGGCACCGTCGGCTAGAGGCTTACCGTCGGCTGCTAGCCGAGGCCCGAGGCAAGGAGGGTAGCGAGCGTTTCGAGACCATCCCCGCCCACGAGAAGTTTGATGTTACCGACGAAGAGATGGCGCTCTTCGCCTTGGTCGAGAACCTTCAGCGCGACGATCTTTCGCCCCTGGACGCAGCTTTGGGTCTCTCGAGATTCCAGGTGGCGAATGAGCTTTCGACCGAGGCGCTGGCGCAGCGCACCGGCCTCGAGGTCGATCGGGTGAAGCGCCTGCTGCGGCTCGCGCGGGCGCCCAAGGTTGTCCAGGACGCATGCCACGAGGGCGTTCTCATCGAGCAGGTAGATGAGCAGGGGACAGTGAAGCTTCTTGCCTCCGGCAACGCCAAACGCGAGCGAGCCCGCCTGGACCTCATGGCGGCGCTCGAGTTCGCGAGGGCCCATTCGAGCATCGCCAAAACGGCGCCGAAGAAGGCCGACGAGCGGACCGCAAAGGCTATCGAGCGGGCGCTGTCCGAACGCTGGACCCTGAGGCGCGTACAGACTTTTTGCCGAGGTGTCGTTTCGGGTTCGCAGCTCGATGGGAGTACCGGGGAAGGAGCTGTCGCAGCCGCGCGCGTAGCGCTGTTCACCGACGGAGCCGAGCTACGCATCCGTCGAAGTCAGCTCGCGAAGGCTGCACCCGGACAGCGAAGCGCCTTGGTCGAAGTACTGAGGGCGCTCTTAGCAGAGCTCACGGCGTGAAGGCGTCCAAAAACTCGGGGCAGCGCTGCTCCACGTGCCGAACGCAGTGCATCGGGCCCTGCCGAATGGCTTGCCGAGCCCGTTTCGATGCTTCGGCAGTCACTTCGCCTGGCATCGCGTTCGGCAGACACAGGCGGACAAGCCCTCGGAATCCGCGGCGCCCGCCCCGCCGCCGAAAGGCGGTACTCGAAGCGACGAAGTGCAGTCGCACGAACCAACCACTCCCTCCCAACGACAAAAGACGGGATGGAGTGGTTGGTTCGTGCTTCTTTAGTTTTTCCTCCCGATTTTCGGCGGCGGGGCGGGGAATTCAGGGTCTTTCAAAGACCATGTAGGAGTCAGGTAGCAATGAAGGACATGACATCGAAGAGTTACGAGGCCGCGGCCTTGCGTCGAGACCGAGCTGTCAGCGTGGTGCAGAGGTGGTGACCGATGAGTGAGGAGATTGAGAGGGGGGAAGTGTGGACGAGCGAGTACGCGGTCACGGCGAAGCGCGGTGGAGGAGTGAAGCTGACGGATAGAGACAGAGATGTCCTCGGGCTCCTGGTGCTGGCGAGGTACCTGACAGCAGCCCAGGTGTACCGCCTGGCGTTTGCTGGCAAGCACCCCTCGCTGGCGTACCGTCGTCTGCTGCGGCTCTCGCGGGAAGACGGCCAACCAGCCTTTGTCCGCCAGCGCTTCTTCCGCGACTACGACGGCAATCGCCGCGCCGTTTGGGCGCCAACGCCATACGCTCTGAAGGCGGCGCTGTCGCGCTCAGCTTCGCTCCCCGAGTTGCCAAAGCACGACGTGGGCGCGCAGTTCCTGGAGCACCTGCTCCAGCTTAACGAATTGCTGGTCGCCCTCTGGCAAGGCGGGCCGCGGTGTCCACGGGCGACGCACCCGGCGTTCCGGTGGGTCCCGTCGGACAGGGTGCGTCTCGTCTGGGGGGAATGGGAGATGCGAGAGGGTCGTCGGCAACAGCGTGTCATCCAGCCGGATGCTGTCCTTGAAGTCCCGCGGCAGAAGCGTCGGTACTTTCTCGAGTGCGAGATGGGAACGCACACCATTGTGCCGAACCAAGGTAGCTCGCCCGGAGCTACCGTCGCCAAGGCGGACCGCTACCAGCGGTTTCTCGGCGACGCCTCCGGCCTGGACGGCCGCCGCACGCATTACGACACCCAGTACCCTGACGGGTTTGCGCCGGACGTTCTCTTCTTGGTGCTGAACCGGGGACGAGCGGACTCCGTCAACGCGGCGCTCGTCTCGTGGCGCAAGAAGACCGGGGCCCGGAGGCCAACGGCGATGCGGACCCTTACGTTCGAGGAAGCCACGGTGGAGCTACGCCAACTCGCTGGGCTTCCGGCACTTGCGCACGCAACCAGCGTCGAGCACGAGCGCGCCGGATGGGGAAAGGAGACCTACCTCGTTGCCGAGGACGTGGCGGTACTGCGTCAGTATGTCCAGGAGTCGGTCGGCTCTATCAAACGGGCGCGGGCCGTGTTCCGGCAGCTGGGGCGTCCAGACTTGCCCGAGTACCCCGTGAATTACGAGCGCGCGTATGCGCTGCTCGACCGCATCGCTCATGAGACGGGATGATGACGTCTGACTTGCCAAGCGGGGCAGGTTGGCCGGACGCTCCGTACTCCTGCCCCAGGCCATCTTCAGCACATACTCTTGCTTGGCCGACACCTGCGATGTTCGACGGTTCTCGGCGAACGGATGAGACTGTTCAAGAGCTGTCCCCCCTTCCGCTCTCACGGGAAGCGACCCAGCAGTTGCGCCAGCGGACAACTTGCCATTTCCCGCTCTCTTTTTGCAGGTCCAGGTCACAACCCCGCTGCATGAAGAAGCCGATACTGACACTGGCTGCTGCTCCCACGACGATGGCCTGGTCAGCGATGAGGAGTCGCTGTCCCGGGGACCCGTCGCACTCGGCGCGATTCCCCGACACTCTGAAGGGACGGGCGCCGAGGGTCTCCAAGAGGCGCTTCGACGGCGCTCCGTCATCCACTTGAAGGCATATTAGGCCAGTCATGTGTTTCGTCACCTCGTTGATGGCCGCCACGAGCACCAAATCGCGGTCAGAGTCGACGCTGCTCGTGGATGGGGCTGTAAGCGAAGCAGTCGCGCACCCGACGAGAAAGACCAGGCTAATCGCAACGAGCCGCGCGGTTTGCGTCTCCATGGGGAACCGGCTCGGGCGCGCGGCGCCCGAGCCGAATCGCGACGTCACAAAGACTCCCGTGACACCCCGAGCTCGGCCATTTTTCGTTTAAGGGTGTTGAGGGCGACGCCGAGAGCCCGCGCCGCGTGCGCCTTGTTGCCCTTTGTGGCGAGCAAGGCGGCCTGGACGTCGTCTCGGGTCAAGTCGCTGGGGCGCTTCCTCGTCTGGGTCTCTGACGCGCCAGCGGCGCCGCGGAACCCATCGGGCGTGCCGGCCTCAGGCGGACGGCTGAAGGCCGCCGCGCGGGCTTCGAGGTACTCCCGAAACTCGCTGACGCCGAGCACGAGCCGTCCTGCAGGGCCTCCCTCGAACAGCTTCTCGGCGTGGGCGCGCTCCACCACCGTGTGGACGGTGGCTTCCAGCTCCCGCACCTCCCCGGGCCACGGCTGCTCGGCAAGGAATGCCAGCGCCTTCTCGGACACTTGGGCCTGCACGTGTTGAGGTCCAGTCGCCAGCGCGGAGAGGAAGTGCCCGACAAGCACGGGGACGTCCTCTTGGCGCTCCCGCAGGGAGGGGAGGTGGATAATTTCTCCCCGCGCCAGACGCTGGGCCAGGTCCGGCCGCAGTGGGGACTCCTGAAGCCGTTGCTTCGAGGCCGAGATGAGGCGAAATCTCGGCCGAGGCAGCCCTCTGGACGTCGGGGCCCCGAGCGGCACCAGGTCCTCGGTGCCCTCCAGGAGGTCCAGAAGGAAGACCTGGGCCTCTGTCACCAGGGACTCAACCTCGTCGAGGAAGAGTGTCCCTCCGTCGGCCTCGAAGAGACGTCCTATTCGCTTCTCCGTCGCACCGGTGAACGCGCCCCGGAAGTGGCCGAGCAACTCGCTATGGAGATGCGTGCGGTCCGGCGGGAGGGCGCCGCAGTTGAGGTACACGAAGCGGCCCCTGGCCCCGCTGAGTTCGTGAATGAGGTGGGCAGCGTACATTTTCCCCGTGCCGGAGGAGCCCAGGAGGAAGACGGGCCTGTCCACACGACTGGCCCGGCGGATTGCCTTCTCCAGCTCTCTTGCGGCAGCAGACTTCCACTCGCTCGCCGTTGGGGAAGCTGCGTGCGCGGATGGCATTTCGGCGAGAAACTCAAGGCGGTTGTCCGTTTCCCCAAAGTGAAGCGCCACGCCGGCTGCCACGCCCACCGGACCGCCGCGCGGCAGTTTCCTCGGAGGGCCCTCGCCGGAATGAAGGAAAGTCCCGTTGGCACTTTCGTTGTCGCGAAGGGCCCAGGCGGAAACCTCCGGCACGTAGAAGAGGAGGGCGTGCTGCCTGGAAACGGCCTCGTCCTCGAACCACACGTCCGCCTTCTCGGCGCGTCCAAGGGTGTATACGCGGCGGGTGTCGAGCGGAATGGCCACCGAGGGCCGGCCGTGGCGAAGAATGCGAAGAGCCCTCGGGCAGGGTCCCTTGAGGAGCCATTTCTCCGGGGGCACGCGCAGTGCCCGCCCGGGTGAGTCATCGCCAGGGCCCGCCGTTGGGACGGCGTCCGGGGAGAGAGTGTCGTGGCCTTCCACACTGGGCATACACGGGCCTGCCGAGTCTGAGAATGCCAGGGACAATACCCCGGGGCCTCCGCCCATGCGTCAAGATTGCCTGTCAGAATTGCCAGTCAAAGCTGACTGGCAAGGCCTACGCGGTGGCGGAGGCCCACCGGCGGGTGTCGGCGACGAGCGTTGGGGCGCGAGACGCTCTGGAAGCAGCGGAAAGCCGTGCCGGGGCGTGCCGTCACGGCGTTTGCAATGCCCACCAGGCATGCAAACCACACCTGCTTCCCGTCTTGTCCCGCGTTTTCTGCTGCTACTCGCCGTTGTCGCGTTTTTCAGCCACGTCACCCTCAGCTACCAACTGCAGCTGGCGCGGGGCCCGCTTCGAGGTCGGCCCGTCGGACGGTTTTTGGAAACCTTCGCGGTGCTGGACCGGCTGGCGATGCGCTACCCCGAGGTCGCGCTGTCGGCTGCGGCCAGTGCCCTCTTTCTGCTGTTTATTCTCTACCGAGGCTGGGTTGTCCTCAGGAACAAGCGCTTCACCGCCAAGGCCACTGGCATGGCGGACGAGCTCGAGGGACGCCGCTTCCCGACCCATACCTTCCTGGCCCTCGAATACATGGTCAACCGCGGCGGTCGCACCTTCGTCGGCCTCACGCCCAGGCGGCGAGTCCTGCCGCCCTGGGGGCTTTCCTGGCGCCCCGTGTACCTCTCCCAGGAGGAGAGGAGCATGCACCGTCATGTACTGGGGAAGACGGGCTCCGGAAAGACTAGCGGCATTCTCTGGCCGGAAGTCCTGCAGGACGCCCTGGACGGGAAGGGCGTCCTCGTCATTGACGCCAAGGGGTCCGACGAGAATGCCAAGACAATGCGAAGCATTGCGCACATTTCCGGGCGCCCGAAGGACTTACGTCTCTTCGCGTTGCCTGCGTGGAACCGGCCGCAGCTCTTCTCCCACGCCTACAACCTCGTCCACGTGAAGCCACGGACGCCGGGCGACGCAGGTGGGGACGTCATGGCGATGGCCGAGCGCGTCTTCTCAGTCTTCAACCTCGGGGACAACGCCTACTTCAACACCCAAGCCTACCTGGCCTTCGGCCGCATTTGCAGGGTGCTGCACGGCTTCGAGAGTTCCAACGGGTTTGGCCTGCCCTTTAACCTACGAGACGTCTCTGTCTGCTTGCGTGGGCTGTCCTCGCTCGACTCGGAATGGGGCGCGACATTCCAGCAGTGTCTCGCCCTTTCTACGGACCGCGAAGCGGTCGAGGAGCTGCGGGCTCAGGTCCTTTCGCTGGGGAGGGATGTAGGCCAGTGCCTTTCGGGCCTTCTAGGCGCAGTGGACAAGTTTCAATCGCCCCTCGTCAATGCCTATGAACCCGAGATTTTTTTCGAGGACGTCCTGGAAAGAAATCGGCTCGTCTACGTGCAGCTTCCGTCCAACCTCTTCAAGCTACAGGCGCCGGCCTTAGGGAAATGCATGCTGATGGACCTTCAGCAGGAGGCGTCGCTCCGGCAGGTATTCCGTGAAAGGCGGAACCAGCGGCCGTTCTCGGTATGCGTGGATGAATTCGGGACATTCGCAGACATTTCAATCATCGACTCGCTGAATAAGCTGCGAGACGCGCACATTCAATTCACGCTGTCCCACCAGTCGATGGCGGACCTCGAAATTGTGTCGAAGGAGTTCGCCCAGGCGGTATGGGACAACACGCGAACGAAGGACATTCTCGCGCAGGACAACCCGGAGCTCTGCGAGCGTATGGCGAAGAGCCTCGGGACAATGCCGCGCCTCGAGAACACGCTTCAGCAGGAGCGCAGCTTTCTGTCCGCCATCCTGCCTACGGGCTTGCTCTCGACGCGGGCGGTCGAGGCTTACCGACTCCACCCCAACCGGCTCAAGTCGCTAGCCTCGCGAGGGCAGGGGTACCTCTTCGCTTCGCGGCCCAAAGGAATGACGGCGTTGCCCATCGCCTACGGCAGCCTCGGGCAGCTCCCGGTTCCGTCGGCGCACTCGCTGCGCCGAATAGACCAAGCAACGGCACCGGGGCTGCGCCTGTACGAGCGCTTCGTGAGTTGTTGACCCCCAAGGTGGCGGGAATCGCCGCTCGGACGGCCGCACTCGCGTTGCAGCGCCACTGAGTCTCCGCTCGAGTGGCGCCAGCTTCGGGAGGTTGAGCTCTCGACTCCAGGGCGAGGCACCTCGCTGGTACGCCGCAGTGCGGCGCCTGTTTGCGAGTTTGGAGTCGGAAGAAGTCCGCGGTTTGAGACGGTTCGGGCTGATTTAGTGAACTCGGACACTTGGAAAGATGAACTGCGTGCAACAGTATTGGTCCACGGCCTTTTTCTCGTGGTGGTTGACGTCGCCTATTGAACACGGCTTATCTCCCGCGGCGGCAAGCCGTTGGGAGGGACAGCGATGGGGACGCCGAACTCGAGAAGTCGAGTTGCCGTGATGGTTGGGCTAATCGCCGCCGTATTCTGGGCAGCCGGCCTGGTGGCCTTCGCTGGTGGAAATGGTGGAAACGGCCCTGCGGACGGCGGAGCGACTCCGGAAACCCCCGGTTCTTGCACTCCGCCGACGGAACCCTGCACGCTCGCCAACGGCTGTCCAGGCGTCCACATCTGCGTCGGCGGGAAGTATTCAACCACTTGCACGTGCCTAACGGGCGGCGGCAGCGCGCCATGCACAGCTTGCGGAGTCGGTGGCACAGCTACCTGCTCCTCAACTTGTACGCCTGGAACGTGTTCTCAGCCGCCGCCCCAGGCGTGTAACCCGAACGGCTGCCAGTCCGCCGGTACACAGCAGTGCAACGTCGCCACCAACCAGTGGGGCGCTTGTACTGGGTGCGGTGGAGCCATTTCCTGCACCACAAGCTGCGCAAGCACTGGCAGTGGGACTTGCAGTTCAGCGACGTGCGCCTTCAGCGGGACTTGCACGCCGCCAGCTGAGGTGTGTAACGGGAAGGACGACGATTGCAACGGGCTCGTAGACGACGGCATCACCTGCTCGGCGTGTGACGGCCTATGAGAGTGCTCAGCGTTGTCCGAGCTCTCGCGGCCTTGGTGGCGGTTGGCCTCCTGGGGTGTCAACCGTCGACCGGCGCTGGCGAGCAACGGCAAGACGGGAGTCGAAGCACAAACGAGCAAGTTCATGTTCTGACCGAGCACCGCCCAACAGCGGCGATGCATGCGCCAGATAAGGCCCTCGGTGAGGATTGCGCTGCTCACGGGGCCTCCGAGTGCCGTTCCAATCTCTGTTTGCATGTTGGCGCGAGAGAGAAGGGCTACATCTGCAGCCAGTCTTGCGCGGACGGCTCGAGTTGCCCTTCCGGCTGGCAGTGCAGGTCGATGTCCCTGTCAGCGAGACGAGCGGTCTGCCAACCTCCGCCGGAGAAGAAGTCATGAAGCGACTCTCTCGCGACTGGCGGGTATGGGCGGGTTTGGCCGGCCTCGGGCTTGTCGTCCTCCTTCTCGGACCGAAGCCCGCTGCTGCGCATTCGTTTCTTGGTAGCCTTCAAAGGCTCTTGCTTGCGCAGTCGAGCGACCCTCCCGAGACTGACACCCCGCAACCCACTCTCGTGTCGGTCGCTGGCCCTTCAAGCACTGGAGGGCTTCAGCTGTCAGACATGACTGGGCGGTATGAAAAGACGGACCTAGTTATTCAAAACAGCACGGGGCCGTTCGTCTTGAAGCGCACATTCCGGACGAGTCTCGGTTACTGGAAGCAGCCCCAGGACTATTTCGTAACGCAGCCACAGTGGTGGACCAACCTTACCAGTAACGTCCAATTTATGAGCTACGCGAATGATGGCATCACGTGCGTAGGCAGCCCACTAAATCCGGATTGCGTAAGGTCCCCCGACTACATTGTGACCGACCCAGACACGGGCTCCTTTCTCAATTACTACTCAAACGGAAACCCGCAAGTTCCCCAACAGGGGTTCCAGATTCCGGTGGATGCTGCCAACCAAGACAAGCTCTACGTCAACGCGAGCAATCAAGATGGCGGCATCTCGAGTCTCATTCTTTTCACGCCTTCAAATCACTACTATTACGCGGAATGGGACGGTGCTCACACCTATTATCTCAGTAGAGTTGAAGATATAAAATATACGGCAGTAGACAGCGGCGTCACTGTAGCCAACATCAGTTATTCAAGCCCCGGAGTCATTTCGAGTGTAACAACGGCCGACGGCGTAGTCCTGGTCTTCAACAACACCGGAGGCAACCTCCAGTCTGTCTCAATCGATGGCGGCACCGTTGCTGCCTATACGTACAGTAATGGCCTCTTGAATACCGTAACGTACGATGATGGCACCGGGGAGGAATACGCTTACGGGACCAACAGCAACGGCTTCGCGGCTACAACACTGACTGGACGAAAAATAATTAGTTACGTCATAGACGCTGGCTCGGGTGCCGGCGAGGGTGCCGTCTCTTCGCAGACGACTGAGGAGACAACGCTTAGCCTCCTTGGTTGGTGGAACGACACGGCCTACTCCTGTTCGGGGGGTTCGGGCACCGACTATTGCTACCAAAACACACTAAGCGATCCCGCTGTCACAGCGGGCGACGGCACATGGAGCGTCGCTGATTTGCAAACGGCTTACACCCTAAGTGTCCCTACCAACGCAAGCGTTGGCACGGGGCGTCAGACGTCCCTTGTGACTCGATTTTGTAGCGGTTCCTGCTCCGGCCTACTCGCGAGCTCGGGGCAAGCTTGGTGGTTTTGGCCCGGGGTAAACTACGCGTACGGCCAGAGCGCTGGTAACCAACCCTATGCGCAATCGAGCATGAGTGAGAATAATGCATTCACGGCCTACCCAAACGTTCGTTATGCTCCTTCGAGCGTCGTCCCTTCGGATGCGGGGTTCTTGCCGCCGCCCGAGTATCCGACCATTCTTAGTGGCGCCACCAATGACGGTGGCGCGGGCGCGGTGTCCACGCAGACTCGAGCCTACGTCTATGGCGGAGTTGGCCAGCCCGTCCAGGGTTATGAGCAGATGGTGTCCACTGTTCAGAAACCCTCTCCACTGGGTGGGAACACGACGACGTACTACAACTGGGACACAACAAATAATCGCTTGAACTCAGTAGTGCGCGTCGGACAAACCGCTATCGATTCTTCAATGTCGCTCAGTCAGCAAAACATCGGCACAATTTACTCTTACGATAGCCGCGGTCGCGTTCTCTCAGTGCAGGGCCCTTGCTTCGTTGCAAGCGCCACCCAACCGACAGGATGCGCCTCCAGCAATTCTCCGGCGGTTGTTTACACTTATTACCCGCCGAGTGGAACTGGGTTTACGGCGAACCGTGCAAACACAAAAACCGTGTGCACAGGCCCCCTTTCTGGGACGCCACCCAACCAAACGTGTCCTGGTCTAACGACAACCTACAAGTCCTACGATGCGCGCGGCCATGTCACTGATTCGGTTGACGCCAATCTCGTTGAAACCATATCGACTTACTCAGGTAATTTATTACTTAGCACGAAGGTCACGGCGACGACCGTAACTGATACAACCAACTATGGCTACGATGGGGACCAACTCCAATGGGTGCAGCACCCGACGGGGATGGTAGACTTCACGTGCTACCGAGTGCAAGCGCCGAATACGCCGCCAGGCAACTGCTCAACTACCTTGACGGCTTCCAAGTTCGTATATTGGAAAGCAAAATGTTCGGATACAGCCTGCACTCACAGGACTGAAAGCGTCGCATACCAATATCTGCATGGGTACGTTTCGCAAGAGACCTACTATGATAGTATGGGCCAGGTCCGGCGGGTAGTGAGGCATGACAGGGACCCCCGCAATCGGCCGACGTTCGATGCGGTCGGTGACCTCTCGGACACGACCGACACGACCTACTCGACGCGGGCAATGTTCGACAACGATGGAAATCAAATTAGCGTCGGCTTTCCGTACAATGCACCCTCGGTGTTTTGCAAGCAGGGCGGTGACACGACAACGTGTGCCGAGATGGTCCCTGACGGATTAGACCGACTCGCGAAGTTGACGGAGCCGTTGGTGAACGCTGGGGCTTCGCAGGAGGTGGTGGCTTACGACTCTCTCGGGCATGTGTCGAGCATCACCTATAACTCTCAGAAAGTAATTTACGGCTACGACGATTTTGGAAATCTACTCACCGTCCAAGCGCCGTGGTTAGCCAACGGTGGCGTAGGTATTATTCGTTATGCGTACGACGCCCAGGGTCATATTGTCATCAAAGAGACGCCTGCGATGGCCGCGAGTGGAGCCGAGTTTCTGCAGTACGACTATGACGTCCTCGGGAGGCCATTAGACCTGAAGCACTACCTGAGCGGCTATACGACTCTGTGGGCATTGGCGTACGACACTCCGGGGGGCGCGTGTCCTCCCCAAAGCTCAGGCGCCTTCACGATGGGCCGTGTGCAGATGCGTACCGACTCGTTCGGACAGACCTACTATACATACAACTTCCGCGGTCAAGTGACGGCCGAGCTGCGCGTTAGAAACGGGACCTCGTGCACGGCGCTGCCGGTATTGCCGCTCGGCTTGTCGTGCGAAGCGCCTAGCGACGACAACCATCTCAATACTGTTTACGACTATGGCTCAACGGGAGTACTGAACAATATTCAGTACCCACATGGACGGGTTGTTCGTTTTGGATATCCATCGTTTAACGGGGACTTGGAGCAGCCGGGTTCAGTCTCCGCAGACGTCCTGAATGGGTCGTCGTGCGCGACGGTCGCGCTATTAAGCTACATTACGTGGGAACCCTACGGAGGGGTCCGCGGCTACCAGGTCAGCTCGCCGACTGCGTCGACGACACTCGGTGCGGTTGAGTACCTACTCGGCGACGCTAGTACCGTCGCCACTCTGACGAGCTGCCCTGCGTCGCGTCCCTCGAGTTCGAACTCGGACCACTCCGGTCGCCTGCGCGCTCTCTGGGTTTCCACGGGGGGGTACACACCCTCTAGCCCTACAGGAACGGGCAACATCTTCGCGCGGCAATACACCTGGCGGGGCGACCAGCTTGTGACGCAAGCGAGTTGCGTACTGCAAAGCGCCGGAACGCCTGTCACCGAGAACTTCTTCAGCAGCGGTGGCGTGGCTGGCTACAACGCTCGGCTCCAGCTAGAGCACGCATCGCGGCCCAGCGGCGGCATGAAGGCCACCGGCGGCGCCTGGGGAGAGCGGGACTACAGCTACGACTTACGCGGCAACCGCCTAACGGAAACCACGGACTGTTGGTCATGGGCCGAAAAGTACGACACCTTAAACCCGTTGGACGACCAGCTCATGAGCCGTGCGGTAACGGGCTCCTCGTGCTCGGCGACGTGCCAAGGGTTCCCCTTTCTGACCACGAACTACAGCTACGACGCGGATGGGCGTATGGCGACGTTGACCACGGCCTCCGATTCAGTGGGCCCTCCGCTAAGCCTCTCTTTCAATGCCAGCATTGACGGTCAAGCCGCCGTAGGCGCGGTGTACAAGGCCATCACAGTGAATGGCTCGACCTATGAATACTACTACGACGCTGACGGCCGGAGACGCTTGAAGGCGTATCCCGACGGAGAGCAGGACGAGTATTTCTACGGGCCTAGCGATGAGATCATCGAGGATCACGAGAATTGCGCTGGATGCGTGCCTTCAAGCAACACGCTGGACGAATATGTCTGGCTCGGCGGACATCCGGCTATCCTTTTTCGAGGAAGTCTCAACGCCTCTGGGGGTCGCAACCCAGACTTCAGTGGAACCTGTGCCGACACGGGGAATTGCGGCGTTTACTTCCCGGTCACTGACTACTTGGGGAAACCCGTGCTGTTGCTAGACAGTGGGCTCTTGGTGGCAGGAGCCGCAGATTATGACCCCTTTGGCCATGTCAACCGCGTCACGGCGGCAGGGGATACGCCACATCCTTATCTCGCCTCTCCGGTAAATCCTCAGACTGGCGCGCCAGAGTCGCAGGTAGTGGCAGGCTTTCGGCAGACCGTGCCGGTGAATGCCTCGTATTCCGTTATCGCCAGAGCAAGGTTGGCGATGGTCGACACAGATTCGTCTGCCAGTGCCTACGCGAGCTTGACTGACCTCGGGGTTTCTACCCTACAGCAATACCCTGCAGGAAGCGGGACCGTACCCGCGGTTGGTGGTCCCCACTATGGTGCCACCGTCACAGGGTGGGCCTTTGTCCCCAATGGCACATCGTCGTGGCCAGGACAGCTTCAAGTCCGCTTCACCGCAACTGGAGCGAGTACGAGCAATCCGCCGCGTTCCGGCATAGCCGTTGCCGGTTACGAATACCGAAAATACCAGTCCGGCTCTGCGCCGACATGGCTGCCGCTTCGTTTCCCGGGCCAGTACTACGACGCGGAAACTGACCTGTTCCAGAACTGGAATCGGTTCTACGATAGCAATACCGGGCGATACCTAGAGCCTGAGCCAACGTGGCAATCGGCCGAGAGCGTACTCAGAGCTGCGAATAAAGGAATGAGTCTTCCGGTCTACGCCTACGCTGGTGGCAACCCCATAACACATATTGACGCCACGGGCCTTGACACAGTTCTCATATTCTTCACTTCATCAATTGGCGACTCGCACGTTGCGCTCTATGTTACAAACGGACTTGATGGCCATCCGACGCTATTCGACCCGGGTGGTTCGTACGTTCAGCGCTTTGGCGGGGGGTCACAATGGATTTTCACAGGCTCCCAAGCAAGTTGGCAAGGATACGTCAACTACTGGCAAAGACAGGGATCATCGCCCCATCCCATGATTTTTTTTACTAGCCCAAAGGAGGAGGCACAGATTGCCAGTAACTTTCAAACGCTATACCCAAATAATCCTGGCCCCGGTCTGTGCGCGGTCTCGGTCTCATCCTGTCTGCAAGGGGTGCCGACATTCAGCGGGCTGGGCACGTACGTTCTGCCATCTTCGTTTGCCTCTGACGCAAATCGCCTCTGGGAGACACAGTATGAGCGGTTGTTGAAGCAGATTCGTGACGAAGAACAAGCGAAAAAACAGCAGCAGCCACCGCCTCAACAACCTCAGCCCCAGCCGGGGCCGGACGGAAACCCCCCGTCCGACCCGAAGAGTCCGGACCCCCAAGCTCCAATGCCACCGAAATACGACGAGGGCTGGTAATGAGCACCCTCACAAAAGGTATTGGAGCGGTAGTTCTTTGTCTATGTGTTCTTCTTGTGGTGAGCGAGGCTGGCTTCAGGAGCTTTGCGGCTCCGTTGCCAAAGCCCGTGAAGGAAGTTGAGGCCTGCGATCCCCGAGTGATGCGTTTCGCCGCCGGCTTAGAGGAGAGGCCGCCAGCGGCCCTCAAGCTTGTCTCCCCTTCAGCTCGCATACTTGCTGCAGTTCGACGGGGACCAGTATCTCTATCATTTGTTTACAGCGCTGCGAATGGAATCGCGGCCGAGACGTTGAGTGCGGGTTCCCCAATACATCCTGCGGCTTGGGAGCAGTTAGCGCTAACGGATTGGCTCCTGAGAAATTGGACGGGTGAGGAGATTGCCAAGGATTGGTGTTCCACAGCCGTGTTTACGCGCGATGTCGTTGGTTTTCGAAGAGCTGCGGAAGTTGTGATGAAGACAAAGCCTGAATGCCTATCGGATATCGAAATAGCAGCGCTTTTTGTTGCGGCGTTGTCGTCCAAGGGCGCATTTTGGTCGCTCTGCGAAAATCACCATGCCATTGTTCCTTCCCAGCGAGGAGTGGATAAAAGAAGTCATGACGGTGTTGAAGATAACAGCCATTGGCGTGAGTGGTGTGAGACGGAGAGAGAGAGACGGGCTTCAGCCGTGCAGTTGTAGCAAGAAAGCGTCGTTCCATGCGTCGGCGCGCCCTCGCCGAAAGCGCGGACCGGAGTGATATGGCCACCTGCAGCACCGCGTGCCACAGGGGCGCGACCGGGCTGGGGGTCGGGGGCACGACCCGAGGAACCGATTCAGCTGTTGTCATTGGTCCTCTCCTCATCGTGCCTTGGCGCCGCGTGCAGCACCCCCGCGGGCCTCGGCGCGGGGTGTTGGCCCCTATGTTGCCGCTCCGCAGGCCGGCGACTAGCGGATTTGAATGGCCAGGACTGGACGGGAGCGGACTGGGATTCAACGCTTTCGAGCGGTGAGCTTGAGGCCACCGATTCGTTAACTTCTCCGGCGGAGGCTTCTTCGCAGTCGGTCTTACTTTTGTTTAAAGTTAGTCACGGTCGTCTTGACAGGTCGGCCTGGCGCTCGCGCTGGAGGCACCGTGGGCCGTAAGCTGAAAGGCGATGCTTGAGAGAGCACTCGCCATCGCGTGCATAACACGCATCGCACTGCCGCTCGGCTACGGTGGAGGCCAGGGAGTGGGCTCGGCCTGCGACAACTCGACCGAGTACTTGAAGTGTGAAGGAAACCAAGTCTTGGTGTGCGCTTGCACGAATCCCTTCGCCACGGATGTAGCGGGTGGCCCACTCTGCAAGGCCAGCGGCTTTACGTGGATTGATGGCGAGGTCTGTCCCGTCGCGTGCGACATCACCATCGCTTCATCAACTGGATGCATCGCTTCCACGCAATTGATACCCGAGGGCACCGGATTGGAGTGGACGTGTTGGAACGGCAATCTCGTCTGGTGCTCGAACGGATATCCGTTGCCCACCAGCCCGTGTCCCGCCGGTACACAATGCACAGTGGTCCCCGTTTGCCAGGCTTTGTGCCTTCCCCCTTCCCAAGCGACGGATCCGTCGTGCTCGCAAGCGCCGGAAGAACACGACGTGTGTGTCAACAATACGGCGCGTTTCTGTTCGTGCGGCTTTTTGGTGGGAACGAAGGCTGCGGATCGGCCGCTTGTGAAGCCGTGCCCTACGCGGGATTCGGTGGTGTTGAGGGAACAGCCGCCACGTGCGCCGTCCGGCTGCCTTGACCGGACTGATCGATAGGACGATGCGCTGTTTGAGATCAAGGGCGCAGGCTATACGGCCCATCACCTAACCTAGACTGGCCAGAAGGCAAAGGACCCCTCCCGGCCCATGACGAGGAGGAGCTATGCGGCTGGCACGTCACTGTCTCGGGCCGGACCACAGGACCCTCAGGTTTGTTGCCCCTATACCCCTCCGCAATCCGCCAACGAGCGGACTGGGATGGATAGGACTGGACGGGAGCGGACTGAGATTTAACACTTTCGAGGGGTTAGTTTGGAAGCCACCGATTCGCTTGGTGTCTGCTTACCCTCGCCTGGTTCAAATCCCTTTGCCGCCCGACGCAGGCGCCTCTGCGCTCCCGGGATCGCTTTGCTGGTGGGCTATCGCGATGGCTTCCTTCGGATTGCTCTCCAGGCTCGGCGGTGCAAGATCGCGAGGTTTTCGCTCGACGAGCAGCAGCGTCAGGAGAGCATGCACCACTCTGTCGGCCACGGCAGAGCTGAATTGTCTTGAGCCAAGCAAGCCGTGACACGTGTTGTTACGAAGGTTCCAGCCGCGCTGATCTGTCAGGAGTACCCGCAAGTAGAGGGCGACATCGTCCGTCAGAACCGTTCGAATGACGTCGTCGCGTAAAAGCTCGTCCAGCAGCCGGAGGTCGAGCAGGTTCGTTCTCCGGTTGGACTTCAGCACCTTGGCGCCGTTGAGTCGTGCGAGCTCCCGCACCGCTCCCTCGATTTGTGGGATGAGGAGGTGGGTGGCGGCGGCATGTTGACCGTCGAAATAGTGTCGGAGGCCGTCCTCCAGGAGCTGGTGTCTAGCCGTGTCTTCGAACAGCGGCGACGCCCGTACGTGCTGCATCACGAGGTCCGCGTTGAGGGGGAGGCGTGTCATTGCTGCCCGGAGGACAGCGTTAAGCGTCCGCGCCCAAAGACCAAGCGACGCGGAGATCTGCTGCACAATGTTTCCCTCGAGGTCGTCCTCTAAGCTTCCGACCTCGCTAACCGTTCGCCCTTTCTCGTCGACGATCGCCTTCGGAAGGAGCGCGTGGAGGACGAATTCTTCGCTGCTCTCTCGCAGTTGCTGCTCTGCGTGCTCGCGTTCGGGTATAAACCGTATGGTCAGTCGCCTGAGAGCGTCGACGACACTCCCTTCCAGAGTTTCGTCGATCAGCCCGTCAATTAGTCCTTGGTCGTGCTCAATTGGGACGATAACGGGT
>JBKQJL010000084.1:0-30563 GCA_052147975.1 Myxococcaceae bacterium
GCACTTGTCCGTGCCCCGGGCCTCAGGCGCGGGGCCGCCTCCCGCAGAACGCGCCTCGAAGTGGCCGAGGCGGTGTGGGCGGACCTGCGCAGACGGCCGCCAGTGGCGGTGTTGTTCGCCTCCCCCCGCACCGCCGAGGCCTTCCTCGAGGCCGGGGGGCGTCCGGTGCTGGCGCAGGCTCGGGTGGTGGCCATTGGGCCCACCACCGCCGCCGCCTTGGCCAGCGCCGGCTTGCCGGCGGACGGCGTCGCCGAGCGACCGAGCTCGGCGGAGCTCGTGGAAGCGGCGGTGCGCGTCATTCGCGGGTAGACTGCCTGGCGCCCGTGTCACTGCCAGCACTTCAACTGCAACGCTCCGGTTCGGACTTCAACCTCGCCCTGGTGCTCCAAATTCTGGTGGCGCGGGAGCTTTTGACACCCTCGCAGGCCCAGGATTTGGCCTCCAAGGAGGCGGCGGCGAAGGTGCGCGTGCTGAAGCAGGTGGGCGGGCAGAAGGACGAGGCCCGCTACTCGGTGTCCCCGGTCGAGCTGGTGGCGGTCTTTCAGGTGCCGCTCGGGAACGGCCGCGTGCTGGACCAGGACCGCATCAGTGAGGCGGTGGCCGAGGCGCTGGGCATTCCCTACCGAAAAATCGACCCGCTGAAGCTGGACATGGCTCTGGCCACGCGCACCGTCTCGCGTCCCTACGCGCAGAAGCACGTCATTCTTCCCCTGGACCGCACGCCGGAAGGAGCGCTGGTGGTGGCCACCGCCAACCCCTTCGACCGGGAGACGGTGGAAAGCGTCACCCGGCTGGCCGGGGTGCCGGTGGTTCCGGTGCTGTCCGCCAAGGCGGACATCCTGCGGTGCATCGCGGACATCTACGGCTTCAAGCGCACGCTGGCCCAAGCGGCGAGCGACTTTTCCACCACCGGGCCGCAGCTGCACAACTTCGAGCAACTCGTCTCGCTCTCCACCGGACGCGAGCTCGACGCCTCGGACAAGCCCATCGTCCAGGCGGTGGACTACCTGTTGCGCTACGCCTTCGACAACCGGGCCTCGGACATTCACATCGAGCCGAAGCGCGAGAGCTCTATCGTGCGGGTCCGCATCGACGGCGTGCTGCACACCGTCTACACCTTGCCCGCATCGGTGCACGCCCCCATCGTCTCGCGGACGAAGATGATTTCCCGCATGGACATCTCCGAGAAGCGACGGCCGCAGGATGGCCGCATCAAGACGGAGCGCGAAGGCCGCGAAGTCGAGTTGCGCGTGTCCACGCTGCCCACCGCCTTCGGCGAGAAGGTGGTCATCCGGATTTTCGACCCGGAGACGCTGGTGCAGGACATCGCCCAGCTGGGCTTCGAGGAGGACGAGAAGGCCATCTTCGAGGGTTGGATTGACCAGCCGCACGGTTTGATTCTGGTGACCGGACCAACCGGCAGCGGGAAAACCACCACCCTCTACACGGCGCTCAAGGCGGTGTCCGGCCCGGACGTCAACGTCACCACCATCGAGGACCCCATCGAAATGGTGTGGGAGGGCTTCAACCAAGTCCAGGTCCAGCCCAAGCTGGACCTCGACTTCGCCAACGCGCTCCGCCACATTCTCCGCCAGGACCCGGACGTCATCATGGTGGGCGAAATCCGTGACGCCGAGACGGCGGAGAATGCCATCCAGTCCGCTCTCACCGGGCACCTGGTGCTGTCCACACTGCACACCAACGACTCGGTGGGCGCGGTGACGCGGATGAAGGACCTCGGGGTGCCGCCCTTTCTGCTGGGCAGCTGCCTCATTGGAGTGATGGCCCAGCGGCTGCTGCGCCGGGTGTGCGCCCGCTGCGCCCAGGAGGCGGAGCTCGCGCCGGACCAGCTGGTGGCCCTCGGGGCTCCATTGCCGCTGCTTCCCGATGGACTGCAGCTTCGTCTCGGCGCGGGCTGCGTCCACTGCCGGGGGACCGGGTATTACGGCCGCACCGGCGTCTTTGAGATTCTTCCGGTGAATGGCACCATCCGCGAGGCCATCACCCACGAGGCTCCGGAGGCGCGCCTGGTGGAGCTGGCCCGTGCTGCCGGCATGCGCACGCTGCGCGAGGCGGCGGTGCGCAAGCTCGCGCAAGGACAGACTGCCTTTGCCGAAGTGCTGCGCATGACGTCCGCCGCCTGACGCACAGCACGCCCGGCCACCGGACGCACGAGAGGGGCTCCTGCAGGGTGAGCACGCTTCCCCCCGACGAAGAGGTGGTGGCCATCGAGGTGGTGGAGGACCTCACCGCCAGCGCGCGCTGCGACCAGGGTTTCCTCCACGTGCGGCGACTGCGCTGCCGAAACCGCCGGGCCGACGGCTCGCTGTCCCGCACCTACAATGTCGACGTGGTGGACCGCCCGGTGCCCGACGCGGTGGCGGTGCTGCTGTGGCGCCAACGTCCGGAGGGCGTCGAGGTGCTGACGCGGAGAACCCTACGGCCGGCGGCCTACTTCCGACGGGAGCTACCGCTCGCCGTACCGGACCCGGAGAGCTACCTCACGGTTGAGGAGCTGGTGGCGGGGGTGCTTGAGCCCGAGGACAAGGGCAGCGCCGGCGTCCAGGCCCGGGCGGCGGCTGAGGTGGAGGAGGAGGCGGGCTACACGGTGCGCCCGGAAGCGGTGGAGCTGCTCGGCCCGGCCTTCTTCATGCTCCCCGGCATTATTTCCGAAAAAATTCACCCCACTGCCGTCGACGTCACCGGCCTGAGTCCCCACCGCCCGCCGGGCGACGGCTCACCGCTCGAGGAGGGTGCCTCGGTGCGCTGGTGGCCGCTGCTGGCCCTGCTTTCGGCCTGCCGGCGGGGCGAGGTGGCCGACGCCAAGACCGAGTTGTGCCTGCTGCGTTTTCTCGCCGCGCACCCGGGCTGAGGGGCAGACGCTTCGGGGCGCGGTCGGGCTCTCCCCCCGGGGTACCCCCGCCGGGGACGCTTGCTCGAGGCTCCGGCCACTCCACCAGCGCCGGTGACAGCGCGCTGGCGGTGGCCACCCTGCTAGCGTCGCTGCCTGCCCGTGGCCCACTTCGACGTCCATCCCAGCTGGCGCAACGTGCTGGGCCAAGTGCTGTCGGACGCCGGCCGACTTCGGGCAGCGGCGGTGGTGGCCTTCGACTTGGACTCCACGCTGCTCGACAACCGTCCACGGCAAGCGGCGCTCGTCCACCGCTTCGTCCGCGAGCATGGCGCGACACCGAGGCTGGCCCACTTTGAGGCCCGACACCTCCACACCGGTTTCGACTTGCGCGAAGCCCTGGGGCGGCAAGGCCTTGCCCCAGAAGCCATCGAGCAATTTCTGCGGGAGTTCCGCCCATTCTGGCGGGCGCACTTCTTTACCAGCGAGGCCTGCCAACTGGACGTGCCGGTGCGTGGAGCACCGGAATACGTCCGGCGGACGCGGGCCACCGGGGCCCAGGTGGCCTATGTCACCGCGCGGCCGCAGTTGATGCGGGCCGGCACGCTGGACGTGCTATCGCGTTACCACTTCCCGCTTCCTGCGCCCGGTGTGCAGCTGTGGATGAAGGTGGACGAGGACGCCACCGACGACGAATTCAAGCGCGGCACCCACCGCCAACTGGCGGCGTGGGGCAGGGTGGTCGCGGCGTTCGACAACGAGCCGGCTCACGCCAACGACTACCGGGCCTCATTTCCGGAGGCGACGGTGGTGCTGCTCGCGACCGGGGACTCGGGGCGCGTCAGCGTGCTGGCCGAGGGAATTGTCCCTGCGCCACACTTCGACTTTGGCGGCAGCGAGGACTGAAGGAGGCCGCTCCAGCCCTGGGGGGTCGAATTTCCGCGCGCCTGCCAGACGCTGGGGGTGCTATGGCTTTTGCCCAAAGAGGTGGAGCCTTGGGAGGCCTCGGGGGCGAGGCGCTCGTCCCCGGCCGATGGACAGTGAGCCATGTTTGACGACTCCCCATCCTCCACCGGCGGGCCGCTCCCCCAGCCTCCAGACACTCCACAGGCCCGTCCTCAGGACGGCACCGGGCTGCCGCTCGGCGCCGGGCGGGCGTCGCGGGCCATTGTGCTTCACACCTTCGCCCCTCGTCGGGGGGGCCCGGCCTACGGTTGGTCAAGCGTCTTCTCCATTCTCCTGCACGTGAGCCTCATCGCTCTGACGCTGTGGCTCAGCGGCACCGTCACCCTCTCCCGGCCGGAGCCGGTGACGGTGGTGTTCCGCCGCGCGCCCCGCCCTCCACCCCCGCCCTCCGCAGCCACCGAGGCAGTGAGGAAGGGCAGTCGCGGCGTGGCGCTGCCGAAGGCAGTGGCCCGGGACGTCCAGCCGGACACGGAGCTCTCCTTTGCTGCGCCCACTGACCCGGCCAGCATGGGGTCGACCGGCCGGTGGCTCGGGGGCGTGGGCACCGGCGAGGCATTCGGCCCTGGCTGGTCCAACGGGGTGGAGGGAGGCGCCATTCGGCGACATTCGCTGGCGCGCGGGCCGATGGAGGAGAACTCCGGTTGGGATTGTGGTTTTCCGGCCGGTGGGCCGACCCACAACGTCGTCGTCCAAATCCGCGTGCACGTCTCTGCCGCCGGGAAGCCCACCCACGTCAGCATCCTTCGGCCTGGCCCACCCGTCTTCAACGAGTCGGCGCGCGAGTGCGCGCTCCGCCAGCGCTTCCGCCCGGCGCTGGACGTGGACGGCAACCCCTGCGAGGGAGACCGAGAGCTGGGCATTCTCTTCTTCTACCCAGGGGGCCCCCCCGAGGCCCCCCCGGCGCCGGTCGCTCCTGCCCCTCCGGTGGTTCCGCCCTTGGAGGGGCCCCAGCCGGACTTGCCCGTCCAACTCGACGAAGGCCCCACCTCCAACTGAATGAGGCCGCAGGCCGGCTGCCATTCGCGCCCGCATGGCCGCACGCCGCGCTGCGCCATGGTGAGGCTTCGCCTGGAAATTCGCGTCTCCAGTCAGTAAACCCTCGGGCTCGAGCGGCGACGTTGACGGAGGACACCGGTGGCCCCCGCGTACCCGAAGGACTTGGTGCTCCGCCTCTTCCGGGGCATGTACCTCATTCGCCGCTTCGAGGAGCGCGCTGCCCAGGCCTACGGCCAGGGGAAAATCAACGGCTTCTGCCACCTCTACATTGGCCAGGAGGCGGTGGCCGTCGGCGTCAACGAGGCGCTGCAGCCGCGGGACTACCTCATCACCGCCTACCGTGACCACGGCTACGCACTCACTCGGGGGGCGGATGTGGGCATGGTCATGGCCGAGCTCTTCGGCCGCGGCACCGGCTACAGCAAGGGCAAGGGGGGCTCGATGCACATTTACGACATCGAGCACAACGTCCTCGGCGGCTACGGCATTGTGGGAGGGCAAATTCCGCTCGCCGCGGGCACTGCCTTCGCCGCCCGCTACCGCAACGAGGACCGCGTCACCGTCTGCTACTTCGGGGATGCGGCGGCCAACCAGGGCAGCTTCCACGAGACGCTCAACATGGCGGCCAAGTGGAAGCTTCCGGTGCTCTTCCTGTGCGAGAACAACCGCTACGGCATGGGGACGGCCATGGAGCGGGTCTCGGCGGTGGCCAAAGTCTCCAAGCGCGCCGCGGGCTATGACATGCGGGGCGAGTCCGTCGACGGGCACGACGTATTGAAGGTGTACGAGGTGGCCAAGGAGTGTGCCGCCTGGTGCCGCTCGGGGAAGGGCCCAGTCCTCCTCGAGGCGGACACCTACCGTTACCGCGGCCATTCCATGTCCGACGCGGCCACCTACCGGAGCAAGGAAGAGGTGGAGGCCGAGCGGAAGGCCGACCCCATTCCGCGTCTTCGGGCTTGGGCAGTGGGGGCCCAGTTGGCTTCCGAGGCGGACTTCGACGCCATCGAGGCCGAGGTGAAGGCCACCGTGGACGAGGCGGTCAAGTTCGCCGACACCTCCGCCGAGCCCCCGGTGGAGGAGGTGTGGACCGACCACTATGTGGAGCCCGGTGAGCGCGACGTCCCCCCCCGCGAGCGGGTGCTGGGGATGAAGGTGGACTGGCCGACGTACCCCACGGGGAAAGAGCTCCGCGTCAGCTGGGACCTCGAGCCGCGGACGCCGGCCCAGACGGGCGAGCCGCAACCGGGACTCAAGAAGCCAGCATAGCCCTTGAGCGGGTAGAGGAAAGGACGGCTGGAAAACTTCCCATGGCCCAAATTGCGTGGCGTGAGGCGCTGAACCAGGCGCTTTCCGAGGAGATGGAGCGGGATGCCAACGTCTTCCTGATGGGGGAGGAGGTGGCCCGCTACGACGGCGCTTACAAGGTTTCACAGGGGTTGCTCGCCAAGTTTGGCAGCGCTCGGGTGGTGGACACCCCCATCAGCGAGCTCGGCTTCACCGGGCTGGGGGTGGGCGCCGCCCTGGTTGGTCTGCGGCCAGTCATCGAGATGATGACGTGGAATTTCGCCGTCCTGGCGATGGACCAAATCGTCCACAACGCTGCCAAGGTGCGGCAGATGTCCGGCGGCCAGCTGCGCTGCCCAATTGTGTTTCGTGGGCCCAACGGCGCCGGCGGTCGGCTGGCGGCCCAGCACAGCCAGTCCCTCGAGGCCAACTACGCCCACTTCCCCGGGCTGAAGGTGGTGGCGCCCTCGACGCCGGCCGAGGCCAAGGGGCTGCTCAAAGCCTCCATCCGCGACGACAACCCCGTCGTCTTTCTCGAGGCGGAGCTGCTCTACGGCGTCAAAGGTGAGGTGCCAGCGGGCGAGCTGCTCTTGCCGCTTGGCCAGGCAGACCTCAAGCGCGAGGGCGCAGACTGCACCCTCATCACCTGGTCGAGGATGTACTACCACGCCGAAGAGGCGGCCAGGCAGCTCGAGGCCGAAGGCATCCACGTCGACTTGCTCGACTTGCGCACCCTCAAGCCACTCGACGAGCAGGCCATCCTCGCCTCGGTGAAGAAGACCAACCGAGCGGTTGTGGTTGAGGAGGGGTGGAGTTTTTGCGGCGTCGGCGCGCAGCTGGTGGACCTCATCCAGTCGCAGGCCTTTGACGACCTCGACGCCCCGGTGCAGCGGGTCACTGGGCTGGACGTCAACCGCAGCTACGCGGCAGTGCTGGAGCACGCCGCGGAAGTGAACCCGGCGCGCATCATCGCCGCGGTGAAGAAAGTCCTGTACCGAGAGGAAGGCTGACCAGACGCCATGGCCACGGAAATTCAGCTGCCGGCGCTTTCCCCGACGATGAAAGAGGGAAAAATTCTCAAGTGGCTGAGAAAGGAGGGGGACAAGGTTTCCACCGGCGATGCGATTGCCGAGGTGGAAACGGACAAGTCCAACCTCGAGGTGGAGGCCTACGACGACGGCGTGCTGCTCAAAATTCTGGTGCCCGAGGGGGAGGTTGCCCAAGTGGGCGCCCCCATCGCCTACCTCGGACGCAAAGGCGAGAGCATCGACGTCCCGGCCGCAGCGCCGAAGCTTGCCCCGGCTGCAGTCGAAGCGCCCAAAGTCGCGCCCCCGGCCGCAGCGCCACCGCCCAAGCTTGCACCCCCAGCGCCGCCCACTCCCCGGGCCGGCACGCCAGCGCAGGTGGTGCGGCTTCGCCCGGGCGAAGCGGTGGCCGGTGGCGCAGCCCGCCTGCGGGCGTCCCCCTTGGCCAAGCGAATGGCCCAGCACGCCGGGGTGGACTTGGGTGCGGTGCAGGGCTCGGGGCCTCAGGGACGGATTGTGAAGCGAGACATTCAGGCCGCCATGAGTGAGGCGCCGGTGGCCCGCGCCTCCCGTGACGTCTCTGTTGCCCGCGCCGAGCCGGAGGTGCTGGCGCTGAGCAGCATGCGGAAACTCATCGCCCAGCGCATGGCGGAAGTGAAGCCCGGCGTGCCGCACTTCTACCTCTCCATCGAGGTGGACATGGAAGCCGTCCTCGCGCTGCGCGAGGAGGCCAAGGCCGCCGAGGTGAAAGTGTCCGTCAACGACTTCATCGTCAAAGCCGCGGCTGTTGCGCTGCGTGCGGTCCCCAAGGTGAACGTCTCGCTGCAGGGGGACCGCCTCTTGCAGTTTCACACCGCCGACGTCGGCATCGCGGTGGCCATCGAAGACGGCCTCATCACCCCCGTCATTCGCGATGCGGACTTCAAGTCGCTAGGCACCATTGCCAGCGAGGCCAAGACGCTCGCCGAGCGAGCCCGCCGCAAGGCCCTCAAGCCGGAGGAGTACACCGGTGGCTCAGTCACTGTCTCCAACCTGGGCATGTACGGTGTCGACGCTTTCATCGCCGTCATCAACCCGCCGCAGGCCTCCATCCTCGCCGTCGGCGCCGTGGCGGACCACGTGGTGGCCCGCGAGGGCAAGCCGGTGGTCCGCAAAACCATGACCATGACGTTTTCCGGAGACCACCGGGTGGTGGATGGTGCGCTCGGCGCCCAATACCTCCAGGAGGTGAAGGCCTTGCTGGAGCACCCGGTGCGGCTTCTCTTGTAGTGCCGAGGCGCCCCGGCGCCAGGGGGGCGTGCCGCGAGGACGCCTCAGCCGCTGGCGTGGGCCGCTGGGGCATTCGCCGCCGCCTCGGGGGCGGCCGGCAGCCAAAGGGTGACGGTGGTGCCACGGCCCACGCCGCTGGCGACGTCGATGCGTCCGCCGTGCCGTTGGATGACGCCGTAGGCCAGCGTCAGGCCCAGGCCCACCGCCGCTTGGCCACCGCGGGTGGTGAAGAAGGGCTCGAAAATGCGGGGCAGAATGGCTGGGGCAATGCCGGGACCCGCGTCCTGCACCTCCACCACCAACTCCGCGCCCTCGTCCCGGGTGCGCACCTGCACTGGCCCCGCCGGGCATGCCTGCCGGGCGTTGCGCAAAAGCGCTCCCACCGCGCGGTCCAGCTGCAGGGGCGCGCCGCAGACGCGTTGACGCGCGGCCAGCGAGGCCTGGACGGAGCCCGGGGGCATGTGCTGCAGCTCGCCCCGGACGGCACGCGAGACGCTGGCATTCACGTCCAGCACCTCCATGCGCCCGAGGTCCTGCCGGGCGAGCTCGCGCAACCCCTTGACGATGCCCGAAATGCGCTGGGCACCCTGGAGCGCCTCGGACACGGCCTCCAGCCCCTCAGTGGCGCGCTCGCGGGCCGGGACGGTGGCGAGCGCTCGGACGGCTTCGGCCGGAGCATTCTGCCCGCACAAGCGAGCAGCTCGCTCCAGGGTGTCCGCGCTGGCTTCCACCCCCCGCAGCGTCGACTGGAGAGACTCAAGGTTGGCGATGACGTAGCCGAGTGGGTTGTTGATTTCCTGCGAGGCGCCACTCGCCAACTGTCCCAGTGACGCCAACCGCTCGGTGGCGCGCAGCTTCTCCTCCAGCGCGTGTCGGGCGGTGACGTCCTGGTAGTGCAGCACCGTGCGCCGCACCTCGGTGTCCTCGGACAACTGGAAGGCCGTGGCGTGGAGGCGCCGGCCGTCGGAGAGGCTGAGCTCGCCGTCGCCGCCTTGCAGGGGACAGCCGTGGCACGGGCTGTCGCGCCCGGCCAAAAGGGAGTGGCACAGCTCGCCCACCACCTGCCGGACGTCCCCGCCGGCGGCCCGGGCCCAGGCGAGGTTGGCGCGTCGGACGACGAAGCCTTCCTGAAGCACAATAGGCTCGGTGATGGCGTCGAAGGTGCGCTCCCATTCGCGTTTGGCGCGAACCACCAGTTCGGTCCGCTCCTCCACTTTGCGCTCGAGCGCGGCGTTGGTGGCTAACACCTCGGCCCGGGCCTCGCGCAGCCGGCCGGTGAGCTGGGCGTTGGCCACGGCCACCGCCACCTGCGCTGCCCAGGCTTCCATGCGGTGCAGGGTGGCGTCGGCGAAGCCGGGGAGCCCCGGCCGGCGCACGAGCTCCAACGCGCCGAGGCAGGAGGCGCCCCGGACGAGGGGCAGCGCGAGCAGGGCCCCCGGACGCTCGCCAGTTCGCCGTTGCACCGCCAGGGCAGCCTCTGGCGCAGCCTCACCATCGGCATGCAGCAGCGGGACGAGGTCCCGGACGGCAGCCTCGGCCAGGCCAATGGCGCGCTCGTCGAGCGGCTCGGGCTCGGGGGGGTCGACTGCCGCCAGCCCGAGCGCGCCGCTCGCGTCGGCGAGCCACACCGTTGCCCGGTCTGCTTGGGCCAGCGCCCGCGCGCGGACGACGGTGTCGCGCAAAATTTCGCTGAGCTCGGCCAGGGTATGTAGGCCCTGGACGGCGTCGGCGAAACGTTCCGCCTCCTCCACCCGCTCCTCGAGGGTCGGTCCCACCGCGTGGGCCCGGGCGGCGTGGCGCTCCGCCTGGGCACGTGCCAACAGTGGCACCACCTCGGCCAGCGCGTGCACTGCGTGGACACCCGCCGGAAGCGCCGCTGGCTCGGGCGCGTCCCCCAAGTACAGCAGCGTGGCGGCGCCGGCGGCGCTCAGCCGGGACACCAGCAGGCGCCAGTTGGGGACTGGCTCGCACACCACGCTGTCCGCCGCCCCGCCGCCCACTTGTCGCAGCGCCTCGCTGGGGGTGACAGGGCGGACTTCCAGGCCAGCGCCGGTGAGGGTGGCGAGCAGGTCCCGGTCCGGCGACACGGTGGACACCACCAGGGCAGGGAGAGGGGCGGCCATGGTGTGAGGGGGGGAAACGAGGCCCGACTAGCCTATGGCCAGACTGGCCTGGTCCTCTTTGTCGACAATCAGCGCGCCGTCCTCGTCGCGCAACAGGTGGCGCAGTCCGGGGTGCTGGCGCTCGAGCTGCGAGAGAAGCACCTGCTGGTGGTGGGCCGCGGCCAGCAGTCCGCGGTTGCAACGCTCGGCGGCCACTTTGTCAAAGGCGAGGTGCAGGGCCACCTTCAGCTCGGCGTCTTCCCAGGGTTTGGTGAGGAAGCGAAAAATTTCTCCCTCGTTAATGGCTTCCACCGCCGTCGACACCTCGGCGTGGCCGGTGAGCATGATGCGCACCACGTCCGGGTGCAGGGCGCGGACCTCTTTGAGGAAGTCGAGGCCGCTCATGTTCGGCATGAGCTGGTCCGAGACCACCACGTCCACCTGGCGCTGCCTGAGAACGGCCAGGGCCTCGGCCGCCTCGCTCGCCGTCACCACCGTGTAGTTCTCGCGCCGCAAGGTGCGTTCGAGTGCGCTGAGGAGATTTTCCTCGTCATCGACGACGAGGACCGTCCGCGGGTAGGGCTCCATGCGAGGCGTCCAAGCGCAAAGCCTGGGCCAGCTGCCACCCCAGCCAGGACGCGGGTTTGCGCGGGAGGAGGCTGGGTCCGGCCGGGCCGTGGGGGCGACGGCGACCCCCGCCCCGGGGAGGTCCATTCCCCCCAGGCGTTGCTCGGCCTCTTCGTCAACGCCTCCGAGCGGAAGGAAGCCCCTGCTGGGCCGCCGTGGGCCTGGCCCGGGAGAACGTGGGGCCCCGGGCCCCTCCTGCTCGCTGCCGGTCGCCGCTGCGAAGCTTGCTAGGACGACTTGGGCGGCCGACGGCCGGCGTCAGTCGAGTCGGCCGCGCCCGTCTCTGGGGGAGCTCCCTCCAACGCCGCTCGGATGGCACGGCAGAGCTCCCGAATTTGAAAGGGTTTGTCGACGACCTCGCGCACCCCGGCCGCCCGCATGACAGCGGAAGGCACGCTCGTGCGGTTGCCGGTAATGAGCACCACCGGGAGACTCGGACGCACCGCGGCCAAGCGGGCCGCCAGTTGTACCCCGTCCATGCGGGGCATCTGTAAGTCGGTGATGGCGAGGTCAAAGTCCGTGGGGTCCTCGGTGAGCACCTCCAGCGCTTCCTCCGGGTCGGTTGCAGTCGTCACCGTGTAGCCCAAACGCTCCAGTTGCTCAGCCAGCACTCGGCCGATGGCCGGCTCGTCATCGATGATGAGGAGTCGCTCCCCTTGCCCGCGCATCACAGCTTCGAGGGGACGCGGTGACAGGGGGGCGTGGTCCCCCTCCAAAGCCTTCAGGAAGACGTCGACCGTGGTGCCGACTCCCGGCTCGCTCTTCACGCTGATGTGGCCCTCGTGGTCCTGGATGATGCTGTGCACCACCGCCAGGCCAAGCCCAGTGCCCTCGCCATCAGGCTTGGTGGTGAAGAAGGGCTCGAAGATGCGCTCCAAGACCGCCGCGTCCATCCCGTGGCCGGTGTCCGTGACCGCCAGCCGGAGATAGCGGCCTGCCGGGAGTGGAGGTGAAGACGGGGAGGGCAGCTCTTCGACAGCCAGGGTCTCCAACAGGACGGTGAGACGCCCCCCGCGCTCACGCATCGCCCCGGCGGCATTGGCGACGAGATTGACGATGACCTGGTGCATCTGCGTCGGGTCGGCGAAGACCGCCGGGGCAGCCGCATCCACTTTCATTTCCATCTCGACGGACGCCGGCACCGAGGCGCGCATCAACTGAAGGGCTTCGCGAAGCACCGTCTGCAGACGAATGACGTGCCGCTCGTGAACGTTGCTTCGGGCAAACGTCAAAAGCTGACGGACCACGTCGCGGGCCCGGGCGCCGGCTTTGAGGATTTCGCCCGAGCTCTCCTGCAGTTTGCTTCCCGCGGGCGCGTCATCCTGCAGCAGCTGGGCGTGACCAATAATCGCCGTGAGCACGTTGTTGAAGTCGTGGGCGATGCCCCCAGCCAAGGTCCCCACCGCTTCCATCTTCTGCGACTGTCTGAGCTGGGCTTCGAGCCCCGCTCGCTTCTGCTCCGCTTCCTTGCGCTCGGTGACGTCCCGGGCGATTCCCAGCGTCGCTACGGTTGGGTCGCGCGAAACGGCCAGGTTCACATCCAGAGCGACCGTGCCGCCGTCGCGCTTACGCACGCGCAGCTCAAGCGAGTGTCTTTGCTTTGCGTCGGGGGCCGCCAGGAAGGCCGCCCAGGTCCGCTCGTCCTCAGCCGTGGCGAGGACTTCCACGAAGGGCTTCCCGATGGAGTCTGTGGTGTGCCAACCAGTCATGGTCTCGAAGGCGGGATTCACCGAGGAGAAGGCTCCGTCCGGCGTCAGCGTGAAAATGGCGTCCCGCGCCCGGTCCACGAGCAGCCGGTAGCGTTCCTCCGAAGCGCGCAAAATGCGGCCGGCCAAAACCTGAAGCGCGACTGTCGCTGCACAGAAAAGAGAGAGGTTGGCCCAAAAATCCAAGGGCGAGTTGCTCGCCGACGAGGCGGGAAGCTTGCCTTGGGTCTCTAGGACGACAAGGCCCAGCCCTGTCAACACCGAAGCGGCCGCGGTGACGCCGGCTGCAACCCGGCCGATGAGCAACCCAGCCGTTACCACCGTCACCAGGTACCCGATGGACGCCGAGCCCCGAATCCCCCCGCCGGTGTAGGCGTTCAGTGTGTAGAAGCCCCACGCCCAGACGATGCACACCACGGCTGCCAGTCGGGCATGCCCAAGCCGCACCATCCCCATGAGCGTCGCGATGATGGCAATCGCGACGGACGCTTGCAGGACGTAGCGGCGCGCGGCATGCGGGTCGATCCAAACCTCGACGGCGAGGTAGACAACAAAGCCGGAGAGGATGATCCACAGGAAGCTCTTCAACAGCCGCGCGGCGTCGGACGTCTCCCCAGCGCGTCGCGTGGGGACGCCGCCTTCAAGCCTCATGACCTTGCCCTTTCCCTCAGAAATGCTACCCGCCCCGTGCTCTGCAGAGAATGGGTTCGCTCGGCAAAGAAACGTGGTGGCGCCCGCCACATTGCGCCCCGCTGCGGTGGTGGGACGGCGTCGCGAGCTGGAAACTCGACGTGCACCAAACCGCCGAACAATGACCGACATTGGGCCTGCGGCGACGTAGTCGTCGGCGACCCATAGGGCGCAGTGTGTGGACGGCACACTGCCCGCCATGCACGAGCTCGTGCCTGCTTGCTCGCAAGCTTTGCGCTAAGCCAGCGGTGCATTCGCAGGCTGTGCGCGCCCAAGCCATCCACCTGCGGCGGCCGCGCACTGGTATGCGCCTCGCATCTCCGACAGGCCAACGAAGCTCGCCCTCGAGACGAGGTGCGAGGACCTGCGCGGATGTCAGCTCTCCCAGCTCCACTCCCAGCTCGCCGCGGCCCGATTTCCACCGCGGGGCAGTCTGCGCGAGCCCGCCTTCAACCATCGGACGTCGGCCTCCGCCGCGCGCGGAGGTACCAGTGGCTGCGGCGTTGCTCCCTTGCTGTGAGCTTGCTGCTGGTCGTCGGGCTACCGCTTTGGCAGCTGCGCGCAATCGGCGCGGCCAGCGGAGGCCTGGCCTCGGGTAGCGCTTGGTCCCGGTTCGCGTCGACGCTCCGGTTTCCAGTCACTCCACCTCCGGCGGTGGGAGCTCCGGCGGCCATTGCCCTCTTTGGCCTGGAACTGCTGGACCCGCTGCTGACGTTGGGAGTGGCCATCACCCACGGACTGGGCGGCTCGCTGGTCCTCGTCGCACTCCCTGCCCTGGTGCTGGTCGCTGCGTTGGGACGCTTCTTCTGCGGGTGGGTGTGTCCGTATGTGCCGCTGCTCGCGGCGAGCAATGCCCTGCGCTGGCTCCTGAGCCGCCTCGGACTGAGACTGGTTGACCTCCGGCTGCCCCGGCGCACCAACCTCGGGGTGCTATTCGTGGTCCTCGCGGCGACCGCCCTGCTCGGCACGCAGCTGGCGCCCCTCATCTATCCGCCGAGCCTGATTGGAAGAGAGGTGTTTCGCGCAGTTTTCTTCGGAAGCTTCGGCACCGGAGCGCTGCTCGTGCTCGCTGCCTTCGTCTTCGACAGTTTCCTGTCGCGCGCTGGTTTCTGCCGCTCCCTGTGCCCCGGCGGAGCTCTCTTCAGCTTGCTGGCAGCCGCGTCCCCCATCCGCGTGAGGCGCGAAGCGGCCCGGTGCACTGACTGCACCGTCTGCGAGGTGGCGTGCAACCTTGGCCAGCGGCCGATGACGGACCGGCTCGACGCCGGCTGCGAGCGTTGCGGCAAATGTGTCTCCGCCTGTCCCACTGGCGCTCTCGCGCTGCGGCTGGGCAGGCCCACGGCGGCTCCCTCCGTGGAGGCAAAGTGAGCGGTCGGCGCGGCTTTCTCAGCGCGGTCGCCGTTGTGGCCGCGGCGGCGCTCTGGCCCAGGAGGGCGGCCAGCTTCAGCGCGGGCCTTCGTCCTCCGGGAGCCCTTGCCCCGGGGAAATTCGAGGAAGCGTGCATCGGCTGCTTTCGCTGCGCGGAGGTTTGCCCCGCGAAGGCGATTCGCTTTCCCACAGCACTCTCGTTGGAGGCAGTCCATCCCTTCATCGCGGCGCGCGAGTCGGCCTGCATCCTGTGCATGAAGTGCACCGAGGTGTGCCCGACGGACGCGCTGACGCCTGTTCCCGCAACTCCGGAGGCCATCGCCCGCTCGGTACGCATGGGGACTCCGGTGCTCAAGCGTCCGGACTGCCTTCCGTGGAGTGGCCGCGGGATTTGCCGCCTGTGCTACTACGTCTGCCCGTACGCCGGGACGGCCGTGGAGTTGGTCGGTCCGCGTCTGGCCCCTCTGTTTCATGCCCAGGCCTGCGTGGGCTGCGGCTTGTGTGAGGAGGCGTGCCCGGAGGAAGCCAGCGCCATCCGGATTCAGACTCCCGTCACGACGGGTGCGGTGGCCGGATGAGCGCCGTGCGCGAACCGGTGCGCTTTCTTCAGCGGCTGGGAATGAGCCGACGAGACCTCCTCAAGGCGGCGCCCTTGGCTGGAGCAGGCGCCGCTGCCCTGGGCCTCGGGTGGGCGGGAAGGGAGCGCCTTGCCAAGAGGCGTACCCACGGCGTGTGCCGCTTTTGTCTCATCCACTGCGGAGTCACGGCTACCACCCAGGGCGAGCGCCTGGTGCGGGTGGAAGGGGACGTGGCTTCGAAAACCAAAGGTTTCCTCTGTTTGCACGGGCACGCCATGCCGGAGGTGGTGCATTCCGAGCGCCGCGTGCACATGCCGCTCGCTCGGGAGGGGGACACGTTTCGCGAGGTGGGGTGGAATGAGGCCCTGGCCCGCATCGCCGAGCGCCTGGAGCGCGTGAAGAGCCGTTTCGGCCCGGAGGCCCTCTTGGTGCAGACCGGGTGGCCTCTGGTGCGACACCCGCTGGTGGGACTCCTCCACCGCTTTTGCCAAGCCTTCGGGACGCCCAACCTCGCCACCGTCGGCAGCTTCTGCGAGACGGCGGGCCGAATGGGAAAGGCGCTCACCCTGGGAAGCAAATATTCGCCCAACTTCCACCGGGTGCGGACGCTCGTCCTGTGGGGAGCCAATCCAACGCATTCGCTTCCCATTGTGACCCACCTCGTCACCGAGAAAGCTGCCACCGGCAAGTTGGTGGTGGTGGACCCCGTGCGCACCGAGCTCGCGGCCATCGCGACCGAGCACCTCTCGGTTCGACCGGGCACCGACGGGGCTCTTGCATTGGCCATGATGCACGTCATCATCGACGAGCGCCTGTACGACGCCGCCTTCATCGCAACTCAGACGGTTGGCTTCGACGAGCTTCGGGCACTGGTGGCCCAATACCCGCCGGAGGCCGTGACGTCCCTCACCAGCGTCCCCCGCCAGCAGATTGTTCGCGTGGCGCGGCTACTGGCCACGGAGGTCCCAACCGCGGTGTGGGAGGGCCTCGGCATCGAGCATCACGAGAATGGAGTGCAGACGGTTCGAGCGGTCGCCGTCCTCGAGGCACTGTGCCGCCGCGCCCAGCAGCCAGAAGTGAATGAGCTGCTGACACCCATTGGCGAGAACTTCTACCAGGAGCCGCTTCCGGCGCTGTTGCGGCCCACCACGGCCGAGCCGGTCCCTCCTCCGGTGAAGGCGAAGCCGCTCGGCTATTCGAGTTACCCGTTGTTTGAAACCTTCAACCGCGAGGCCCACGGCGCGCTGTTCACGGAGGCGGTGCTCAACGACGACCCGTACCCAGTGCGTGCGCTGCTGGTGGTGGCTGCGAACACCTTCGTCACCGCTCCGGGCTCGGCGCGACTGCGCGAGGCTGCGGCGCGCCTGGCGCTCCTCGTCACCGTCGACCCGTTCCTCACCGCCACCGGGCAGCTGTCGGACTTCGTGCTGCCTGCCTGCACGTTCGCCGAGGCCCCCACCGTTGATGCGAGCGACGAGGAGGTCGCGCAGGGCGGCATGGTCGCACCGCAGCACCAAGCCTGGCCGGATTGGAAAATTGTCTTCGAGTTGAGCCGCGCGCTCGGCCTCGGCCGTTACTTTCCCTGGCATTCCTTCCGCGAGGCGATGCAGGCCCCTCGTCGGCCGTACCGGTTTGACTCCGAGCACCAGCCCCATCCCAATCCACCGGAGCAGCCAGGTGTACCACCGGCCTTTGGGACGGTGTCCGGCAAGCTCGAGCTCGCCTCCAGCCTTCTGCGCCGCTACGGCATCGACGCTGTCCCCTGCTGGAGTCCCCCTACAGAGCCACCAAACGCAGACTACCCGTTGCTCCTCGTCACCGGGCCGCGGACGAAGGCCTTCATCAACTCCCAATTCCACCAGGTCCCAAGCGTCCGCGGGAAAATGCCGGAGCCGGAGGTGCTCTTGCACCCCGGGCCCGCCAGCGCCGCCGGCGTCTACGACGGAGAGCGGGTCGCCATTGTCTCCCCGTACGGCCGGGTGGAGATGCGGCTTCGCGTTACCACCGCCGTCCACCCCGACGCGGCGGTCGCCCCCGCTGGCTGGGAGACGGCCAACGTCAACGTCCTGCATGACCAGACGCGCCGCGACCCCATTTCCGGCTTTCCTGCGTTTCGTTCCGGCATCTGCCGAATCGAGCCGGCACCTAACAGCTAGTGGGCCTGGGCCTCCGAGACGGACGACGTCGACAGGCCCGTGCCGGCTCGCCTCGCCCACCCTCTGCGTCGCGAGGCCCGTCGGAGCCTTCCCCCCGGGAGCCTCAGCCGGTGACGAGGCGGGCCAGTTGGTAGGTCGCCACCGCCGCGCTGTACGCCAGCACCGTCATCGCGGAGAAGGCAAAGACGGGAATTCGGGTGCTGCCCGTCTCTTTGCGCATGACCGCGAGGGTGGACGCGCATTGCAGGGACAGCGCGTAGAAGACGAGCAGGGCGAGGGCCGCGGCGGCGGTCATGCCACTGGCGTGAAGCTGGCTCGAGAGCGCCGACAGGTGCTGGCCCGCGTCCTCCAGCCCGTGCAGAGTGCCGAGCGTCCCAACGAAAACCTCGCGGGCCACGAAGGAAGTGAGGATGGCCACGGCGCTCTTCCAATCCGCACCCATCGGGCGGAAAACTGGTTCCACCCACCTTCCGCTCCAGGCCAGCCACGACTGGTCGAGATGCCCTGCGCCCTTTGGGAAATAGCCCAGCACCCAAACCGCCACGACAACCCAGAAGATGACCGGCGCGGCTCGCTGGACAAAAGCGGCCGAGCGCCCGGCTGCGGCCACCAGGATGGGCCGCACCCCTGGAATGCGGTAGGGGGGGAGCTCCACGACGAAGGGCGCATCGGCGATGGCGCCGCGCGGGACCCAGCGGGAAAGCAACGCGGCGCTGAGCAGCGCCGCGACGATGCCCAAAGCGTACACCGCCGTGAAGGCCGCGCCCTGGAGGCCAAGGGCCCCCCACAGGACGGTCCGCGCCGGGACGAAGCCGCCGATGATGAGCGCGTAAATGGGCAGTCGCGCTGAGCACGACGTGAAGGGAATGACCAGCACGGTGAGCAAGCGCCGCCGCGGAGATTCGATGGTCCGCGCGGCCATCATCGCTGGGATGGCACAGGCATGTCCGGAGAGGAGAGGCAAGAAGCTCCGCCCAGAGAGCCCGAACCAGCCCAGCGGTCGGTGAAGGATGATGGCCGCACGAGCAAGGTAGCCCGAGTCCTCGAGGACGCCGATGACGACGAAGAGAATGAAAATTTGAGGAACGAAGACGAGGAAGCTCCCCACGCCGGCAAACAGCCCGTCGCGCACGAAGTCGCTGGCCACTCCCTCCGGAAACAACGAGGCGGCCCACCCCCCGGTCACCTCGATGGCCCGTCGCACCAGCGTCATCACCGGCGCCGCCCAAGTGAAAATCGCTTGGAAGAGCACGGTCATCACGGCGACGAAGACGGGGAGGCCAAGCCACGGCGAGAGGAAGACCCGGTCCAGCCGCTCCTGGCTACGCAGCAAGACGTCGGCGGAGGGCCCGTACTGGTGGGCCAAGGCGTTGGCCCGCTGTCGGCGCTCCTCGAGCGAGTCGACGGCCAGTCCGGCGGGCGACCTCTGGTAGCGTGGCTCGCGCCAGCGTGCCAGGACAGAGCGCAGCTCGTCGAGGCCCTCGCCGGTCTTGGCCGAAACTGCGATGACGTCGCATCCCAGCGCCTGTTTCAGACCGAGGATGTCGACGCGAGCCCCTCGCGACACCACCTCGTCGATGATGTTCACCGCGGCGAGGATGGGAACCGAGTTCTCCTGGGCACGCGTGAGTAGCTCGAGGAGCAAGTAGAGGCTTCGCTCCAGCCGGGTGGCGTCGAGCACGCAGATGATGCCGTGGGTGGCCGCGCTGGCCAAAGCGCCTTCCAGCCTGGCGATGGCCACCCGCTCGTCGGCGGTCAGCGGCTCCAGTGAGTAAATGCCCGGGAAGTCGAGCATCGTCATCCCTGCGGCGTGGCCCGACCGTACCTCCACCGTCACCCCGGGATAGTTGGCGACTTTCTGCTTCAATCCGGTGAGGCGGCTGAAGAGGAGGCTCTTGCCGGAATTGGGGTTTCCAACCAGGAGGACGTCGGAACGCTCAGCGGTCGCCATGAGGCTCCAGCCAGCTCACCTGCACCTGCTCCGCGAGTTCCGCTTCCAGCGCGAAGGCCGCGCCTGAAACCGCATACACCCGCGGGCCCCCCAGTGGCGCCACGCGGAGACACCGCACCAGGTCCCCTTGACCGAAGCCGAGCTCCCTCAGCCGGCGAGACACCTCAGGCCGCAACCCGGCCGAGAAGCCTTTGACGCGCGCATCGCTGCCCGGGGCCATGTCACGCAGGGTGGGCGTCGTCATCTTGGGCGCTGGCTTCATCGAATGCGCTTCCGTCCACGAGAGGGAGAGCCCTCTGTTTTGGCCCCTCCTTCTTTCGAGCAAAGGACGGGCCACCCTTGATTCTCAATAGCAATCTCACGAATTGCCTCGAAGGGGGGGCGCAAATTCTGCGCCTGCCGAAGACTGCCGGGTAGCGCGCGAGCTCGCTAGCGCCGGGTGCAACGCACCCCACCACGGTCCATTTCGGCAATGCATTCATTACACGGGACGCAGCCGGACCGGACGGCTTCTCCTCGTTGCAGCTTCCGCGGGAGCGCCGGGTCATGGAGCAGAGCTCGCCCCATGCCCACCAGCTGGAAACCCTCAGCGAGGGCGCGGTCGATGCTGCTTTGCGACTTGACGCCGCCCAGCAGGACCAGCGGGAGGCGGACCGCGGCGCGCATCCGTCGGGCCTCCGCGAAAAGGAAGCCTTCCTCGAAAGGGTAGGCCTGCACAAACAGCCGTCCGAACAAGAAGAGCCCCGCCTTCGCCCACCAGCGGTCCTGTGCCGCCATCATCGGCCGAAGCGGGACGTCTCCGCGCAGCATGTAGAGCGGCGTCCGGGAGACGAAGCCAGCGGAGAGCACCAGTCCTGCCACGCCCTCGGCTTCCAGGCGCTGGGCAACCTCCATGGACTCCTCCACCTCGAGGCCGCCCACGAAGCCGTCTCGCAGGTTTACTTTCGCGAGGACCGCCACCCGCGGCGCGGCCAGCAGCACGGCCCTCAAGACCTCGACCGCGAGCCGGCTTCTATTCTCAATCGGCCCTCCCCAGCGGTCCCGTCGCCGGTTGGTGTACGGCGAGAGGAACTGCGAAACGAGGTACCCGTGCCCAAAGTGAAGCTCGACGGCGTCAAAACCGGACGCGGCCGCGATGCGGGCTGCTGTGGCGAAGTCGCGAACGACACGTTGGAGGTCGGCCTCGGTCATGGGGCGGGCCAAGGAGAGCCCATAGGCGTTGAAGCGACGCGATGCTCCGAGGGGCCTGCCTCCGACCAGCCGTCGGTCAGCGAAGTAGCCGCAATGACCGATTTGAAGGGACGCTGCCGCGCCCTCTCGGTGGACCGCATCGGTGAGGAGGCGAAGCCCAGGAACGACCGCCGGACTCAGCAGTAGCTGGCTCGAGTAGCTGCGCCCCTCGGGGGAGACGGAGGCATAGGCCACCGTAGTCATCGCTGCGCCGCCGGCAGCCACTTGGCGGTGGAGCTCCACCAGCGCCGCCGAAGGCGCGCCACCTGGGCACATCCCCTCGAAGGTGGCGGCCTTCACGATGCGGTTGCGCAGGCGGAGGCCCGCGAACGCGAAGGGTGTGAAGGCGAGGCTCATCGCTCTGAAGCGTTTAGCCAGGACGCCCGGCGGCGAATTCGGTCGACCAGCCACTGCGGTGTCAGTGCTGCAGCCCACCCCAGCACGCGGTTCGACAAGCCTGGTACGCATTCCGCGCGCCCCGCGAAGAGCGCTTGCAAACCGGCTTCGGCGACGCGCTCCGGCTCGAGGAAAAGCCCCAGTCGACGGCCGCGCCGAACCATCTGCGGCTCGGTGTCATAGAGGCCAGTGACCGTCGGGCCCGGAGCGAGGCATGTGACGCCGACGCCATGGACGCCCAACTCGCTTCGGAGCGCACTGGCAAAGCCGCGCAGGTATTTCTTGCTGCTGCCGTAGTAGGCGATGCCCGGGAAGTCGCGCCAGGCGGAGATACTCGAAACGATGAGAATGTGCCCACCACGCCGTGCCCGCATTTCTCGGCCGAAGAGCGTGCAAAGCAGAGACGGAGTCACGACCTGTAGCTGCAGGAGGGCACTGGCCTGGTCTGCCGTGGCATCGGCGACCTCACCAAAAAAGAACAGCCCCGCATTGTTGATGAGGACATCCACCTGGAGTTTCAGCGAGCGAAGGCGGACGAAAAGCTCCTGAGCGGCCTCCGCCCGCGCCAGGTTGAGGCACACCACGTGGACGGGGACCGAATGGGCAGCGCGAATCTCGCTGGCGACGGTCTCCAGTCGCTCGGCCCGCTCGCTCACCAAGACCAAGGGGTAGCCCCGGAGCGCGAGCCGCTGCGCGATGGCTTTCCCAATGCCGGAGCAGCCGCCGGTTACCAGGGCGACCGGTCTTCCCTCCTCGAGTGGAGACTCTGGAAGCACCGGCAAATTCTAGAGCCGACTGTCCCGGCGGAGATTCGAATTCGCAACAAACGAGGGCCAACAATTCGTGTAACGTGCCCGGAGTGACGGCCCAGCGCCAGGTGGCGTCCCAGCGTCGACTGCGGTACCTGGGCTTCGGCTTCCTTGCCGTGGTCACAGTGGGTGCCCTTTGGGTTCTGGGCCCACGTTTGGCCACCCCGCCGCGGACCATCACCATGGCGACAGGGCCCGAAGGCGGCGCCTACGCCGAGCTCGGGCCCCGGTACCGGGAAATTCTCGCCCGCGATGGCATCCAACTTCGACTCCTCCCCACCGGCGGTGACGTCGAGAACCTGGCCAAGCTGGGCGACCCGAACTCTGAGGTGAGCGTGGCGTTTGTTGAGGCTGGCATCGCCAGTCCAGCGCAAGCCAACGGACTCTTCTCGCTCGGCACGTTGATGTACTCACCCCTGTGGGTGTTCGAGCGCGGCGACCGCCAAGTCTTCGGACTGGCGGACATCGCCGGAAAGCATCTCTCGATTGGACCAGAAGGAAGTGGCACCAATTTTCAGGTGCGGAAGCTTCTGGAGCTGGTCGGCGTGGACCCCAAGAGCTTGAGGCTCGAGGTCGACCCGCCAGAGGAGGGCGAGCGGGCCCTGCTCAGTGGACAAATCGACGCTTTGGCCATCAACGCCTCCTGGGAGGCGCCCGTGGTGCGCCAACTACTCCGCGCGCCTCAAATCTGGCTCGTGAGTTTTCCCCGGGCGGATGCGTATGTGGCGCTCGACCCCTACCTCACGAAACTGGTCCTTCCCATGGGCGTCGGAGACCTCGCGAAAAACCTGCCCTCGGCAGACATCACGTTGATTGCCACCAAAACGAGCCTATACGTCCGGAAGACACTTCACCCAGCTCTGCAGTACCTCTTGCTCGAAGCGGCCTCAGAAATCCATAGCGGTCCTGCCCTGTTTCAGCGAGCCGGCGAGTTTCCCGCAGCCGAGCCCCTGGGCGTCCCGCTCAGCCAGGATGCGCGGAACTTCCACAAGTCGGGGGCCCCCTTCCTCCACCGCTACCTGCCGTTCTGGCTGGCCGTGTTGGTGGAGCGCTTGCTCATCCTCCTCATCCCCTTGGTCGGTCTTCTGTTCCCCGTCCTTCAGGTGCTCCCCGAGATGTACTACCGGGCCATGGAGCGCCGTGTCCTTGCGCTGTATGGAGAGCTCAAACTGCTGGAAGCCGATGCCGACCGGCTGGCACCTGGGAAGAGCTCCGCAGAGTTGGTGGTTCGCATCGACCAGCTGGACAACAAGGCAAGCCGGTTACGAGTTCCTATGAAGTTCACTCAAAGCCTTTACCACCTGAAGGAGCACATCAACTTCGTCCGGCGACGCCTCACGCTTGCTGAGACGAGGCCCGAGGCGCCAGGCTGAAGCGCGAGGAGGCCGCCTACGCCAACAGCCACCAGCCGCCTTCGAGCTGCCACTGCCCGCGCCGCGCGCGGTTAGCTCGCGCGCAAAGCCTTCACCCGCGGGTTGGTCAGGTAGTTGAAGCTGCTCGTCACCAGCGCGGCGCCAATGGCCAGGTTGACGCTCCCCCGCCAGAAGGGTGGGACGCCGCCCAGGCTGAGTGCCAGACTGACGGCCGTCATCAAGCTGATGACAATCCAGCTGCGTGGGCCATAGACGTGAATTGGGCGCTGGTCCTCGGTCAGTTGGCCGAGCCGCTCGATGTTGCGACTGGCTGTTTTGCTCAAGAGAAAGCGGCCTTTTGCGAATCCGATGGCGAGCGACAGCACAGCCCCGAAGCCGAGCAGGCCTGGAGCGACCGTGCCCCGCCCGGCCAAAAGCAGGCGGCTCGTCCCCAGTGCGCACAACACCACGCCGCCGAGCCCCCACAAACCAAAGGCCAGCCACGCCAGCCGTCTGGGCGAAAGCCGCACTGGCAAAGCCAGCAGCACCAACGCGATGAACGGCATCATGGGGAGCGTGCGCATTTCGGAAGGTCCTGTTAGCACGCTGCAGACGACGCTGGCTCGACTGTGATGCGTACTCGGCAGTGGAGGACTGCACCTCCACCGAGGAGGCGGCAGACGTGCGGGAGCTAAGTCGCTCCGCGCCGCTTGCGGTAATAGGGAGACATTCCCAGCATGTACTCGCGCACGACCGGCTGGGACAGTCGGGCGAAGGAGCGTTTCCACCCCAGCAGCGCTGCCACATCGCGGACGATGTCCTCAAAGCTATGCTTCTGGTATTGGAAGACGCGCTGGCTCTCTTCGGTGTCGAGCCAATCCGTGCAGTAGGGTGTGGTGCTGAAGGCAGACTCCGGAAGCGGGCCACCCATTTCCATTGCTGCCATGAACTTGGCCAAATAGTCCCCGTATTTGACCTGGCAGCGCGGCCCACCGCCCACCAGCCACACCTTGTCCCACGTCTCTTCCATGGTGGCGCCCCTCGCCGTCACCAAGCCAGCGTCGTGGGGGTGGAGTGTCTCCATCCGCTGTGAAAGCGGAATCTCGAACATGATTGGCACTGGCTGCCGCAGCGCCAGGGGAGGCACGTCGGCGTAGCGGAAGATGGCCCAGGTGAGCCCGCTTTCGCGGACCAGCGCTTCGCAGCTCAACTTGTGCTCGGTGTAGACGTCGGTCGCAACAACCGGGTCGGTCACCTTGCGTGGCGGCGGCTTGTCGCTGGTGCGACCGAAGACGTCGAGCGATGAAGCAAACAAGAATTTTGCCGTGGGCGCGTGAGCCTTCACCGCCTCCAATACGTTGAGAGTGCCGTCGACGTTCACTCTGCGCGCTTCGTCGGGTTTCTCGAGGCACGCTGGTGGGATGACGTACGCCAGGTGGACCACCCGGTCGACGCCGCGCACTGCCGCGGGCAGCGTCTCGGGCCGGGTCACGTCCCCACGTACCACCTCGACCTTGCTTCCCCAGGCCTTGGTCAGCCGGGATTCGGGCGCGCCGAAGCTGAGCGCGCGCACGTGGTGGCCGAGCCGCAACAGCGCGTCGACGCTGTGGCTTCCGATGTTGCCGAACGCGCCGGTGACGAGGACGTTCATTCAGCGGAAAAACTTGATGTTGTCCTTGGGAATCTCCGCGACCTCGGGCGGCGGGCGCAGTCGCTCAGTCAGGGTACGGGCGGCCGCGCTGACCAGCGAAAAAGGCTTCTTGAGCGGCGTGTACCGACGGCCCAGGGTCTGGCACACCAAGTCGGTGTAGAGGGTGAGCGTCTGGGCGGCGGTGACCCAGTCCCAGCAACTGAGCAACTCGTCGGCGATGCCGAACGGCACGCTATAGGGAATCAGCCCGCGCGCGTATTCGACTGCCCACACGCCGTCTGTGAAGTTCATCGCCCGTGCCTGACCGGGCCCCACGTAAATGCGGTCGCCAGGCTTGTAGACGGTCTTCTCGAACTGACCTTCGCCGTAGTACCAGGTCTCGCCGTCGATGACCGTGTCCCAGAAGCCGCTCAAGTGGCGCCCGGAGTGGCCCTCCGAGCCAATCGGCGTCCCCCAAATCATGATGTATTCGTTGATGGACGCGTAATAGAGCTTCATCTGAATCATCGCGCCCCCGGCGATGCTGTAGAGCCAGGGTTGCCCGCGATCGAGAACGTCTGGGTATTCCTGCTCCATGGCGTCGGCGAAGACGTCGAACATGAGGGGCTTGGTGTGCCCGAGGCACTTCATCGCGCAGGCGTGGACAACGTCGGGGTCGAAGACGTACCGGGACATGGGCTCCTCAAGCGAGAAAACGTGCGGCGGGTACCGTCTAGCGCCCGGCGCCCGCCCCATCAAGCTCAGTGTCGTCTGGTGGCGAACTTCTTCGTCTGGGCGGCAATCATCCGTAGGGTGGTGGTGCGGGGAAGCGGAGCCAGCAGCCAACTGGTCAGACGGTTGAAGCCCCCCGGCAACACCCGAGGCCCTTTTCCCAGCGCGCCCAATGTGGCGCTCACGACGCGGTCCGGATTCATCGTCGGGGGAAACGACGAGGTCCGTACTTGCGCATAGGTTGGGGTTTCGGTCGGGCCGGCGACGCAAGTCACCACATCAACGCCGCCCGCCTCAAGTTCCGCCCACAGGCTGTCGCCGAAGCCGAGGGCAAAGGCTTTCGAACCAGCGTAGGTGGCCGAGTACGGAGAGCCAATCAGCCCAGCCATTGACGACATCCAGACCAATCCTCCCCGCCCACGGGCCGCCATCCGGCGACCAAAGAGATGGGCCAACACCAGCGGTGCTCGTACGTTCACATCCACCGAGCGCAGCACATCCTCGAGGTCGAGTTCGAGAAAGCTCGACATCAACGAGAGCGCGGCGTTGCACACCACCAGGCCGATTTCGAGGTCCTTCGTTTCCTCTGCCATCACCGCGTGCAGCCCGGGGGATGCCAGGTCGAGCGCCAGCACCTTGGTCTGGACGCCGTACGTTTTTCCGACCTCCGTCGCCAGCGACTCGAGCGGCCCGGCGCGCCGGGCGAGCAGCGCCACGTTCAGCTGTTGGGCGGCCAGCGCACGAGCGAAGGAGGCGCCGATACCCTCCGACGCACCGGCCACCAGCGCCCACGGGCCGTAGCGGGCATGGAAGCGCCGGGCGTTCAGCGCGGCCATAAACTCACCACGCGGCGCTCGTGCCGGACCGAGGTAGCGTCTGTGCCTTTCGCGACAAGCTTCTCTCGAGCACCGTCCATGAGTCGATGAACGACGCCCGGAGCGCATAGCCCTTTTTGTCTGCGACCGCTCGTACATTTGGTTCCGCGGGCACTTGGCAGCCCGGAACAGCCACTCCCAGTCCGCCCTGCCCGTCAGAGGCCTGGCGGCCGACAGACACTCGACCGGGTCGCCACAAGGTGCCCTTTCTCCCGCTTCAACAACCACTCTTGGCGGGCCCGCATTCTGTCAGGCCGAAGAATCCTCGGCGGCGGAGGAAGCAGCGGCGAGCGCGGGGCAGCAGAGGAGGCCTAACGAGAGCTACGGGGACACCCCTCGGTGGGGCGGCATGCCCCCTTTGGCTTCTCAGCGCCTAACTTGGGGCGTCTGCGCTCTACTGGCCGAGACGCGCAAAGGCTGCGGGCAAAGTCCACGGGGCCGCCTTGGAATGCGAGGCACGCGCGATGCATCCGCCCGTGCAAGAGGAGAAACCGCCCATGGGCCGCATCGGCGCAATTCTCGTTCTCGGCGTCATCGCTGCCCACGCCGGAGCGATGCCGGAATTCCTGGTCATTGGCTTCATCCTTGCCAGCGTTGCATTTGGCATTGTTGCTTTCCGGCGCTCCAGCGAAGCGAGGAAGCAAGAGGGCGTCGGGGTTAAGCGGTGAAGGCTGTGTTCCAGTGGCTTCTCGACGGCTTTCTCAACAACCCTCTACTGGCGATGATTGCCTGCCCTCTTCTCATTTCCGCATTCGCGTTCGTTGTGCTCGCCTACGTCGACACCCGTCGCTCTCGCAAGCACCCGAGGCCCATCGCCGAGTAGCGCCTCCGGGCCATCGCCGCACTGCCACGAGGGTGGAAGACCACACCGGGCAGAGCGCTGCGCAGGAACCTTTCGTTGCTCCCCCACGTTGTTGGACTGCCGGGCCTTCCTTTGCCCGAGAGTGCTACCTTCAGTGCCATGAGTTGGAGCAACATTCGGCGCGGTCTGCTTGCCGTTTGCCTGGTCGCCCCAACCTTCGGCTGCGAAACGGCGCTCATTTCGACCAAAGACGCTGGGACCTTCGACTTGGGTCGGGACGGCGGCGTCGGGGATGCAGGGAGCGCCGATGCTGGTTCCGATGCAGGAGCCGTCGATGCGGGCTCCATCCCAGGCAACGGCAACGTGTGTGGGGCGGCGGCCGGGTCCGTTGCGTGGACTGCGTCCATCCCAGCTGCAACGGCCAGCCTGGTTCCCATGGACATCGTTGCGAGCTCGACGACGAACGATGTGGTGGTCAGTGACATGAACAACGGGTCCATTTTTGAGCAATACCGCTGGAACTCGTCGGGAGTGCTACTCAGCCGGCACCAAGACGCCAACGGCGCCTACATGGGGGCGATGTTCCCCAGCAACCTCGTCATGGATTCCGAGAACGACATTTTTTACGGACTGGTCCTGACAGGGCTACCCGAAGGGTCGAGCGCCGGTGCCTCAGTCACTTGGGCCCGGCTGGCGCCTGACGGGGGCACAGTCTTCGCCGACACGTGGACAGCGTCGGAAAGCGGGCAACCTTCGGTTGCCGTCTTCCAGGCTGGAGCCGACACGGGAGGAGGTCTCCACACGACACTGACCATGGCGGGGATCCCGCAGTACCCGCCAGCCGTGTACTGCTGGGCGTCCGACGGTGCTGACGTCGGCCCTTCCGCGCAAAACCTCGCCACTGGTCTCACATCGTTGGACTTCCTCTGGCCTAGCCTCGACGCCAACCTTTACCTGCTCCAACACCTTACTGCGCCAACCGACCTGCCTTGTGGCCCGCTCGCGGTTCCAGATGGCGGAGCGACTGCACTGGGCAAGTTTACCGGCGGTGGTGGCTGCATCTGGACGGAGCTGTTGATGCTCCCCACGAGCGCAATCCAGCAGCGAGCCTTCCAACAGGGTGCGGATGGCTCGCTCTCGCTGGCGGTCGTCTATTCAGGGACAATCGACTTCGGCGGCGGCGCGCTGGTGAGTTCAGGTGCCAATTCCCTTGCCCTCGCGCGCTTCAGCTCGGTGGGGACTCTGCTTTGGACCAAGAATTTTGGCGGCGTGGGGTCGAGCTTCGTCTTAGGTAGCTTGGCGACCAACGCGGACGGAGTTGGCATCCTGACGGCCGGTTACCAGGGCACGGTGGACCTAGGCGCAGGGATGCTGCCATCAGGGGCCGATACGTTCCTCGCTGTCTTCGACTCGGCTGGCGCACTCAAATGGAGCAGAGTCGTCACGGTGGGCTCCGCCGGCCAGTTATTGGCGGCCGTTGGCTCATGCGGCCTCGTGGTGGCGACCAACAGCCCCACCGTCGACCTGGGAACGGGTCCGCTGTCCACGGCATCGCCCCCGTCCTCCGCGACCATCGGTGTCGCCGCGTTGGGGCTGTAAGCCTTCGACCGCTGCGGGGCCGTTTGCTTCAACCTTGCCAAGGAGAGGCGAGGTCGCTTCATCGGCTCTGGACGCGCGTGACACCTCAGGAGGCCGCTCGGCGGATGGGCTTTCGTTGCGCTAACGCCAACGCCCCGACCTTGAGCCCTTAGAAGCCAAAGGCGTACAGGTTTCCGTCCGCCGAGCCCACGTAAATGCGGCCATTCCAGATGACTGGAGATGTCTCCAGGAGGTTGTACGTCGCGGTGGGATCAGTCTCGTAGCTGTACAGGAGCCCTCCGTCTGCAGCGTCGCGCACCTCTAGAGTATCCCCCGCGCCCACCACAACGACGCCGTTGGCGTACGCCGCGGCACCGAGGACATACCCAGCGGTCGTCACTGACCAGAGAAGTTTTCCATCCGTCTGAATGGCGTGCAGAGAGCCGTCCCCTGCACCGATGTAGAGCACGCCGTTGGCAATGGCCGCCGGAGAAATGCTTCCAGAGCCCAATGGGTTGTCCCCGCCCACATCGAGCTGTGACTCCCACACTTCGGTGAGGGTGCTTCGATCGAGCGCATAAAAGTAGCCGTCCTTGTTGGCAGCGCCCACCAGCGCACGCCCTGTGGGTTCGTCGAACAGTGTGGCTCCCGCGCCGAAGTCAGAGTCGCTGCTCGCTTCGCTTGGCGGAATTTGCCAGGAGCCCCTGAGGCTCAGCGTCGTCGCATCCAGAGCAACGATGGCAACGGTATAGGGCTGTGTCGCCTGCGTGCCACTCACCGGTGAGCCGGTCGTGACGTAGAGGGTGTTTGTTGCCGTATCCAGTGTGGGTGAGCTCCAGAGCGCTCCGCCCAGCTCCCCACTCCCCACGGCGTTCCAGGTATTTGTCACAGTGTGGTCGGAGACACGCAGCTGAAGCACGGCCCCTGCCACGGATGGGCAATTTCCCGCGCTGGCGATATTGATGTAGGCGTAGCCGTCGTACACGAGCGGGCTTGACCAGTTGTAATAACCCCCGGTCGCCCCGTTGCCCGTGTCAACACTCCAGAGGATGGCTCCCGTGGAGGCGCTCAGCGCGTACCAGGACGTATCCGTCTGGCCGGCGAGCGGACCGCCACCGCCGACGTAGAGGGTGTCACCCACCACAGTGGCGGTAGAGCTGATTCCCTGATTCGCCGGGTAGCCATTGCAGCTACCCACATTGGTTTGCCCAAGAAACGGTGACTTCCAGATTTGTCCGCCGTCGAGCGCGTCGACGGCATACTCATAGCCATCCCAGGAGCCGATATAGAGCACGTTGCCAACGATGATCGGCGATGCCTCGATTGTCCCGCCAGTGGGGAAGGTCCAGAGCAGCTTGAGGTTGGAAGCGCTTGAAGGGGAGAGCTGTGTTTCAAGGGGTGCGGTCGACGTCCGCAAATTGTCGTGCAGGTACGTCGGCCAATCGAGGCTCGCCCCATTGCCGCCATCGGCGCCGCCGTCCCCCGTTCCTCCGTCGGTGGGAATGCCCCCTCCGTCGGGCGTGCCGCCGTCATTGCCGCCGGCGTCCGTGGTGCCACTGCCCACTGTGGCCAAGGGGCAGCCAACAAGCG
>JBKQJL010000085.1:0-37136 GCA_052147975.1 Myxococcaceae bacterium
CCGCAACGCGCGCTCCCGCGCCGCCATCGAGCGGCTGGGAGCGCGGCTGGACGGAGTCCTGCGCGCCGCCAGCGCCGGCAATGACGGCGCCATTCGCGACACTGCAAGTTACTCGCTGCTCCGGGCCGAGTGGCCCGAGGTGCGCCAGCGTCTCACCGCCCGTCTGGCATCGCGGCGTTAAGTCGGCGGGCGCGGCGCCGCGCGGCGCAGCAGCGCCCTCGCCACCAGCGCGTGGAAGGGACGGATGAGAAAAAAGTAGGCGCGGCCCCAGCCATTGTGGAAGCGCACCAGGGAGGTGAGCGTCGCTTGCCCATCGCCCGGCACAAAGAGGCACAGCCGGAAGTCCAGGTGCCGGTCGTCGGCGCCGAGCAGCAGCGCCTCAGGGGTGCGCTCATAGAGCGTAAAGAGGCCGATTCGCTCGCCGGGGACGAAACGCAGCTCGCCGCTTGCTTGGCGCTCGGACGTCTTCAGCCCCCAGGGACGCACCACCGCGTCCCGGAGCCGCATCAGCTGCAGAGGGCGGCCGAGGAATAGCGCCCGGGCCACGCTCTCGACACTGGCGTCGGCGCCCACCGGGCCGGAGTAGGCGTCGACGTAGTCGACGCAAGGGAGGGCCCGGGCCGCGAGCGCGTCCAAGGGGACTGCCCCTGGGCGCCCAGCCGCGGCTCGGGCGAGCTTCACCTTGCGCTACTTGAGGCGGCTTTCTGCCGCCGCCCAGTCGATGTTGCTGAAGTAGGCGTCGACGTACTTGGCGCGCTCGTTGGCCTTGTAGTCCGGGACGAAGGCGTGCTCCCAGGCGTCCATCACCAGCACTGGCTTGAAGCCCGCCGGGTTGCCCTCCTCGTGCAGCGTCACCCAGTGGTTGGACAGCCAGCCGTTGTCGGGGTTTTGGTAGGTGATGGCCCAGCCGACGCCAGGCATGGTGGCGATGGCTTTGAAGTCCGCGAGCCAGATGTCAAAGCTGCTGAAGCTGGCTTCCAGGGCCGCCTTCAGCGTTCGGCCCGGGCCCGCCTCGCCTGCGCCGGACTTGAGGTTGGAGAAGTAGTACTCGTGGAGAACCATCCCGTTGTACTCGAAGCCCATTCGCCGAGTCATTTCGGCGTAGGCCGGGTTCGAGCCGGCGGCCTGCTTCTCCTTGGCCATCCCGAAGAGGGTTTCGGTGAGTTTGTTGGTACGGTTGACGTAGCCCTCGTACAGCTTGAGGTGGGTCTCCAACAGGGCGTCGCTGATGCCCTTGAGGCCCTTGAGCTGCGGGAACGTCTTGGGGGTGTACTTCTTGTCGGCCATGGGGTTGCCTCCGTGAAGGGTGCTGTAGGCTTAACCATTCCAATGCGCGTTGGCGACCCCCCATGCCCGAGCTTCCCGAGGTGGAGATTGCCCGCCGAAACCTCGAGCACTGGCTCGGACGCTCGGCGGTGAGGGCCGCCGAGGCGGACCGCACCCGGGTGTTCCGCGGGGCGGACCGCTCCTCCTTCGAGCGGCTCCGCGGACGGCTGGCCTTTGCCCGGCGCCGGGGAAAGACGCTGCTGCTTGGCTTCGAGAACAACCAGGGCTTCCTCTCCCACCTGGGGATGACGGGCAAGTGGGTGTTGCGGCCGGCGACGCAGAGCGAGCCCTACAGCCGCGCCAGGCTGTTGTTGGCCGATGGCACGGTGGTGCACTACCGCGACCCGCGACTCTTCGGGCGCATCCACCCGGCCCCGGCCGACGCGCTCGAGCAGCTCCCGGAAGTGCAACGCCTCGGCGCGGACCCGCTGCTGCAGCGGCTGGACGGCCCGCGGCTGAAGGCCCTCTTCGGCACCTCGCGGACGCCGCTCAAAGTGGCGCTGCTGGACCAGCGGCGGGTGGCCGGACTGGGCAACATCCACGCGGCGGAGGCGCTGTGGCGCGCCAAGTTGTCCCCCTTTCGGCCGGTGGGCTTGCTGCGGGGGGCGGAGTGGAGCCGGCTGGCCCGCGCCATCCGGGCCTCGCTGCGCTTCGCGCTGGCCCAGGAGACGGACGAGGAGATTGCCTACGTGGAGGAGCCCGGCAGCGAGAACCCCTTCCGGGTGTACGGCCGAGGGGGGCAGCGCTGCCTCCGCTGTCGGGCGAGCATCGAGTGCGTGCGTCAGGCTGGCCGTTCGACGTATTTCTGTCCCCGCTGCCAACCGGGGAGGAGGAAGCCATGAGGGTAGGGGCCACAGGGTTGGACCACGTGGCGATTGTGGTGCGGGACCTGGAGGCGGCCGTCCGTTTCTACCGAGACACGCTGGGACTGGAGCTGGTGGCGGTGGAGGAGGTGCCCGAGCAACAGGTGACCACCGCCATTTTTGGCCGGGGCATGGGACGCGTGGAGCTCATCTGCCCCACCACGGTGGACTCCGGGGTGGCGCGCTTTCTCGAGAAGCGGGGCGAGGGGCTGCACCACATTTGTCTCGAGGTGGAGGACTTGCAGGCCGCGCTCGATGGCCTACGCGCCGCCGGGGCGCCGCTCATCGACGAGGCGCCGCGTCCGGGCGCAGGAGGCGCCAAGGTGGCCTTTGTCCACCCGCGCGGCGCTCGCGGGGTGCTCACCGAGCTGCGCGAAGGCCCGAAAGGCTAGAGGGGACCACCATCCACCGTGAAGCTGAAGCAGAAGAGGCCGGCCGCTTCCGTCGGTTGCGAAGGGTCATTGGCCGGGGTGCACAGACCGGCGTCGTTGGGGCAGGTGTCTGCCGAGTCGCAGGAGTAGGTGCAGAAGCAGTCCCCGTCGGGAAGGGCCACTTCCAGGGCGCAACGGCACAAAAGGCCCGTCGTGCAGGGGGCAGACACGGAGTACACGGTGCACGCTTCTCCGAAGGCGGACGGACTGCTGCCGCTGCTGCTGCTGCAGGCGGCGGCCAGTGCCACAGCGCCTGCACCGAGCAGCACGACCAAGAGAGTGCGAAAGGAGCGGTTCATGGAGATGCAGCGTAACTCGGAAACCGCACCAACGCCCAAGGTGCGGCGTTGACACACCAGGGGGTGGTGGGTTTACTGCCGCGCCCTTTCAGCCGCGTCTGGAGATTCCATTTGAAGGTACCCGCACTGGCGGCGTTCCTCCTCTGTAGCCCCGCCCTCGCACAGGCTCCCACCTCGACGCAGAACCCGGCGCCGGCGGCGGCGCCGCCGGCGGCCACGCCCAAGACGCAGGCTCCCACCGACGCCCCAAGTGTGGGTAAGGCGACCTCGCCCTCGGTCGCCTCGCAGGTGCAGCTGGACGCGGCCATCCAGGCGGAAATCGACGCCAAGGTGGCCCAGGCCAAAAAGGAGCTGCAGGACGAAATGCGTGCCCAGAGCGCCACCAACGCCGCGACGCTTCCCGGCTGGGAGGAGGCGAGCGTCACCAGCCGAACCAAGCTGCAGCTCTTCGTGGCGCATGGCTACTTCCGCGTGCGGCCCGAGCTCTTCAACTACTTCGACCTCGGCCAGCCTCCCTTCAACGGCTACTACCTCTTTCCGGTGCCAGACAGCGGAAACCCCACCACCAACCCCGGCGCGCACACCATCACCGGCGTCAACATGCGCTTCCGGCTCGAGCCCACCATCAACGTGTCCGAGGAGCTGCGCATCAAGGCGCAGATCGACATGCTCGACAACTTGGTGTGGGGCAGCACCCCGGCGTACGCCTACTCCCAATACCAGGCCATCGACGTGGCGCTGCTCAACACCGGGCAAATCCCGCCGTCGGCAGGCATCAACGCCGCCATCAACAGCGTCGCGGTGAAGCAAGTCTACGGGGAAGTCTCGACGCCGGTGGGGCTGCTCAAGTTCGGCCGGATGGCCACCAACTTCGGCCTGGGCATCAACTACAACGACGGCAGCTGCCTCGACTGCGACCTGCAGACGGACGTCGACGCTTTCCAATTCATCGCCGAGCCGCTGCCCGGCTTCTTCGTCATCCCGATGATTCAGGTGGACGTGGCCGGCCTGGTCTCGACTCCGCTGTTGACCAGCCCCGATGCCTACCCGCTCAGCAACACCGACGGTTCCACCACCCTGCGCATCATCCTGGCGCGGCTGGACACCGAGCAGCAGGCCAAGGCGAAAATCAACTCCGGTGGCGCCGTCTTCAACTACGGCCTGGACTTTGCCTACCGGAGCCAGAAGTACGAGTACCAGCAGGTCGGCTCGCTCGGGGAGACGTACACCTCGAACGCCAATTCGCCCTACATTCCGGGCACCACGCTGTCCAATCGCGTGGCCCGCTTTGGCAACCTGTCCATTCCGGACATCTGGGTGAAATTCGAGAACCGTTCGTTGCGCCTCGAGCTGGAAGGGGTCAGCTACCTCGGTGAATTCAGCGCCCCCATTCTGCCCGGCGGTCTACCGACCAACGTCAACGTGGTCCAATTCGGCGTGGCCGGGGAAGCCGCGCTCAAAATCCTCAACGGCGGTGTGGTGCTGACGTTCAAGGGCGGCTACGCCAGCGGCGACAAGGCTCCCGGCTTTGGCGTGCGCGTCACCCGGCCCACCATGGCGCCCGGAGCGACCAGCACCGCGGCGCAGCCCGGGGACATCGACGGGGCGCAATTCGGTCGGCACTACCCCTGCCCGGGCAACCCAGCCATCACCTGCACCGACGCCGACATCCGGAACTACACCTTCAATGCCGACTACCACATCGACCAGATTCTCTGGCGCTACATCATCGGCACCATCACCGACGCCTGGTACGTGCGGCCAGAGGGGACGTGGAACATCACCGACTCTCTGTCGCTCGACGGCGAGATGATTTACTCCCAAGCCATCTACACGAGCTCCACGCCCTCGGCGTCGCAGGTGGGCTTGGGCTCCAATTCGCTGGGCCTCGAATTCGACCTGGGCCTCCGCTACAACACCGAAGACGGCCTCTTCATCTGGCTTTACTACGGGCTGCTCATCCCTTTCGGCGGCCTGCAGAACACCTCCGCCATCATCCCCACCGGCTTCCACGTGGCGCAGAGCATTCGAGGGATGATTGGCATCCGCTTCTAAGGTGGCTCGGGCCAACCCCCACCGGTGGGCGCGCTGGAGCGCCGCCCTGGTGCTGCTGGGCGGGCTGTCTGCGTGCGGCGTCCGTGCCAACCCGCGGCCGCCGCTGCCCGAGACGTACGCGCCGCCCGGTGCGCCAGACGCCGGGCCGGACGCCGGCCACTGAAAAAAGGGTTTCCTGCCCTAACGCCAGTCGGGAGGGACACCACACGAGCGGGAGGAGGGGGCCGCGGGGCGCGCCATGGACCATTTCCACTACCGGCGAGGTGTTTTGCACGCCGAAGGCGTGAGCCTCCAGCGCGTGGCGGCCGAGGTGGGCACGCCGACGTACGTCTACGCCGAGGCGACGCTGCGTCGCCACTGGGAGGTGGTGTCTCGGGCCTTCGCTGGGCGTCCCACCCTTCTGTGCTACTCGGTGAAGGCCAGCTCCAACCTGGCCTTGCTGTCGCGTTTCGCCTCCTGGGGGGCGGGCTTCGACGTCGTCTCCGGCGGAGAGTTGGCTCGGGTGTTGCGCTCGGGGGGCAAGGCGCGCCGGACCGTCTTCTCCGGAGTGGGCAAAACCCGCAGCGAGCTGGAGCTGGCCCTCGGCGCGGGCGTCCTCCTCTTCAACGTGGAGAGCGCCGAGGAGCTCGCGCTGCTCGACCAGGTGGCGCGCGCCTTGGGTGTACGGGCCCCCTTCGCGCTGAGAGTCAACCCGGACGTCGACGCGCGCACCCACCGAGGCATTTCCACCGGGCTCAAGACGTCGAAGTTTGGCGTCCCGCTGGCCGAGGCCCGGGCCCTCTACCAGCGCAGCCGGCGGATGAAAGGGCTTCTGGCCTTGGGGGTGGACTGCCACATCGGCAGTCAGCTCACCCACGTCCGGCCGCTGGCCGAGGCCGTGGGCCGCGTCGCGGCGCTCTACCGACAGCTGCAGTCCGAGGGCCACCCTTTGGGGCTGCTCGACGTCGGCGGCGGGCTCGGCATCCGCTACCGGAAGGAGCGTCCGCCGGGGCCCGAGGCGTGGGCCAAGGTGCTGCGGGAGGCCACGGCGGACATCTCGGCCACGCTGGTGGTGGAGCCCGGCCGGGTGCTGGTGGGTAATGCCGGCGTGCTCCTCACCCAGGTGTTGTACCGAAAGCCCGGCCCCGGGCGTCGCTTCGTGGTGGTGGACGCGGGGATGAATGACTTGCTTCGGCCTGCCCTCTACGGGGCCGAGCACGAGGTGGTGCCCGTCCGCCGCCGGCCCGGGGCACGGCTGCTGCTGGACGTGGTGGGCCCGGTGTGCGAGTCCACCGACACCCTGGCCTCCGGACGGCGGCTGGTGCTGCCGCGCCAAGGCGAGCTGCTCGCCATCCGCACCGCCGGGGCCTACGGCATGAGCATGGCGAGCAACTACAACGGGCGGCCGCGGCCCGCCGAAGTCCTCGTCTCCGGACGACGCTTCCGGCTGGTGCGGAGGCGGGAGACGCTGCAAGACCTCTGGCGCGGCGAGTCGACGGGACGCTAGGGTGCCAGCCGCGACCCCCCCGCCCATGCTCAAACTCCAAGGCTCACTCACTGCGCTTGCGACTCCCTTCCGGGAGGGACGCTTTGACGAGGACGCCTACCGCACCCTCATTGCCGACCAGCTGGCGCAGGGCACAGCGGGCCTCGTCCCGGTGGGCACCACCGGCGAGGCCGTCACCCTCAGTGGCCCCGAGCGGGCGCGGGTGGTGCGGGTGGCGGTGGAGGCGGCCCAGGGGCGCGTCCCGGTGCTGGGGGGCGCGGGAAGCAACTCCACCGCCGCCACCATCGAGGGCATTGCCCAGGTACGCGAGGCCGGCGCCGACGCCGCGCTGGTGGTGACGCCCTACTACAACAAGCCCAACCAGGCCGGTCTCTTCGAGCACTACCGCGCTTGCGCCCGTGCCCACCCGGGCTTTCCGCTGGTGCCTTACAACGTGCCCGGGCGCACCGGGTGTGACTTGCTGCCCGACACCTGTCTTCGGCTGTGCGAGTTGGCCGAGGTGGTGGCTTTGAAGGAGGCCACCGGAAGCATGGTGCGGGCGGTGGACATTCGCGAGAAGTGCGGCGACCGGCTGACGCTGCTTTCCGGGGACGACTTCACCGTGGCGCCCTTCATCGCCGTTGGCGGCGAAGGCGTCATCTCCGTCTCGTCCAACGTCGCCCCAGCCAAAATGGCCGAGCTGGTGGCCGCGGCGCGCGCCGGAAACCGCACGCGGGCGGCCGAGCTCCAGGTGGCCCTCAACCCCCTGCACCGGCTGCTCTTCGTGGAGCCCAACCCCATCCCGGTGAAGTGGGCGCTGCACCTGTTGTGGCGCTTCTCGCCCGAGCTCCGGCTGCCGTTGGTTCCGCTGGGCGAGCCGCACGCCAGCGCGCTCGGCGCCGAGCTGCGGCGGCTCGACCTGCTGCGGAGCTGAAGCATGCCCCGGCGCGTCCTGGTCTCGGGAATCTCCGGCCGCATGGGCATGGCGCTGGTGCGAGCGGTCCGCGGCGACGTCCGTTTCACCCTGGTGGGCGGGACGGTGCGCCCAGGCAATGGCCTCGCCGGGCAGGATGTGGGCGCCCTGTCCGGGTCCGCGCCACTGGGCGCCCCCCTCTTTGATGATGTGAAGGCGGCCTTTGCCAAAGTGCGTCCGGAGGTGGTCATCGACTTCTCCCACCCGGACGCCACCCGCGAGTGCGCCGACGTCTGCGCCCAGCGCGGCGCGGCGCTGGTGGTGGGGACCACCGGCCTGTCCGGCGCGGTGCGCGAACAGCTGGACCGGGCCTCGCGCTCGACGCCGGTGGTGCTCTCGCCCAACATGTCGGTGGGCATCAACGTGCTGCTCGACGTGGCGGCGCACCTGGTGCGCGTCTTGGGCGAGGGCTGGGACACCGAGGTGCTGGAGCTGCACCACCGGCAGAAGCGAGATGCCCCCAGCGGGACGGCGCTGCGGCTGGCGGAGGTGCTGGCTCGGGCCTCGGGGCGAGATGCGTCCGTCTTTCGCCTGGCCCGGGCCGGGGAGGTGGGGCCGCGGGCGCCCGGGGAAATCGGCGTGCAGACACTGCGGGGCGGGGACGTGGTGGGCGAGCACACCGTCTTTTTTCTCTCTGACGGAGAGCGAATCGAGCTCACCCACCGTGCCAGCAGCCGAGAGCAATTCGCCCGCGGAGCCGTCCGCGCGGCGGCCTGGGCCACCGCCCAGGAGCCCGGGCTGTACAGCATGCAGGACGTCCTCGGCCTATGAGGGCCGCGGCCACAGGCGCGGGGGAACTGGTGTACGTCGGCCTGGGCTCCAACCTGGGCGACCGCGAAGCCAACCTCGCCGCAGCGGTGGCCGCCCTCAGGGCGCTGGACGGCGTCTCGGTGCTGAGGCGCTCGCGTCTGTACGACAGCCGAGCGGTGGGGCTCGCCCAGCCGCGTTTCCTCAATGCCGTCTTGGAATTGAGGAGCGCGCTGGCGCCGCGGCGGCTGTTGGGGCTTCTGCAGACGGCCGAGCAGACGCTGGGCCGCACTGCCAAAGGGCTCGGACGGCCACGCACGGTGGACCTCGACGTCCTCCTCTGGGGCGAGCGCATCCTGGCCGAGCCGGACTTCCAAGTCCCCCATGCTGAAATGCACCGCCGGCGCTTCGTGCTCGAGCCGCTCGCCGAGCTGGCCCCCGACGCCCGTCACCCTGTGCTGGGGGTGAGCATCCGCGAGCTGCTGGCAACGCTTCCCCCGGCTGACGTCTTTCCCCTCCCGGAGGCCGCGGCCTCCGCTGGCAAGCCCTGAGGTTCCCCACGTGACGCCTGCCCTCGTTCTGCTGTTGCTTCTCGGCGCTGACGGCGCCCTGCCGCCCGGCCATCCGGCAATTTCCGACGGGGGCCCGTGGGCGCCGTCCGGGGCGGCCGGCCTTCCGCCCGGCCATCCCCCCATCTCCGGTGCTGCAGGCAGCGGGCAGATGGCGAGGCCCACCTCCGGCACGCTTCCACCGGGCCACCCCGCCATCTCCTCGCCCTCCGACGCGGGCCAAGCCTCCCGGCCCGCCGTTGCGCTGCCCCCCGGCCATCCGGCCATCTCCGGCACCGGCGCGGCGCCCAGTGCGCACGACATTCTGCAGCAGCTGGATGCTACGCCGGACCTCAAGACGCGTCCCAAGCCCTTCGAGGTGGCCGCCTCGGTGGGGAAGCTGTACTTCAGCCAGGGGCGCTATGCCGACGCGGTGGTGTACCTGCGGCAAGCGCAACAGGGGGCCGGTGCGCTGCGCACGCTGTACCTTGCTCAGCGGCGGCAGGTGAAGGGCCCGCTGCCCGAGGCAGCCTCCGCCGGCTGTCCGCCGTCGGATGCCTCGGCGCTCGGCGCCGTGGCCGCGGCCGCCCAGGCGCGGGCCGAGGCCAAAGACCATGCCGGAGCGGCGGCCTGCGCCCTGCAGGCCTTGCAACCGGCGCTGGAGGCGGCGGCGTTGTTGGGCAACGCCCTCTTCCTCGGCGCCGACGCCGCCGGCGCCCTGCAGGCCTACGCCTGGGTGCTGGAGGTGGAGCCCACTCAGCCGGTGGCCTTGTACGGCCGCGCTGGCGTCACCTTCGACACGCGGCCCGACGACGTGACGGCGCTGCGCGCTGTGAAGAAGGACCTCACCGAGTGGCTGGCCCATTGGCCCAACCTTCCCCAGTCGCCGCAGGCCAAGGCGCTGCTCGTCCGAACGGAGGAGCTTTTGCGGGCCGGAGGGCTGAGCAAGTACGCGGCCAGCCGTCCCAAGCCCACGCCGGTGGCGCCACAGGCCGCCAGCGACAACCTCCCAGCGCTCAATCCAGAGACGGTGCAAGCCATTCAAGACACCGAGCGGACGCCCGAGCTGCAGAAGGGCTTGGCGGAACTCGTCGAGCAGGGGGAGGCGGCGCTGGCCAAGGGCGAGTACCAAGCCGCGCTCGACGCCTACCGGCGGGTGGTGCCCTTCGAGCCGGAGAATGGACGGGCCAAAGCGGGCATGGCCTGGTCCCTGGTGGGACTCAACCGTCAGCCCATGGCGGAGCGAGTGTGGGGCGTCGCGGTGGAGGCGGACCCCCAGGCCGTGGACACGCTGGGCGACATGCTGGCGAAAAAGGGCAACACCAAGGACGCCCAGGCGCTGTGGGCGAAGTTGGCGGCGACGTCCCCGGCCTATGCCCAGAAGGCCAACCTCCAGAAGAAGCTTCACTAAAAAGACGGGGGGCGGCGGCTTGGGAAATGGCCGCTGCGCGCCGCTTGCAGTCCCGCGCCTCAGGAGAGGGGACAGCTGCACGCTGCAGGTGGACGTCCGGCGCAGGGGCTGAAGGGGAGCGGCCGGAAAACTCGGCCTCAGGCCGGCGCCTCCTCGACCGGGTCGGGCCCGGGCACGTGCTGTAGCCGCAACAGCGGCGTGGGCGTCCCCAAAAAGCGGGCCGGCGCATCCACGCCGGAGAAGTGCCCCCACCGCTCGAGCACCACCACCGCAGAGAGGCACAACAGGGCCGCCGTCACCCCCACCTGGCGCAGGCCAAAGCGGTCCCCGGCCCAGCCAAGCGCCAACAGGCCCAGCGCGTAGCTGGTGGACAACACCAGGCCGTAGAGACTGGCCACGCGCGCCTGAAGCAGCCGCGAGACGCGGCTGAGGCAAATGCTGCTGAGGGTGCTGAGGGTGGTGAGGTAGGCGGCCCCCAAAAGGGCGATGGCCAGCACGGCCAGGCCAAAGCTGGGCGCCAGCCAATACAGCGTGGCCAGCACACCGAGGGCCGCCGCGGCGCGGGCCAGAAGCCGCTCGCGCCCCCAGCGGTCTGCCAGCGAGCCTGCCACCAGGGCCGCGCTGACGGCGCCAATGCCCTGGGCGGTGGCCAACAGCGACGTCCCGGAGGCGCCTCGGCCAAGGCCCTGAATGGCGAACACCGGAAGCAGCCCGATGAAGGGTGCCACCAGGGCGCCCACCGCGAAGGTGAGGCACAGGGCGGTGCGAATGCCGGCGTCCTCGTGCGCGACGCGAAGGCCGGTGCGGATTTCGGCCCACAGGTGGCCCTTGGGGCGACTGGCCGGGGCTGGCAGCTGCACCGTCGCTACCGCCACCATCACCGCCACGAAGCTGAGCGCATTCAGCGCGAAGGCCGCCCCCAGTCCGCCCACGGCCATCACCAGGGCGGCCAGGCCCGGGCCCACAATCCGGCCGAGGTTGTACTGGGCCGAGGAGAGGCTGACTGCGGACAGCAAGTCTTCCCGGGGGACGAGCTCCGAAAGGAGGGCGGAGGAAACCGGCGCCAGAAGGGCATTGGCGCAGCCGGCGAGGAAGGCCAACACCGAGACTGCCGGGAGCGACAGCCGTCCCAGCAGGGCCAGCGCCGCCAGCACGGCGGCCAGCAGCAGCTGGGCCCAGGTGAGCCAGCCGAAAAGCTGCCGGCGGTCCGTGCGGTCGGCAATGGCCCCGCCCAGGGGCCCCAGCACCAGCGCCGGCAGGTACATGAGCGCGGCCACCGTCGCCGTCCAGCCGCCTCGGCCGGTGGTTTGCGTCACCCAGACGCCGACGGCGATGGTTTCCATCCACGTGCCGACGTTGGAGACGAAGGCCCCCAACCAGAAGCGTCGGTAGTTTCGGTGACGGAAGGCTCGAAGCGAGGCGAAACGGTGTAGCCCGAGCCGGCCGTACAGTGAGGAGCGAGAAAGGACGACGTCCACCTGGAGGCCAACTTACCCCGTGCTCTGGCTGCGGACGAAGCCACTCCGCTGCCGCGCGATTGTTTCACCGCTTGCTCACCACAGGCGCCCCGGGCCAGAAGGCCTCATGGCCGTGCACGAGGACGGTGCCGAGGTGGCGTCGGCGCGCAAGCGCCGAGGGTGGCGGTGGCTGCCGGTGTTGGGCCTGGTGGGCGCAGCGCTTCTGTATGCAACCGTCTGGCAAATGCCGGCGCTGTTTTCCCGGCGACGGCCTGAGGCGCCGGCGCTCCTGCTGCAGAGCCTCGAGGGGGGGGCCTGGGTGCCAGTGGGGGAGGGCGCACGGTTGGCTGCCCGGGCGCGGGTGCGCTTCGCCGTGCATGCCGAGCGCCCGGCCTTCCTGGTGCTGGTCGGCCTCAACGCCGAAGGGCGCGCCACCCTGTACGTGCCCAGCGCCGGCGGTGCGCCCGGGCTCGTCCGGGGAAACTCCACCGTCGGCGAGCAGGCACTCGACGGCGTGGCCGGTCCGGAGCTCTTCCTGGCGGTGCTGTGCCACACGCCGCTGTCGGCGTCCGTCGTCCTCAAGGCCGCCGAGCGTGCCGTGGCGGCGGCGGAGGCGCCGGGCCGCGTCCAGACGCTCGACCTCGGTTGCCCGGAGGCGCGCTTTCTGGTGCAGAAAGCGCCACTGCCCTAGCCTGGCCGGGCGGTGCCGGTGGCACCGCTACAGCCCTGTGCGAGGGAATTTGCTGGCCCTCCGGCCCGGACTAGACTGGCCGGCCGACGCGCTGACCGCAAAATGAGAGGCCGGCCCCGTCGGGGGGAAGTGCCAAACCCATGTCGCTGGCCGGGGACTTCAAGGAAATTCTCTTCGCGGACTTGCTGCAAGTCTACTGTCTGAGCGGGCAGACGGCGGCCGTGTCCGTGCGGGCGGCAGACGAGCGCGGAGGGGAAACCACCGGCACCTTCTTCATCGACGGGGGCGTGCTGGTGGACGCCGTCTTCGATGGGCGTGAGGGCTCCGAGGCGGTACGGCGCGCGGTGCGCCGCCTCACCCAGGGCGCCTTCCAAGTCGAGCTAGGGGCTCGCAGCCAGCGTCGCACTGTCCATGAGCCTTGGAGCGCGCTGGTGCTGGACGAGCTCCGCCAGCGCGGGGGCAGCGAGGGGGCGCCGGAGATGAAGTCCGCCGCGCCCGCGCTGGCTGCCGCCCTGGGCCGCGGGCCACCGACGTCTTCAGCCGCCGCCTCAGCGGCGTCTTGGGGCCGCGCTGCCCCCACGCCGCCCCTCGGTATCCGCGTGACGCCCACCGCCGCCGCCGGCACCCCCACCCCTGGCCGTGGCATGCCCTCCCTGGGCGCCGCGCCGACGGGGACGCCGGCCCGGGGGAAGCCGGCCGCCGGGCCTGCAGAGGCAGCCGGCGAGTCCGAGTACGCGACGCCGCGCGAGGCCGCCGCCCCGGCGCCGCGTCGAAGCCCGGGCAGTGGCCCGCACTCGGCTGCCTCCTCCGGCAGCGTTCCGCGCTCGCCCACGCCGCCCCCGGTGCCCGTACCGGCCGGCGTTGGCCCTCGGCAGCGGGGGACGGAGCCAGGCTCTGGACCGCGCCCCACGCTGCCCACTGCACCTTTCTCGCGCATCCGCCGCGAGCGCCAACCCGGGCGCTGGCTGCGCTGGCTCGTGCCCCTGGCCATCGCCTCCTTGGCTGGCGGTGGCTTGGCGTGGCTTGTCACCCATACGGCCAAACCGGCGCCGGCGCCGGCGCCGGTGGCGGCCAGCGCCGTGCCAGTGACGGCGGCCAAACCGGTGGCCCCGCCGCCCACGCCCGGCGTCTCGGACACGGAGGTGCTGTTTGGCATGGCCGCGCCCTTCACCGGCACCTCCAAGGAGTTGGGCCGGCAGATGAAAGTTGGCCTGGAAGTCGCTTTTGCCGTGGCCAACGCCGCTGGCGGCGTCCACGGGCGGCAGCTGCGGCTGTTGGCGCTCGACGACGGGTATGAGCCGTCGCGCACAGCCGAGGTGGTCCGCGAACTGGCGGAGAAGCGGGGCGTCTTCGGCTTCGTCGGTAACGTGGGCACGCCCACCGCCGCCGTGGCCCTGCCCTACGCATTGGGCCGACAGATGCTCTTCTTCACACCTTTCACCGGTGCGCCGCTGTTGCGCAAAGAGCCGCCGGACCACACCGTTTTCAACTACCGGGCCAGCTACCTCGAGGAAACGGCAGCCATTGTCCGCTACTTGCTGGAAGTGCGCCGACTGCGGCCCGACCAAATCGCCGTCTTCGCGCAGAATGACAGCTACGGTGACGCGGGCTACCAGGGCGTCCTGCGGAAGCTGCGCCAGCTTCGGCGAGAGCCAGCGGCGGTGCTCAAAGTCACCTATGAGCGGAACACCACCGATGTGGCCAACGCGGTGGCTCGGGTGCTCGAACACAAGGGCCTCAAAGCGGTGGTGATGGTGTCCACCTACCGGGCCGCCGCGCGTTTCATCGAGCAGGTGCGCTCTCAGCGCCCGGCGATGCTCTTCACCAACGTCTCCTTCGTCGGCAGTGAGGCCCTGGCCGAAGAGTTGGTGCAGCTCGGACCGCGCTTTGCCGAGGGCATCATCGTCACGCAGGTGGTGCCCCTGCCCACGTCGCGCTCGACGGCGGTGCTCCACTACCAGGAGGCGCTGGCCCGCTACGCACCGGGGGAGAAGCCGGACTTCGTCTCCCTCGAAGGCTACGTGGACGGCTCGGTGCTGGTGGAGGCCCTCCGACGGGCCGGCCGGTCGCTCACCACCGAGCGTCTGGTGCAGGCCCTGGAAGACATCCACGGACTGGACCTCGGGCTGGGCGCCCCCGTCTCCTTTGGGCCCAGCGAGCACCAGGGCTCGCACAAAGTCTGGGGAACGGTGCTCGACCGCACCGGGAACTACCAGTCGCTGGACCTCGAGTAGCCCGAGGGCTACCTGGTGGTTGCTGGGGCGCTCTACACCAGGCGAGCCGCCAGCACGTCCTGCACGTCGATGAGGCCCACCGGGAGACCCTCGGCATCCACCACCGGCAGTTGGTCGACGTGCGCCTCGCGCATCAAGGTGGCAGCGGTGAGGACCAAGTCCTCCGGGGAGACACAGCGCGGGTGTGGCCCCATCACCGTCCTGACCTCCACCTCGAAGTCGTTCGCGCCGCGCTCCACCAGGCGGCGCAAGTCCCCATCGGTGAAGATTCCCACCAGCCGCCCGGCCGCGTCGACCACGTTGGCGGCGCCGGGGCGCCCGGGCGTATTCGTCATCACCACCACGGCCTGCGACAAGTGCGCCGTCGCCTGCACCACCGGGTTGGACGCGCCGGCCCGCATCACCTCGAAGACGCGCATCACGCTGCGGCCAATTTTCCCGCCGGGGTGCAACAGGGCGTATTCCTCGCTGGAAAACTGTCGGCACTTGAGCGCGGTCATGGCCAGGGCATCCGAGACGGCGTGGAGCGCGGCCGAGGAAGCAGTCGGCACGAGGCCGAGTGGACAGGCCTCGGGGATGGAGCCCACGTCCAGCACCACGTCCGACAGCCGGGCCAGAGGAGAGGCGCCGTCCCCGGTGATGGCCACCACTTTGGCGCCGATGCGGCGCAGCGCTGGGACCAGACGGAGAATCTCCTCGGTGGCGCCGCTGTTGGACAGCGCCAGGACGACGTCGCCGCGAGAGACGCGGCCCAAGTCCCCATGCATCGCCTCGGCCGGGTGGAGGTACAAGGAGGGGATGCCGGTGGAGGCGAAAGTGGCGGACAGCTTCTGGGCGATGAAGCCGGGTTTGCCGAGGCCGGTCACCACCACGTGTCCCTGGCAGTCGAGCAAAAGCGCGAGGACCCGGAGGAAACTCGGTCCCAGCCGCTGCTTGGCGCTGGCGATGGCTTCCGCTTCGGCATCGAGGACGCCGCGGGCGTAGGCCAGCTCCTCAGCTCCGGGACGGGCCAGTCGCGGGCGAGCCAGCCTCTCCGGCTTGGTGGGGCGGCTGCGGGGTACCCGAGGTGCGGGGCGGCGCATGGGAGCCTCCTGGCTTGTAGCCCGGCCGGGCTCACCGAAGCCAGCACCAACCGGCCCCAGCGTCCCCGGTTTGAGACGGGCCGACCAAGGGAGTGGGGCAGCGCGCCCACGGACACCGCCTGAGGTGGTGCGCTCCAAAAACCTCCTCGGCCGGGCCCTGCCCGGCCGCTCAGGGTGCCGGCCGTCGCGCCGGAGGCCCCTTTTTTCCGGCTACAGGGCCGCCTCGCCGAGAAAGCGCTGACGCACGCGGGCGTCGTTGAGGAGTGCGGCGCTGGTGCCTTCCAGGGTGACGTGCCCAGTGTCCAGGACGTAGGCCCGGTGGGCGAGCCGCAGCGCGTGCTGGACGTTTTGTTCCACCAACAGCAGCGTGACGCCGCGGCCGTTAATTTCCTTCAACGCCGCGAAGACTTGCCGCACCAACATGGGCGCCAGCCCCAGCGCCGGCTCGTCCAGCATCAACAGCCTTGGGCGTGCCATCAACCCCCGGCCAATCGCGCACATCTGCTGCTCGCCGCCGCTCAGGGTGCCGGCGTTTTGGGTGAGGCGCTTCTGGAGGCTGGGAAACATCTCGAGGACGCTGTGCAGCGTCCGGTGCCGCTCGGCGCGGGCGCCGCGGGTATAGGCCCCCATTTCCAAGTTGTCCCGGACGCTCATGGTCGGCCACAGCTGCCGGGCTTCCGGAATGAGGACGATGCCTTGTGTCACCAGCTGGTTGGCGGGCAGCCCGGCGACGTCCTTGTCCTCGAAGAGAATGCGGCCGGCGCGTGGGCGGAGCAGCCCGGCCAGCGTGCGCAGGGTGGTGGTTTTCCCGGCGCCGTTTGCCCCCACCAGCGTCACAATTTCGCCGGCATCCACCTGGAAGGACACGTTCCACACCGCCTGGACGTCGCCGTAGAAGACGTCGATGCCTTCCACCCGCAGCGAGCTCATGCCGGGGCTCCTTGGGCCTCGTCTCCCAGGTAGGCCGCCACCACCGCCGGGTCGCGGAGGGCCTGCTGCGGCGCTCCCTCGGCAATGGTTCGTCCAAAGTTGAGCACCAGCACCCGGTCGGAAACGCCCAGCACCGCATGGACGTGGTGCTCAATCATCAGCACGGTGACGCCACTGGCCCGAATGTCGCGGATGAGCTGCATCGCCCCCTGAATCTCCGCCGGGTTGAGGCCGCCCATCACCTCGTCCAGGCACAGGACGTCCGGCTCAGTGGCCAGCGCCCGCGCAATTTCCAAGCGCTTGAGGTCCCCAATGGGGAGGGTGCGGGCGAGCGCGCCCGCCCGTCGGGCGAGCCCCGCCCGCTCAAGCACCGCCTCCACCCGCGCACGGGCCTCGGCGCCGCGGCGGTGCCGGCTTCCGAAGAGGCTTCCCACGGCGACGTTTTCGGCCACCGTCATGTCCCGGAAGGGGCGGACAATCTGGTGGGTGCGGACCAGCCCGCGCTGCACCACCTGGTCGTTGCGCAGCCTGGCAATCTCCCGGCCCTTGAAGCGGATGCTGCCGCCCGAGGGCCTCTGACTTCCCACCAGGCAAGAGAAGAGCGTCGTCTTGCCGGCTCCGTTGGGGCCGATGACGCTGAAGATGGAGCCCTGCTCCACGCGAAAGCTGACGCCCTCCAGCGCCACCAGACCCCCGAAACGCTTGCCCAGGCCTTGCACCTCGAGAATGGGCTCAGCCGCCACGGGGGGCCTCCGCGCTGGCGCGCCCAGCCCGGCGCAGCAGCTGCACCAGCCGCTCGAAGAGGCCCACCATGCCGCGGGGCTCAAACAGCATCACCAGCATGAGCAGCCCGCCGTAAATGAAGAGGTAGGAGTCCCGCAGCATCGGGCTGGCCAGAAGCTTAATCTGCAGGTAGCTGAAGAGAACGGCTCCCAACACGGGGCCAACCAGCGTCCCGATGCCTCCCACAATGGGCATCAGCACGATGCTTAACGAGAGGCGAAAGTCGAAGACGCTGCCGGGGGAGATGTACTGAAAATTCATGGCGAACAGCCCACCGGCGGCGCCCACCAGTGCCGCGGAGACGGCGTGGGCCAGCAGCTTGGCGCGGGTGGAAGGGATGCCCAGCGCCTCGGCGGCGTCGATGTCCTGCCGAATGGCTTCCAGGGCCAGGCCGAAGGCGTTCGCGCGGATGAAGGCCACCACCGCCACCGTCACCAGGGCCAGGGCGGCCATGGCGTAGTAGTTGAAGAGGAATTGGAAATGGCCCGAGGGCATGCGCAGGCCGCTCGAGCCGCCGGTAAACTCCACGCCCGAAGCGAGGACGCGCACCGCCTCCCCCACACCAATGGTGGCGATGGAGAAGTAGGGGCCGCGCAGCCGGAAGGTGGGGAGCCCCACCAAGACGCTAAACACCACGGCCAGCGCCGCGCCCACCGGCAGCGTCAGCCAGGGGCTCCAGCCAGCGTTGGCCAGCAGCACCGTGGTGTACGCGCCGATGCCGACGAAGGCCGAGTAGCCGAGTGAGATTTGGCCGGCGAAACCACCCAACAAATTCCAGGCCGAAGCCAGCACCACGGCGAAGGCGACGTTCCACAAGTCGTTGAGGGTGCCCCGCTGGGCGATGAGCGGGGCCAGCAGCAGCGCCGCGGCCAGCGCCCAGGGCCATGCGCGGGAGCCCTTCACCGAACGACCGCGCGGCGGGAAAAGCTGCGAAACAACGCCGGTAGCCCGGTGGGGGCGGCCACCAGCACCAGCACCAAGAGCGAGAAGCTGATGGCGTCCTGGAAGGAGGTGGGAATGCTGGTGTAGGCGGCCACCAGGTTCTCGAGGAGTGCCAGCACCAGCGCGCCGATGGCCACTCCGGTGAAGCTCTCCAGCCCGCCCAGGACGATGATGCAGAAGGCCTTCAACAGGAAGCTCCGGCCGAAGTCCGGCGTGAAGGCATACAGCGTGCTGAGCATGGTGCCAGCGATGGCGGCGAAGGCCGTCCCGAGGCCAAAGGCCACCGCGGAGATGCGGGCCGCGTTCACCCCGGAGAGCAGCGCCGCATCTCGGTTCTGCGTCACCGCGCGAATGGCTTTCCCGAGGAAACTGCGCCGCAGCACGAGGTTGAGCACCAACAGCGAGAGGGCGCTCACCGCGAAGACCAAAAGAAGCGGGACGCCGTAGCGCTCCCCCAGCAGTGGCACCGAGGACATGGTGTAGCTGGTGAAGATGGACTGGGTGTCCCCTCCCCAGATGACGTAGGCGAGATTTTGAAGCACCAGCCACAGCCCAAACAGCAAAAGCAGCGACTGCATGGAGGGGCCGCCGCTGCCCTGGGGCAGCCGGCGGATGAGCGTCCAGTCGAGCACCACGCCGAAGCAGAAGAAGAGCGGCGCCACCACCAACAGGCTGAGGAAGGGGTCCAGTGCGAACCGGGTGTTGAGCGTCAAGGTGACGTAGGCCGCGAGCATCATCAGCCCGGCATGGGCCAGGTTGATGATGCGCATCACGCCGTAGATGACGGCCAATCCGTAGGCCATGATGGCGTACAGACCAGCCGAGAGGAGCGAGCTCAACAGCACCGAGGCGAGCCGCTCCATGGGCTTAGACGCTCATTTCCAAGGGATGGGTGCGATGGGCTCGCCCGTCTTGTCGACCTTGGGCCACACCAAGTCCACCTTGCCGCCCGGCTTGTTCTGGGTCACGACGAAGGGCAGGTCGCACTGCCCGGTGCGGGTGAAGCTGAGCACCCCGCCAGGAACAATGGAGTCGGTGAGGCGCAGCTGCGCCAGCGCATTGCGAATGGGCTCTGGGCCAAGCGAGCCGGCTTTGGTGATGGCAGCCAACAGGGCGCGGACCGTCTCGTAGGCCATGGCGTGGTACCACTGCGGCTGCACCCCGGTGGCCGCCTTGTAGCGGGCGTTGAAGGCCTTCACCTGGGGGTAGGGCAGCAAGTCCGACCACCAGCCGCTGGCGAAAATGTAGTCGACCGCCGGTCCGAGCGCTTTGCGCGCCGACTCGTCAGCACCCCGAGCGCCATAGGTAATCATCTGGTTGTGCAGGCCCATCTGGGCATACGTCCGCTGCATGCTGATGAAGTCCTCGAGGTGTGCGTCGGCCATAAAGAGGTCGGCCTGCGCCGCCTGGACGCGTCCCAGCAGCGGACGGAAGTCTTGGGTGTAGAGCTCGAACTTCTGCTCCAGCGGGATGGTCCAACGGCCCGCATGGCCGGCGACGTACTCCTTCACGCCTTTGGCGTAGTCGTTCCCATGCTCGGTTTGCTCGGTGAGCAAGGCGATGGACAGCGGGGCCTTCAGCTTTCCCGTGGCCGCCAGGTCCTGCAGAAACTCCATCTGGGTGGTGGCCAGGTGCTCGACGGGGGAGAGGGTGCCGAAGACCCATTTGCTGCGGCCGTAGATGCTGGTGGCTCCGGCGCCACCGCTGATGTAGGGGATGCCGTAGCGCTCGGGGACCACCGACTGCGCCTGCACCAGCTGCGAGCCGTACCCGCCGATGACGGCGTGCACCTTGGTCTCGGTGATGAGCTGCTCCACCAGCTGAGCGCTCTTGGCGGCGTCCGAGGTGTCGTCGAGCAGGCTGAGCTCGACCTTCAGCTTCCGGCCACCCACCATCAGTCCGCCAGCATCGTTGACCTCCTTCACGGCAAACTCGGTGGCCTGTTTGTAGGCACTGCCGATTTTGGACTCCTTGCCCGTCACTGGGAGGACTGCGCCGAGGCGCACGACGTCCTGCGCCCGGGCACTTTGGAGCAGCAGCAGAGTGACGAACACTCCGTCTCTCAACATTCGGAGGAGTTTCACGGGTGCGAAACCTCCCTTCGGAAACTGGGTGCGCCGACTTCCGTAGCACGGAAAGCCTCGACGCTGGCTGTCCCAAGTGCCTGCCGCAGCGCGACACGCCCACCCCCTTCTGGCGAGGAGGGGGCAGGCGTCCAGCGCTCAACGTGGCGCCCCCCTGAGGTTGAGGGGCACCACGCGTTTTGTGTCACCGCTTCAGCGTTTCTAGGGAATGTCCGCCGCTTGGGCGGCATTGACGTAGAAGGCCACGTCCTCCTGAAGCAGAAGGCCCTGGGCCACCAAGTCGTTGGCCGCTGCGGTGACTTGGTTGACGTAGTCCGCATGGCTCGTGTAGCGCTCGGACAGCGCCCGGCGTGGGTCTCCGGCAGCGCGCGTCGCCGGCGTCTTGGCGAATGGAATCATCGAGCCGTAGATGTAGCAGGCGTCCCCCGGGGCGTAGTTGGGAGCGCGGGGGTTCCAGCTGGTGTAGGTGGCGATGGGCGCGACGAAGTCCGGCGTCCGGACGCCGGCAATGTCATTGCCATCGGCATCCGTGACTGAGACCAGCACCTGGTAGGGCTTGGTGAGGTCCACCACCGGAATGCCGGTGGAGTAGTCGGTGACGAAGAGCTGGTTGTAGGTGGAGCCTCCATAGGCGACGCCCATGCCGCTCAAGTCGGGGAAGCCGACCGCGGCTTGGTTGGTGGGGTCCGCCGCCGTCCCATTGGTCACCGAGGGGAAGCGAGAATTCGGCGGCGGAGTGCCTTGGGTGAGCCAGGCCTCGAAGGCCACCACCAAGGCGCGGATGGTTTGCCGCTCGTTGATGGGGGTGTCGAGGTTGACGCAAATGGGAGGCTGGACTTGTGTCCCCACTCCGGAGCCGCCGCCGTGGTTGGTTCCCGGGACGTCGTAGATGCGGACGGTGTCCGGGATGGGAAGCGCATTCCCTTGGCCGTCCGTCACCAGCAGCATGTCGCGGCCTCCCCACGTCTCGTAGGCCCCGTCGACGTGGATAATGAGGGGGCAGGTGTTGGTGGTGGTGCACGCCCCAAAGATGCCGTCGGTGGCTCCGCTGACGGGGTCGGTGGTCACCTGGTAGGCGAACGGGAACTGGTCCCCTCGCTGGAAGTGGTCCTCGTGTTGCTTGGAGAACCGACCCGGCTGCGAGAACCGGTAGTTGGTCCACGTCTTTCGGCTCGCCGGGATGATGGGCATCACCCCTTCGAAGACTTTGTGCCCGGTGGTGTCGTCGTTGAAGCCCTGCCAGAGGAAGTCGCGCGCGAAGCGCCCGGACTGGGAGACGCCCTCCATGATGGCAATGTCGTAGTTGTTGGTCGGGGCACTCGAGCAGCCGCTGGCCAGCTGGCAGGGGGCACCCTTGAAGTCATTCAGCGGGTTGGGGTTCCCCATCGCATCCGCAGTGCTGTTTCGGAGGAAGGAGACGAAGTCGCGCACCGCGGCAAAGCCGATGCCCATGACGATGGGATTCATCGCCGTATAGGTGAAGTCGTAAATGGCGCCCATGTCGCCGAGGCCGGTGAGGTTGAAGCTCACGTGCTGGTTGTCGACGTAGCTCCAGGCCGACGTCGGAATGGGGGTGGAGGGCGAAGTGAAGGTTTGCCCGGAAGCGGTGACGTACGTCTCGCGCCAGTTGAAGGTCACCGCGGATTGGTCGGTGGTGGCAGCGGGGTAGGTGAGTTTGAAGGTGACCGTTCCGGCCGCGTCCAGCGAGGAAGAGCGGGGCCGCATCTGCTCGGGCAAGGTGGACAGTTGCGCTTGCGCCGCACCCGGGGAGGGGGCCGGGGCCACCGAGCCCGCGCCCACCGGCGTCGTCGCCCCATCGAAAATCTCCTCGTCGAACGTCACGCCGGTGATGGTGCCCCCGTCGGCGTAGGTGGCCACCGGGAAGCTGGTCCCAATGGCCATGGTGTCTCCGTGGCCGGTCTGCAGAATGTTGCCCTGCCAGCCGCTCCAAACCAGCGTGTAACCAAGCCGCAGCAGCAGGGCGTCCCCTTGTGCGCCCGCCGCAAACCCCGGCAAGCCATTGTTGATGAAGCCTTGCGCCAGTTGGTTTCCGCGGTTGTTGACGTCGTAGAAGAGGATGCGCTTGGCGTTGGCGACCTCCGTCGGACGCAGGATGACGAAGTCGGTCGTGTATTCGACCATGCCGTCGCTGTCGACCGGCGCCAGTCCAAGGTCGACGATGCCGGCGTTGGCCGGATGGTTGGGATTGAGCCGTCCGTGGACGATGCCGCTGATGACGGTGTACTGCCCCACGGTGCCGAACGTCCCTCCGTCGTAGGCGGGATAGGTCGAAACAATTTGCAGCTGTTCGATGATGCCAGCCACCGGCCCTGCGTCAGGCGTCCCCGAGTCCGGAGTTCCGGAATCAGGGGTGGGGCTGGAGCTGGAGCTGCACCCGGCGAGCGCGGCTGCCATCAACAGTGCGCCAGCAATTCTTCCATTCATAAGAGTCCTCCCAGAGGTGTCGACGGTTTCAAACCACCGCGCATCGTGCTGCCCGAAGCCGACGTCTTCCCAAGCTCCCTCGTCAGGCGAACCTGCGGCGAAGTGTATACAAGTCGCTATTTTCTGTAGGCAAGGCGCAGTGCGGCTACAGCGTGGGATTTTGTCTCTCCGGTTTTTGTTTTCGCGCACGTTTTGGATTTCCGAGCAGTCTGAGGATTGGGCCGTGGCCGAGGCGTGACGAGGCACGGTGCGACGAGCGACGCCGGGGGCTGCGTCCGCGGGCGGTGAATGCCCGCACGGGCTTTCTGCAACTGTCAGGCGCCGCGGCGAGGGTGCCTGCCGCGGCTGGCGCCGGTTCAGCACCGGCGCGCCACAAACGCGAGCGGGGACCGACGTCTGCGCGGGGGCGCGGTTGTCTGCGGCGGAAACGGTGTATACAAGCCTGCACATCCTGTAGGCCGTACTCCCCCAGGGGGCGGCATGGGTTGGGCTGGCATGCGACACAAGGCGCCGTCTTCTCTCAAGCGCAGGGCCAATACGCGTGCCGGACACGTGCGGGAGCTCATTGAGGAGTCCATCGCCACCGGCCATTTCCCGCCGGGAATGCGTCTGGAAGAGACGATGCTGGCCGAGCGCTTCAAGGTCTCCCGGACGCCTCTGCGAGAAGCACTCTTTCAGCTGGCTTCAGTTGGCATCGTCGAAATGACACCCCACCGGGGTTCGGTCGTCGCCGAGATGACGCCGCACCAGCTCTTCGAGATTTTCGAGGTGATGGGCGAATTGGAGGGCATGTGCGGACGTCTTGCAGCCCGGCGCATGTCGCACGCCGAACACGACCGTCTGTTGGAGTCGCTTCGGGCCTGCGAGCGCGCGAGCAAGGCCATGGACCCGGACCGTTACTATTACGAGAACCAGCAGTTCCACCACCTCATCTACGCCGGCAGCCACAACCGGTTTCTCGAGCAGCAGGCGTCGGCACTCCATCGACGGCTCAGTCCCTATCGCCGGCTACAGCTGCGGGTGCGGGACCGAGTTCCCAAGTCTTTCAGTGAGCACGAGGGCATCGTTTCAGCCCTCATCTCCGGCCAGTCCGAGCAGGCCGCGGAGTTGCTCCGGGCCCACACCATCATTCAAGGACAGCGCTTCGCCGACCTCATCGCCTCGCTGGCCGGGATGCGGGACGGAGACGCCTGGAGACGTGCCCTCACCAGCTCGGCTGTCGGACGAAAGCCACTGCGCGGAAAAGGACCAGACGGACGCCGCGGGAGGGGGACGCCCAGAGGGAGGGTGGCCGCGCGCCAGCTCGGTTGACCCCGCGCCGCCCGCTGCAGTGGGAGGCGTCTCAAGAGCCTCAAGCGTCCCTCTGCCCGCTGGTAGGTCACGCGGTGAGCGTGGTGTGGTGACGGTCCAACATGCGACGCCGAGTCTACGTCATCGTCGGAGAGTACAGCGCCAACCCGCGCCACCTCGGCCCAGAACAGCGGTCGGCGGAATGGCTCGCCGAGCCGGCCCCCGAGCCCTCTGAAGAAGAGCTGGTCCGGCTTTTCTTTCGCTACCCCAATCGTTCCGAGGACGGCCGCGCCAAACCCGAGGACTGGGAGCGAGACTTCGGCCTTCCCACCCCGGTTGGCCTGGTGGACCTCCTCGCCTCCTCCGCGCACCGCGCGCTCTCCACCCTGCACGCCCTGCTCGGGGAGAAGCAGTACCAGCGAACGTGCGAGCGCGTCACCGACTTGGTCGTCACCTCGATGCCCGGGCTCGACCCCAATGAGCGGATGAACATCGGCCTCGTCCCGCAGCTGCTGCAGGCCCAGCTCAGGCTCTCGCGCCGAGCCAGTTGCCAGTTTGTGGTGGGCACCAGCGACAGCGGGGCCTGGGCCTTTGCCCAGGCGGTCCGCGCCGCCCGCACCACGGAGCGGCCGGCGACAGTGCTGGTGGTGGCCGGGCAAGTCATGCCGGCCGGCTACGCCTCGCAGTACCAAATTCGCACCGTCCTCGGAGAGGAAGACCAAGCGCAGGGACTGGACATGCTGGTGGTGGGCGATTTGCTGATGGACGCCATGCGCCGCACCCAAGGACAGTCCCGGGCCGAGGTCGAGGAATTCCTGGCCCGCGTCTCGGAGCGCAAATTCGCCGGAGCGCGCGCCTACCCGGCCGCCCTTCAATCCGGTCGCCCCACCCGGCGAAGCGCGCGCCGCACCCCGTATTTTGACGGGGCCGACATCGCCACCCCCTGCTGCGGTGCGGCTGCCACCATCATCACCTCGGACGAGGAGCTGGTGTCCCAGCTGGCCCGAGCTTGGCTGCCGCGCCACGCGGGCCTTCCGGTGGTGGAGGCGTTGGGGGTGGGCGAGGGGTCGAGCAATGCGAGCTTCCTGCGCCGTCAGTCGCCGCTCGTCTTCGGCACGGCGGTGCGCGAGGCCTTCGTGGCCACGGCCGACGACGCTCGGGTTCCGCTGAGCGCCTTGCCGTCGTGCTCCTTTGCCGTCGTGCACGACGCCTTTCCGAGCATCGAGCTGGCCTTCCTGCTCTCCTTGGGGTTCAGCTGGGAGCAAGCGACGGACCGCATCCGCGATGGATGGTCCAACCCCTACGGTGGCCTGTTGACGTTTGGCCACGCACTCGGCGCCTCGGGCTTGGTTCAAGTCAACAAGACGCACCACATTTTTTCCGGCGACCGCCGCTACCTGCGGCCGTCGGATGCCGGCGGGGAGCTCATGAGTCCGGCCGGTTTGGGAGACATGGCGTTCACCACCTCGGTGGGCGGCCCGCTCTCGCACGTGGTGGGGGCGCTGTTTCGAGCGGGGCGCCAGGCGGCGGACAGCCGGACGGACGAGGAGGGTGACCCCACGGTGGCCAGCGTCCGGTTTACCGAGCAGCGGGCCGTGCTCCGGAAGGCCCTTCGGGTTCAGCTGCAGGCCCTTCTGGCACACGGCGACCGGGCGGCCCTGGTGGAGGGCGTCACCTACGTCTCGGTGCGAAGCTGCCTGCGCGCGCTCGCGCCGGGCGACATCGCGGCCATGGAGTTTGACGGGCTCGAGTACCTGGTGCGTCCCGAGCGTCTGGAGGACATTCGCCAGCGGCTTCGGGAGCTCGTCTCGCTGGTGGTGCGCGAGTCAGAGCGCCTGGCCTCGCTGTTTGACGTCTTCCGAGTCCTCACCGACGAGGTCCGCGCCATGGCCGCCGAGTGGAGGCGGGCCGGCGTCTTCGTGGCCGAGCTGGATGTCCTGCCCGAGCAGCGGCTGGCCGACCAACTCAAGGAGTGCCTGCGCGTTCCGCTGGCGGTGACCTGTGAGCTGGAGGGCGGCCAGGCGGTGCGACGGGTCCATTTCCTGCCGGTCGACGGCCTTAGGTACGAGGCCCTGGCCGGCACCGACGTGTTGCTGGAGCGCGGCGGACGTTGGGTGCCCGTACCGCCGGAGTCCACAGCGCCCTTGCTTCCCTGGTGGGACCGACGCGCACGCCGAGGCGAAAGGCCCACGCCCCGCGGGCCACCAGGCCGGCAACAGGGCCTGGCTTGGCTCCTCGCCGGTGAGGCTCCCCAGTCTGACCGGGACCTCACCTTGTTGCGCGCCTGGACGGCACTCGACCCGAGTCCCGCCGTCCTGGAGCAGCTGGCCGAGGGCCCGCCCCGGCCATCGGTGCCGGTGGTGGCCTATCTCGGCCTGGCCGTCGCCCCTCCCGGGGCCAATGCCGCCACCGGTGCGGCGCAGGAGGTGCTGGCGCGCGCGGCGCTTCAGGCACGCGCCTGGATTGGCTCGAGCCACACCAGTGTGGTGCAAATGGGCGCCTACCTTTTGGCCGCCTGCTTCGACGGGGAGACGGACTTGCCCGGTTGGGCCGCCGTCCGCACCGTCCGCTTCGCCCGCGAGGTGGCGTATGCCGCTCGCGCCGCCGGCATTCGCGTCCGCGCCGCCGTCGTCGCCGGCCGCGGTGTCTCCTACCGGGACCTCCGCGGCGAGCTCGCGCTGGCCTCGCCCGCACTGGCCCGCGCCGTGGAGCTCGTCACGCTGGGCGGTGCTGAGCAGGCCGGGGTGCGCCTGGCCGTGGAGTTGGCCCCGCCCTTGGTACAACGCGTCGCCGCCGAGCTCACGCGCTGGCGCCCGCTGGAGGACGCCGGGGCAGCCCAGGTTTGGGAGCTCGCGGCGGACGCGCCGGAACGCACGTAGAAACGGTTGCGTCGGTCGGAGTTGACGCGTAAATCAACCTGCGACCGCTGCGCAGCGCGTCAATGCCACTCGAGGAGCCAACCCCATGAAAATCCTCGTCACCGCCAAGCGGGTCGAAGACCCCGAATCCAAAATCAAAGTCAAAGCCGATGGCTCCGGCATTGTGCAGGAGGGGCTCAAATACAAGATGAACCCCTTCGACGAGATTGCCGTGGAGGAGGGGCTCCGGCTCACCGCCAAGCACGGCGGCGAAGTGGTGGTGGTTTCCATCGGCAACAAGGACGTCCAGGAGCAACTCCGGCACGCGCTGGCCATGGGAGCCGCGCGAGCGGTGTGGGTGAACCATCCGGGGCAGCTCGACCCGATGGGCGCCGCCGCTCTGCTGCAGAAAGTGGTGGAGAAGGAGAAGCCCGACCTCTGCATTCTCGGCAAGCAGTCCATCGACGACGACCAGGGCCAGACCGGCCAGTACCTCGCCGAGTGGCTCGGCTGGAGCCAAGGCACCTTTGCCTCCAAGCTCGACTCGCTGGAGAGCGAGGCGGAGAAGGCCAAGGCCCCGGCCCTGGAGCTGTCGGCCGACGGGAAGAGCCTCCAGGTGGTGCGAGAGGTGGACAGCGGGCTGGCCACGCTCGCCTGTGGACTGCCAGCGGTGGTCACCACCGACTTGCGTCTCAACCAGCCGCGCTACGCCTCGCTGCCGGGCATCATGAAGGCCAAGAATAAGCCCATCGAGGAGCTCACCCCGGCCAGCTTGGGCGCGGACGTTGCGCCGACGGTGGAAGTGCTGCGACTGAGCCCCCCTCCGCCGCGCAAGGCTGGCGTCAAAGTGGGGGACGTCCAGGAGCTTTTTCAAAAGCTCAAGAACGAAGCCAAAGTCCTTTAACACCCAACCCCAGGGAGGCGAGCGCCATGTCAGTCGTCCTCATCATCGCCGAGCGTCAGCCAGACGGGCAGCTGCGCAAGGCCACGCTTCACGCTGTGGCCGCGGGCGCGGACCTGGCCGCCAAGGCGGGTGCCGAACTTCACCTCGCCATTCTGGCCGACGACCCAGCGCCGCTGTCCGAGCGGCTGCGGGACGTTGGAGCGAAAGTCGTCCACACCCTGGGCGCCCCGGCCTTCGCGCACTACTTGGCCGAGACGTACGCGCCGGCAGTGGCGGAGCTGGCGAAGAGCATCGGCGCCAGCTTTGTCGGCGCCGCGGCCACCGCTCAAGGGCGTGACCTTCTGCCCCGGGTGGCCGCCCGCCTGCACGCGGCCATGGCCTCGGACGTCATTGCCTTTGCCGGCTCCGGAACTGAAATTGTCTTCACCCGGCCCATGTGGGCCGGCGCCGTCATTGCCGACGTCAAGCTGAAGACGCCCCTCAAGGCATTCACCGTCCGCGCCACCGAGTTTCCAGCGGCCGCCTCGGGGCAGCCGCCGTCTCTGGTCAAGGCCTTCGCGGTGCCGGCTGTCGTCAACAGCCCCACGCGCTTTGTCGACTTCAAGGAGGTGAAGAGCGCTCGGCCGGAGCTCACCGAGGCACGCATTGTGGTGTCCGGCGGGCGGGGGACGAAGGGAGATTTCAAGGAAGTCGAAGCGCTGGCCGATGAGCTCGGCGCCGCGGTGGGGGCTTCGCGTGCGGCCTGCGACGCCGGTTGGGTCCCCAACGACTGGCAAGTCGGGCAGACCGGCAAGGTGGTGGCTCCCCAGCTGTACATCGCCGCCGGCATCTCCGGCGCCATTCAGCACCTGGCTGGAATGAAGGGCAGCAAAGTCATCGTCGCCATCAACAAGGACCCCGAGGCCCCCATTTTTCAGGTGGCCGACTACGGCATTGTGGGCGACCTCTTCAAAGTCATCCCCGAGCTGCGCGCGGCCATTCACGGGGGCAAGTAGCGCTGCCGCCCCCCATGAGCGGGCCCTCCTCCAGCGACGCTGCGCTTGCGGCGTTGGGCATCAGCCGCATCGCGCTGCCGGTGCCCTTCGCCGACGCCGGCGGCCCGGTCAACGTCTACGCGCTCGAGGACGAGGGAGGCTGGGCGCTCTTCGACTGCGGCATCGGCACCGAGGAGGGCGAGGCTGCCCTGCGGACCGGCGCCGCCGAGCGGGGCATCGACTTGCGCCGCTGCACGCGCCTCTTCGTCAGCCACGGGCACGTGGACCACTACGGAATGGCGCAAACCCTCTCCGAGGAGAGTGGGGCGCGCGTCTACATTCACCCGGCCGACGCGGGCAAGGCGGTGGGGCCAGACACCTGGGACGCCCGGGCGCACCTGTACCGGGCCTTCCTGGCGCGGGCGGGCGTCCCAGCGACGCAGCTTGAGCGGCTGGCAACCATGGGGCGCTTTACCGGCAAGTTCAGCCGGCGCATTGCCGCCGAGCGCGCGCTGCCCCTGGCCGCCGGCGAGCGCCTCCGCTTCTCCCATTTCGAGGCGGAGGTGCTTCATTTGCCAGGCCACACCCCAGGCCTGGTGTGTCTCTTCGACGCCGAGCACCGTCTCCTCTTCGCCGACGACCACATTCTGGCCCGCACCTCGCCCAACCCCTTTCTCGAGCTGCAGAACGACGGGCGCACCACCCGGGCCCTGGTCCACTACTTCGCCTCCATCCGGCGGGTGCTGGCGCTGGAGGTGGACACCGTTCTGCCTGGGCATGGAGCGCCCTTCCAGGACGTCCGGCCGCTCCTGGAGCGACTCTTCGGCTTCTACGTGCGGCGCCAGGAGAAGCTTTTGACGGCCATGGCAGCCGGCGCCGACACTACCTTCGCACTGACGCAGGCCCTCTTCGGCGTGCACGACGGGCCGCGCCTCTACCTCACCATCTCCGAGGTGGTGGGAAACCTCGAAGTCCTGGAGGACGAGGGCCGCGTCAAAAGGGGCGAGGCCGGTGGACTGGAGCGCTGGGCGCGGGCCTAGGCCTCCACCGCAGCCGCCCGTGTCGTTGTGGCCCCCCAGGGCCCCTTGCAGGGGCTCTGCGTCCTGGGGGAGAACGCGCCCTCCGTGACGCACGCCTCCTTCACCCTTCCTCGCTTCCGCTGGCGCTCGCTCGACGGCGCCTTCCTGCTGCTTTTGGCGTTGGTGCCAGCCGCCCTCGTCTCGAGTTGGCTCCAGGGCGGCCCACTCAGTTTCGTACTCTCGGCGTTGGCCATCGTCCCGCTCGCTCACTGGATGGGGGCCACCACCGAGGCCATCGCCCACCGGGTGGGGGCGGGCCTGGGGGGCCTGTTGAATGCCACCTTTGGCAATGCCGCCGAGCTGATTATCGCTTTGGTGGCGCTGCGGGCCGGCCAGACGGCGGTGGTGAAGGCGTCCATCACCGGCAGCATCATCTGCAACCTGTTGCTGGTGCTCGGCGCCGCCGTTTTTGCCGGGGGGTTGCGCCGGGAGCGCCAGGTCTTCAACGCCACCGCGGTGCTGTCCGGCGTGGCCCTCATGTACCTGGCCGTCACCGGGCTCGTCATCCCCAACCTCTTTCACCTGGCACTGGGCGCGGCGGCCGCGCCGCTGATGCGGCCGCTTTCCCTCGCCGTGTCGGGAGTGCTGTTGCTCCTGTACGGCCTGTCTTTGCTGTTTTCCCTCAAGACGCATGCCGGCCTCTTCGTGGGAGAGCAGCACAGCGGCAGCGAGCCGCGCTGGAGGCTGCGCACGGCGGTGGGGCTGCTCGGGGCTGCCACCCTGGCCACAGTGGTGGTGGCGGAGGGCCTGGTGCGGGCGCTTGAGCCGGCCACGGTTTCCTGGGGCCTCACTCCCACCTTTGTGGGGGTGGTGGTCATCGCCGTGGTGGCCAACGCGGCCGAGCACTCCACCGCGGTGCTGATGGCCGTGCGCAACCAGGCCGAAGTCGCCTTTTCCATCTGTCTTGAATCGAGCAAGCAGATTGCGCTCCTCATCGCGCCGCTGTTGGTGCTCGTGTCTGGCCCCCTCGGTCATCCGCTCACGCTTGAGTTCTCCCAGCTGGAGGTGCTGGCGGTGGCCATCTCCGTGGGGGCCACCACCATCATCGCCCTGGACGGCGAGTCCAACTGGCTCGAGGGGGCAATGCTGCTCGGCGTCTACGCGCTGCTGGCGATTGTCTTCTTCTTTGTCCCGTGAGCGCCCAAACCGCAACCACCGCCCGCCGCGCCGACGCGGTCCTGGTGTCCATCACCGCCTTCTGGGGCATCACCTTCGTCGTGGTGAAGGACGCCGTCGTCCTGGCGGACCCCTTCACCTTCCTCGCGCTTCGCTTCGCGCTGGGAGCGCTGTTGCTCACCCTCGTCGCCTGGCGGTCGATGCGGACGGCCGGCGTCTGGCGAGCGGGCGTCGGCCTCGGGGTGCTGCTCTTCGTCGGGTTTTCCGCCCAAACCTCTGGGCTGCAGTACACCACCCCCTCCCGGAGCGCCTTCCTCACCGGCCTCTCGGTGCTGCTGGTGCCGCTGTTGTCCCTCGTCATTCACCGCCGCCGCCCGGCGCCGGCCAGCCTGGCCGGCGTGGCCCTTGCGGTGGGTGGGCTGTGGGCGCTGGCGGGCGGTCGCTCGCTGGGGGTGACGTCAGGCCTCGGCAAAGGGGACCAGCTGACGCTGTTGTGCGCGCTTGCCTTTGCACTGCAGGTGACGCTGCTGGAGCGACTGGCCCGGACGCAGGCGCCGGCCCCCCTGGTGGCGGTCCAGCTGTGGACGGTGTCGGTGCTCGCCCTGGCGGCGCTGTTGGTGCTGGGCCCGCGGCTTCAGCCCACCTGGCCGCTGTGGAGCGCCGTGCTGGTGACGGGCGTGGGGGGAAGCGCCGTTGCGCTTCTGCTTCAGGCCTGGGCCCAGGCGCGCACCACCGCGGTGCGGGCAGCGCTGGTGTACGCCCTGGAGCCGGTGTTTGCCACCGCCTACTCGGTGGGGCTCGGGCGCGAAAGGCTCGGTCAGCGCGAGCTGGTCGGCGGAAGTCTCATTCTCGTCGGCGTGCTGGTCTCGGAGCTTGGGCCGGTGGGCTGGCGAGGGGCGCTGCGCATCTCTAGGCGTCGGCCTCGGCCGGTATAGAGTCGAGCAGAGGGCCGAAGGCGAGCATGGCGGTCGAGCTGAGACGTGGGGGGCTGCACCTCTCGGGCACCGTGCTCGCCCTCGACGCGCGCCGCAAGGGCGAGCTCTCCTTTGTCAGCCACGCCCATTCGGACCACATTGCCCGGCACGACCGCGTCATCGCCACCGCGCCGACGCTGCGACTGATGGCCCATCGACTGGGGGCGCTGGAGGGGCCGCTCAGCGCTCCATACAACCGGCCCTTCGCGCTCGGCGCCCTCACGCTCGAGCTGCTGCCGGCCGGCCACATCCTCGGCTCGGCGCAGCTGCGCGTCACCCGGCCCGACGGGCGGCGCATTGTCTACACCGGTGACCTCAACCTGGCCCCGGCCCTCACCGCCGAACCGGCCCAGGTGGCCAGCTGCGACACGCTCGTCATTGAGTCCACCTTCGGCCACCCGCGCTACGCCTTTCCGGACCGCGCCCAAGTCCTGGCGGCGGTGGACGGCTGGGTGCGAGCCACCCTGGAGCGCGGGGCGACGCCGGTGCTTTTGGGCTATGCGCTGGGGAAGGCCCAGGAAGTCATCTGCTCGCTCACCCGGGCTGGCCACGCGGTGGTGGCCCACTCCAGCATCTGCGACATCTCGGCGCTGTACCGCGAATTTGGCGTGGAGGTGGGACCGGTGCGCCGTTTCGACAACACCTGGAAGTCGGGGGAGGTGGCCGTCTTCCCGCCGCACGCTTGGCGCTTTCAGCGGCTGCAGCGCCCCTGGCCGCGCGCCACGGCCGTCCTCACCGGCTGGGCCATGGATGCCGGGACGGCCCGACGCTACGGCGCGGACGTCGCCTTCCCGGTGTCAGACCATGCCGACTGCGCGGCGCTGGTGCAGTATGCCCGCGCCACCGGCGCCACCGAGGTGATGACCCACCACGGTTTTGCCCGGGAGTTGGCCCAGGCGCTCTCTGCGGCGGGGCTCGACGCGCGGGTGGTGGGCAAGCCCAAACAGCTGTCGCTGTGGTGAGCGCTGCACCTCACCACACGGTGCACACCTTTTCCGGCGGCTTCGCCATGGGCTGTCCGGGTTTGCAGGTGAAGGCCTGGGCGAATTCGGGAATGTTGACCATCACGCCATTCACGCGCCACTTGGCTGGAGAGTGTGGGTTGGTGACGGCGCGGACGCGCAAGTCTTCGGGCCGCTCGTTGCTGCAGGCCCACTGCGCGTAGCCGACGAAGAAGCGTTGCTCCGGCGTGAGTCCGTCGCTCGGCTGAAGCGGAGAGGCGGCGGTGGCGCGCTTCCAGGCGCGGTAGGCGAGCAGCGTCCCCCCGAGGTCGGCCACGTCCTCTCCCAGAGTGAGCTTCCCGTTGATGTGGATGTCATCGACGATGAGGTAGCTCGAGTACTCGTCGGAGACGCATCCAGCGCGGCGAAGGAATTCCTGGGCGTCTTTCTTGGTCCACCAGTCTCTGAGGTTGCCCTGGGCGTCGAACTGGCGCCCCTCGTCGTCGAAGCCGTGGGTGAGCTCGTGCCCAATGGTGCCGCCGGTGTCCCCGTAGTTGGGTGCGTCGTCGAGCCGGGCGTCGTAGAGGGGCGGCTGCAGGACCGCGGCCGGGAAGTTCATGTCGTTGAGCTGCGGGTCGTAGTAGGCGTTGACGGTGACCGGCGTCATTCCCCACTCGCTGCGGTCGACCGGCTTGCCGATTTTCCCCAGCACGCGCGCCGTTTCGAAGGCGGACGCCCTCAGCACGTCGCCATAGAAGTCCTCGCGGCGGATGCGGACGGCGGCGTAGTCGCGCCATTTGTCTGGGTAGCCGATTTTGTTGGCCATGGCGTGAAGCTTCTCCAAGGCCTTGGCCCGGGTGGCCTCCTCCATCCAGGGCAGCGTCTGCAGGTCGCGCTCCATCTCCTTCTGAATGGCCACCACCATCGCCCGCGCACGGGCCTTGAGCTCCGGACTGAAGTTGCGCTGCACGAAGAGTTGGCCCAACGCCTCGCCCAGGTTGTTGTCCACCGAGGTGACGCAGCGCTTCCACCTCGGCTGCAGCACTTCCACGCCCCGCAGGTACTTGCGGTAGAAGGCGAAATTCTCGTTCACAAAGGCGGACGAGAGCAGCGGAGCCCGGCTCGAAACGACGTGCCAGCGGGCATAGGCCTTCCAGTCCTCCAAGGGGTGCTTCTTGAGCGAAGCGCTCAAGGCTTCAAAGAAGCTGGGCTCCGTCACGTTGAGCTCGGCCAAGCCCTTTGCCCCAAGCGCCGTGAAGTAACCCTCCCAGTCGACCGCTGGAGCAAGCGCCTTCAGCTTTTGCACCGGCATTTTGTGAAACACTTTGTAGGGGTCGCGTCGGTCGACGCGGCTCAGGGAAGCCTTGGCCAGCTCCGTCTCCAGGCCGAGGACCACCTTGGCCTCGCGCGCCGCTTGGCTTGCCTCTTCGCCGGACAGCTCCAGCATCTTCGCCACGTGCTGCAGGTAGCGCTCGCGGATGGCCACCGAGCGGGCATCGGTTTTTAGGTAATAGTCCCGGTCGGGAAGCCCCAGGCCGTCGGCACTGACGGCGCCAATGACGCGGGTGGCGTCGGAGGCGTCTTGCTGCGAGCCGACGCCGAAGAAGAGTCGTCCGCTGTCCAGACGGTGCTGGGCCCCCAGCCAGCGGCTCAGGCCCGAGACGTCCTTCAGCCCGGCGAGCGTCTCCAAGTCCGCCGCGAGGGGCGCTCTGCCCAGCTTCTCCACCGCGGCCTCGTCCATGCACGCCGCGAAGAAATCGCCCACCTGTTGCGTCACCGCGTCGCGGCCTGGCTGAGGCTTCGAGGCGTCCGCCAACAGCCCCCACAAATAGCGCTGCGTGTCGGTCTGGAGCTTCGCGTACACACTCCAGCCGGCCTGGTCGGCCGGAATGGGGTTGCTCCTCTGCCAGCCGCCACAGGTGAAGGCGTAGAAGTCGACACAGGGGTCGGCTGACCGGTCCATGGCCGAAACGTCCAGGCTGGGCGTGTAGGGCAGCTGCGCCAGTGGCTTGTCCGCCGGCGGCGCCTCGGCCGGTGCCTCAGTCCCGAGGGCCAGGCACAACAGCAGCGGCAGTCGTCTCATGGCTGGGCCTCCTCGCTGGACAAGGGCACCGCCTCAGGCGTCCGGCGACTGGACGATGAGCTTTTCCTTGCCGCACACGGCGCAGCGCAGGTGGATGAAGAGGTCCCCCTCACTGTCTTCCGGCACCGTCCCGGGGGTCACCCCGAGCTCGGCCTGGGCCAGCTCGGGAACGCGGGTGGGGACGTCCTCGGCATGGAGCGTCTCCAGGGTGAGCATCTCCCGCTCGTGGCACTCGCGGAACTCCGCCCCCTGAAGCCAGGCTGGCTCGGTGCCGGCAGGAAGCCGGCTGAGCTGTTCCAGGTGGGTCGCCGCCTCGGCCAGGTACGCCAGCCGGCGGAGCCGTGCTTCCTCGGGCAGTCCGGCGAAGGCCAAGAATGCCTCGCCGAGCAAGTCCCGGCGGTCTCCGACGCTGAGGGCCACCAAGTCGAGCGCCGCCTCGGAGGCGTCCACCGCCTCCTCCCAGTTGTTGTCCGGGTTGAAGCCAGCCTCCAGCAAGGCCGAGAAGAGCTGGGTGGCGGCCAGGCGGCGCCGGACTTCTCCGAAGGCCTCCTCGAGGTCGCGCGGCAGCCGCAGCTCCCACAGCGCTCCGGCCACCCGGGGGTCCACCGACCCGGTGAGGTCATCCATCTCGAGGTCCGCCCGCAGGGCACCCTTGAGGACGGCGGAGGCGGAGAAGCGGAAGAGGGGCTCGACGCCCACTTCGCGCAGGTACATGACGCCGAAGGCCGCGTCCTTGCTCCCCAGCCGCAGGGCCGCTTGGGCGCGGGTGACGCCGTCCGGGTCGGTGACGGGGCGGCTGCCCTCGAGGCGCGTCTTCACCGCCTCCCGCAACAGCGACTCCAGCCCGGTGCCCGGGACGAGACGGGTGGGCAGCGGTGGCCGTAGCCCGGGCGTGTCCAGTACCCAAGGCAAGGGGCCTCCCAGCCGCTTGAGCCCCCGGAAGAGCAGCGTCCCAGGGGGGTCCTGGGGCGAAAAGGGCGGCATCTCGTCCGCGCCGGAGAGGCTCAACTCGTTGGCCTGTCGCTGCTCCCGGGTGAAGGAGGTAATGCCCTGGGCTGGCGGGGGCGGCGGCGGGGGCGCCTCCTCACCGTCCAGGCCCACCACCCGGTCCATGTCCACCTCTTCGAATTCCAGGGCGTCGAGCCCGACGGCGCCGGCGAAGTCGCAGCGCAACAGCTTCAGGCGCTCGAAGGTGGCGCCCTCCAGGTTGGCCCCCCGGAAATCGCAGTCCTGCAGGCGCCCTCCGTGGAAGTAGGCCCCCGAGAGGTCCGACTCGCGGAAGGTGACTTTGGACAGGTCGCAGCGGTCCCACTCCGAGCCCACCAGCACCAGTCCGGAAAGGTCGGCATTGGCGGAAAAGAGGTTCTCAAACGTGGCGCCGGTGTGGTCGGTGCCAACCTTTCCGCTCTTACGCAGTTTGTTCCACTCGGTGGACCCGCTCTTGAGGAGGTCTTCGATGGTCATGGCCTTCGGCATATACCTCGAGTTTAGCGGTGTGGTTCCATCACCGCGCTCTAAATGATCGAGTTTCGTATCGACAGCGACCATGCGGGGGTACGGCTCGACAAGGTCCTGCGCCAACGGCTCCCCAGCGTCCCGGCCAGCCACCTCTTCAAGATGATTCGCACCAAGAAGGTCCGCGTGAACGGCAAGCGGGCCTCGGTGGACCAGGCGCTGGCGCTGGACGACGTGGTGAGCATCCGGGGCACCGAGGAGCGCCTCTTGGGCGCCGGTCCGCCCCTCGACCGTCCTTTGCCAGTGGACCCCTCCCGGCTGAAGGTGCTGCTGCAGGACGAGTGGATGATGGCGGTCGACAAGCCTTCCGGCATGGCGGTGCACACCGGCAGCGGGATTACCGGTGGAACCCTGGTCGACTACGTCCGTGCCTACCTCGGTCCTCGCGCCGTGCGGAACGGATTCGCCGCCAGTCCAGCCCACCGGCTGGACCGGGACACCTCCGGGGTGATTCTCGTCGCCATTCGCCGGCCGGCGATGGTGCACTTCACCGAAGTCTTCACCGAGGGGCGCGCCCAGAAACGCTACCTGGTGCTGGTGAAGGGCCACATGCCCCGGCCCTCGGGGCGTATTGACGTTCCCCTCTCCGAGCACCAGCAGACGTCGGCCTCCAAGGCCCGTCGCGGCGTCAACCTG
>JBKQJL010000086.1:0-50179 GCA_052147975.1 Myxococcaceae bacterium
GGTGGTCTTGGCAATCTTCAGCAGGCGCAGCTCAGCCTGCGCTTCGGACAACTCTAAGAATGCCAAGCCGACGCCAACAGCAGCAGTTCCCTTAAGAAACGTGCGGCGCTGCATCTGCATCGCAGACCTCCGGGCAGCCGGGGGACGACGCCGCAACAGTGTAACCGTGCACCCCAGCTGTCAAGCCAGCAAACCCTGAGCGAGCAAGCGTTTGGCGCCGCGCGTCATGCGCCCACAGCGGCGGCAATGGCGCGAGCCGCGGTGACGAAGGCCTGCGCCGCCACGGAGTCGGGGTCCATCCCGACAATTGGCGTCCCCGCGTCTCCTCCCTCGACGATGTGCGGGTGGAGCGGAATCTCCCCGAGAAATGGGATGGCCAGCCTCTCGGCAGTCGAGCGGCCGCCGCCATGCTTGAAGGGATGGTCGACGTGCCCGCAAGCCGGGCAAGCGTATGACGCCATGTTCTCCACCAGGCCGAGCACTCGCACGCCCACTTTCTGAAACATGGCCAACCCCTTGCGGGCGTCCACCAGCGCGACGTCTTGAGGCGTGGTGACGATGACTGCACCCGACAGCGCCGCCTTCTGAGTGAGGGTCAGTTGGACGTCCCCGGTTCCAGGAGGAAGGTCGGCGAGAAGGAAGTCGAGCAGCCCCCAACGGACGCCGGTGAGCAGCTGCTCGACAGCCTTCATCACCATCGGGCCGCGCCAAACCGCCGGCTGGTCGACCTCCATCAGCGCGCCGAGCGTCGCCACCCGCACCCCGTGCCGAAGCTGGGGCTGGAGCAGGCCGTCCTCGGCGTCAACGAAGGGTTTCTCGGCGATGCCCATCATCATCTGCTGGGAGGGACCGTAAATATCGAGGTCCATCAGCCCAACCTTGTAGCCCAGCCGTGCGAGCGCGACGGCGAGGTTGGCGGTGACGGTGGATTTGCCCACGCCGCCCTTGCCCGAAGCCACGGCCACCTTGAAACGGATTTGTGCCAGTCGGGCGCGCGCCGCTGCGTCCACCGGGGTGGGGGCTGGAACGGGCATGCGCGCCAGCACCCGTGGAACGAGGTCTAGCTGAATGCTCAGTTGGTGTGGCGTGACCAGAGGCAGCAGCTTCTTCTCGCACTCTGCTCGGATGACATTCGCCGCGTGCTGGGCATCAGAGCTCAGCTCCAGGCGAAAGCGGACATCGCCTCCCTCGACGACGAGGTCCTTCACGAACCCAATGGCCAGAATGTCCCGGCTGAGGCCCGGGAAGAGCACCGTTTTGAGAACGTCGCGCACTTCGGCTTCGGAGATGGCCATCCATCGCTACTCTGCCTGCCTCGCAGCCCACCTGCCACGGCGGCGGCGTTGCCGCTGTCAGTTAGGGCACGGGCGGCCTCGCGTCGCAGCCGGGGCCGCCGGTGCCCAGCCGCTCGCCAGTGCACGCCGCCGCTTGGTACAAGCGCTCCACTGTGGACACCCCTTCGCCGAGCGGGACCAGCGGGCTGCAGGAGGTGTGCGACGCTTGCCGCCGGTTGCATGGTCGGAACTTGCTGGCCGCAGCCGACGGCAACATCTCCATTCGCCTCAACCAGGACGAAATCGCCATCACCCCCGCCGGCGTGAACAAATACCGGCTGCGTCCTGAGGACATGGCCGTGGTCCGGCTCGATGGTGCCTGCGTCTCCGGCACGCCCTCCAGCGAGCGAGCCATGCACCTTTGGGTCTACCGGCGTTGCCCAGACGCGCTTGCCGTCGTCCACGCCCACCCCCCCACCGCCATCGCTTGGACGCTGGCGCAGCCCGAGCTCACCGAGCTGCCCTCGGAGGCCCTTCCGGAAGTCATCCTCGCGGCAGGACGAATTCCAGTGGTGCCCTATGCCCGCCCCGGCACCGAGGACATGGGGACCGAACTCGCGCCCTTTTTGCCCGGCCACCGGCTGCTGCTGTTGGCGCGACACGGCGCCCTGGCTTGGGGCGAGTCGCTCGAAGAGGCCGTCAACGGCATCGAGCGAGTCGAGCACGCCGCACTCATTCTCAAGACTGCGCACCAACTGGGTGGAGCGAAGCCCCTGCCAGAGGACGAGCGCCGGGCGCTGCAGCTGCTCCGCGCCAAGAACGGTCCGAAGCTTCTATGAAGACGAGGGCCAGATGAGGGACCTCAACTCCCTCGGCCTGAAGACGGAAGGCGGGCGCGTGCTGGTGCTCGACCAAACCCGGCTGCCGGACGTCGAGGAGTGGCTGGACGGGACAGCCCCTGCGGTCATGGCCGAGCACATCCGCCGTCTCAGCGTCCGCGGCGCGCCCCTCATTGGCGTCTCAGCGGCCCTGAGCCTAGCTGCCCATGCCGAGCGTGGCGCATCCCGTGCCGAGCTCGACCAGGCGGACTCGGCGTTGCGCACCGCTCGCCCCACGGCGGTGAACCTAAGCTGGGCCCTGGACCAGCTGCGGGGGGTGCTCGCGGCGGGGGGCGGCGTCCGAGAGTTGGTGATGAAGGCCGAGAGCATTTTCGACCAGGACCTCCAATTCTGCGAACAGATGGCGAACCATGGGGCGGCCCTCATCGCGCATGGCGAAGGAATTTTAACCCACTGCAACACCGGCGGATTGGTGACGGCGGGCATTGGAACGGCTCTCGGTGTCATTCATCGCGCCCACCAGCAGGGCAAGGACGTGCACGTCTGGGTCGATGAGACACGGCCTCTGCTTCAGGGTGCACGGTTGACCGCGTGGGAGCTTGGCCGCCTCGGCATCCCCCATACCCTCATCACCGACAGCATGGCAGCCACCGTCCTCGCTCAGGGCAAAGTGCAACGGGTATTGGTGGGAGCCGACCGCATCGCAGCCAATGGCGACTTCGCCAACAAGGTGGGCACCTACGCACTGGCCATTGTGGCCCGTCACCACGGTGTGCCCTTCCATCCGGTGGCACCTTGGTCGAGCGTCGACCTCGCCTGCGCGAGCGGGCGAGACATTCCCATCGAAGAGCGGCCGGCCCCCGAGGTTCGCGGCTACCGCGAGGTCCGCTGGGCCCCGAGCAACGTACGGGTGTCCAACCCCGCGTTTGACGTGACACCGGTGTCGCTCGTTGAGTCCTTGGTGCTGGACCGAGGCGTCTTTTCACGTGCTGCACTGGCGCGCGGGCTCGCCGCGACCGAGCCGGGGTGACTTGCCCCTATGGCGCCGCCAAGGCGGCGACCGCGAAGCGGCGCAGGGCCCAGCCCTTTCTGGCCCCCCGAGGCCCGACGCGGGAAAACCCAATCCACTGGATGCCCTCGAGCCCCTCCAAGGGAAGCGTCACCTGGAAGTGCCCCTCAGCGTCGACGGGCACCACCACCCGCCGCACCGCTTCCGTCTCTCCCTGGGTGCGTACCCACAGCAACACCTCCCGGGAGGGGGCTTCGACTTTCCCCCGAATTTCCACAGCCGTGTTCGGCAGCAAGAGGGGCAATTCCGACTCCAGGGCAATTTGCTGACTGGCAAAAGCGCTGGGTGGGACAGTCGCCAGCGTCAGCTCGCCGGTAAACTCCGGGCCCGCCACGTTGCCGGACTCCACCACCTGCCCCACCTGCGGGACGCCCGTCTCGACGTCCAGGAAGCACGCCGGCTGCGACTCCAGGCTGGCATTCTCCACCGCGAAGTGCAGGTGAGGGCCGGTCGAACGGCCCGTGTCACCGGAGTAACCAATGAGCTCGCCCTGGCCGACCCGCTGGCCCGGTCGGACGCGGGTCCCATGGTGGCGCAAATGGCCATATTCGCTCAGCACGCCGTTGCCGTGGTCGATGAGCACGAAGTTGTATTGGTCAGGGTCCATGTCGGCCGACCGGTCGAAGCGGTCCTGCGTCTGCACCACCACTCCCGGAGCCGCGGCGACGATCGGCGTCCCGATGGCGACATTAAAGTCGAAGGCGAAGCGGGCGGCCCCCTGGTGGGTGAAGCGTCCGTTGTTGCCCTGACTGACGACGGCCGTGTCCCTTGCCTCAAACGGAAGCAGGACGCGGACAGCGGAGGCAGCGCAGGCCGACAGCGAGCGGCGGCGACGGACGCCTGCGTCGGGCAATGGGCCAGCGTCGCTGCCGGCGGGCGTGGGACGCTCGCTCCCGGCATCGACGAGATGGGGTTCGGCCGTTTCGTCCGCGGCCGTCAAGAGCTCCTGGACGAGGCGCCGACGAAGCTCCTCCTCACGCGCGAGCTGGGCGCGGCCGCTCCGAATGCGCCCCAGCAGCTCGCGCGCAGCAGCGGCGTCCAGGCTCTCGGCTGGAACCGCCTCCAACAGACTCACCACACGGTCCATTTCCGGGCGCGCATAGGCCGCTTCCAGGTGAACGGCATACAGCTGACTGAAGAGCTGGTGGGCTTCTTCGTACTGTGGCGAGGTGCTGGGACGACATCCCGACAGAAGGGTGAACGAGGCCCATGTCAGGTAGAGCGCCCGAGCGCGCGGCCGCATAGCAGAAGAAGTGTCTCACAGGCCGGGCGAAACCGAGCGCAAACGGGAGCTGGGGTTCAGCCGAGCTCCACCACCTTCTCGCCGAAGAGCCGGTCCACCTGCGAGATGAGCTCGTCGGTGACGTCCACTTTGAGAGGCGCGCCGATGACCGCCTCGGCCTCACCAGGAAAGACGATGGACAGCGCGATGGGAGTGGCCCCGGCGTGTGACTGGGCGAGACGGGACAGCTCCTCGAGGCGCTCGTCGGTCACCAGGTCCGCACGGACCCTCAACTCGAGTCGCTTCAGTCGCTTGTCGCGCACTTCCTTGAGGCTCTGCACTTGCTCGACAATGAGCTCGGCGATGGGGTTCTCCTCGTCCCGAATGTTCACCTGGACTGTTCCGGTGACCAAAATGGGGTCGTCCGCTTTGAGGAGTGGCTCCCAAGCCTCGTAGCCAGGCCGGGCCGCGCCTTTGGTCCATTTCCCGTCCCGGCCCATCACGCTGCGACCGGCGTCCTTGCCGGGAAAGCACACCAACTCCACGGAACCGGAGAGGTCTTCCAGCGTCACCCAGGCCATGCGCTTGCCCGTCTTCGTCAGTCGCTCCCGAAGCTGGGCGACAATACCGGCGACGGTGACGGTTTCGTCGCGCCGGGCCCGTTGCACCGAGGCTGCCGGCCGTGCCCAGCGACGCAGCTCGCGCTCGTACTGGTGCAGTGGATGCCCGGAGACGTAAAAGCCAATGGCCTCCTTCTCGGCCGCCAGACGCTCCTTTTCCGGCCATTCCTCGGCGGCCACATACTCGCCGCTGGCCACCGGCGCCCGCGTCGTTGCATCCTCCGCCCCGAGCAGGCCGAACAGCGAGGACTGGCCCACCGCCCGGTCGCGCTGGGCTGAGGCGCCGCGCTCCGTGGCACGCTCGACGCTCAAGAAGAGCTGTCGCCGCGGACGCCGCTCGAAGTCGAAGGCACCCGCCTTGACCAGCGCTTCCAGGCCCTTCCGGTTGACCCTCCGGGCGTCGACGCGCTCGCAGAAGTCGAAGAGGTGCAGGAAGGGCCCCTTGGCGCGCGCTTCGAGGATGGCCTCGATGGCGCTTTCTCCGACGCCCTTGATGGCCCCCAGGCCGAAGCGGATTTTTCCCTCCACCGCGCCGAAGGCCAGGTCCGACTGATTGACGTCCGGAGGCAGCACCTCCAGTCCGGCGGCACGGGCCTCGGCAATGTGGGCCACCACCTTGTCGGTGTTGTCCTTCTCACTGGTCAGCAGCGCCGCCATGAACTCGGTTGGGTAGTGCGCCTTCAGCCAGGCCGTCTGGACGGTGATGAGTCCATAGGCTGCGGAGTGGGACTTGTTGAAGCCGTACTCGGCAAACTTCTCCATCAGGTCGAAAATCTCTCCGGCGACCTTGGGGTCGACTCCCTTCTGGCGGCATCCGTCGAGGAATCCCGCCCGCTCGGCCTGCATCACCTCGGCCTTCTTCTTGCCCATTGCCCGGCGGAGCAGGTCAGCCCGACCGAGCGAGTAGCCGCCCAGCACCTGGCTAATCTGCATCACCAGCTCTTGGTAGACGATGACGCCGTAGGTGTCTCGGAGCACCGGCTCCAGTGCCGAGTGCGGGTAGACCACCTTCTCGCGACCGTGTTTGCGGGCGATGAAGACATCGACCATGCCGGAATCGAGCGGTCCGGGGCGGTACAGCGCACCGGCGGCAATGACGTCTTCGAAACAAGTCGGCTTGAGCTTCATCACCATCTCGGTGAAGCCGCTCGACTCCATCTGAAAGACGCCCGCGGTGTCCCCCCGGGAGATGAGCTGGAAGGTGGCCGGGTCGGCGATGGGAATTTGGTGCGCTTGCAACTGCTGGGCCGCCGGCCGACTCCGGTTGATGAGCGTCAGTGCGTGGTGGATGACGGTGAGCGTGGTCAGCCCGAGAAAGTCGAACTTCACCAGTCCGGCGGCCTCCACCTCGTCCTTGGCGAACTGGGTAATCAGCACCTTCTCGCCGGGCGGCTGGTAGATGGGGACGTAATTCCAAAGCGGCTGGTCCGCGATGACCACGCCCGCGGCGTGCATTCCCGCCTGCCGGTGGAGTCCTTCCAGGGCAAGGGCAATCTCCAGCAACTCCCGGGAGGTGACCTGCCGGCCATCCTCGAGCGTGCCCAGCACGGTGGGCGCGTCAATCATCTCCTTGAGGCGCGGCTCCTTCTCGATGGCCTCCTTCAGGGTGATGTTGAGGATTTCCGGAACCAGTTTCGCGATGCGGTCACCCTCGGAGAAGGGCAACCCGAAAACCCGCGCCACATCGCGCAGGACACTCTTCGCCTTGAGCGAACCAAAGGTGATGATTTGGCCGACGTTGTTCTCACCGTACTTACCGGCCACGTACTCAATCACCTCGTCGCGCCGCTCCTGGCAGAAGTCGATGTCAAAGTCGGGCATCGACACCCGCTCTGGGTTGAGAAACCGCTCGAACAGCAAGTTGTACGGAAGCGGGTCGAGGTCGGTAATCCGCAGCGCATAGGCCACCAGCGAGCCCGCGCCAGAGCCACGGCCGGGTCCGACTGGGATGCCATTGCGTTTCGCCCAGTTGATGAAGTCCTGGACGATGAGAAAGTACCCGGAGAACCCCATCGCCGAAATCATCGCCAGCTCGGTGCCAAGACGGTGCAGGTAGACCTCGCTGTCGACCGGGTAGCTCAACTCCCCAAAGCGCTCCTCCATGCCTCGGGTGGCCAGCTCGGCCATGTAGGAGTCCGGGGTGTGCGACTCGGGCACCCGGAAGGTGGGGAGCATCGGCTTGCCCAGCTTCAGCTCGAGCGTGCAGGCCTCCGCGATGCGCATCGTGTTGTGCACCGCCTCCGGAACATCGGCGAAGCAGGCCAGCATCTCCTCAGGGCTGGTGACGTACAGCTTGTCGGTGGTGTGCTTCATCCGCTTGTTGTCGGCCAAGGTTTTCCCTGAGGCGATGGCCATCAGGAGCTCGTGAGCGCGGGCGTCCTCGCGTTTGATGTAGTGAGCGTCAGCGGTGGCGACCAGCGGGACGTCGACATCCCGGGAGAGCTGTTTGAGATTGGTGTTGGCCAGCTCCTGCTCCGGAAGGCCGTTGGACTGGACCTCGAGGAAGAAATGTCCGGGGGCGAAAATCTCCTTGTATTCACGTGCCGACCGGCGCGCGTGGTCCATGTCTCCGCGGAAGCAGGCGGCGGTCACCTCTCCGCCGAGGCACGCGGTGAGGCCGAATAACCCGGCGCTGTGTTCCTTCAGCAGCTGCTTGTCGATTCGAGGGTGGTAGTAAAAGCCGTCGAGGTAGGCCCGAGAAGCGAGGACGCGAAGGTTGCCGTAGCCCTCCTCGTTCTTGGCGAGCAGGATGAGGTGGTGGGCCACCTTCTCGTTCCGGTCGGCGCGGCCTTTGTCCCCGGCCACATAGGCCTCCATCCCCAAGATGGGCTTGATGCCCGCCTCCTTGGCCTTCCGGTAGAAGTCGATGGCGCCGAACATGTTGCCGTGGTCGGTGACGGCGACGGCGGACATCCCCTTCGCCTGGACCGTCTTGATGAGGTCCTTCATTCGAATCGCGCCGTCGAGGAGCGAGTACAGGGTGTGCAGGTGCAGATGGGTAAAGGACATGGGCCACCCCAGCACCTAACACGGCCGGGCGACGCACCGCATGGCCCCGAGCGCGCTCGCAGCCGCCCCACGGCCCTCGCCCCAAGCCTCCCCTTGCGAGGCCGTCGGGCCGGCCGTGTAGCCTAAAGGCCTTTGCACGCGCCCCTCCCACGGCAGACGGCCGTTGGGCCTTTCGACCACGACCGGCGACGCCATGGCGTGTACCTCACGCCGCCCGAGCTGGTTCAGACAGTCCTCGAGCTTGCCCTGCCGCTGCTTCCGGCTGGGGGCCTCACCGTGGTGGACCCGGCCTGCGGCGATGGCGCCTTCCTGGACGCCGCCTCTCGTCGACTTCCGAAGGCGCGATTGGTCGGCCTCGAGCTGTCCACGGGACTCGCTGGGGCCGCGCGCGCCCGTGTCCCACGCGCACAGGTGCTGGTCGGCGACGGCCTGCGCGAAGGCTGGGCCAAGCTGCAAGCCGCTTTGCCCCCCGGGCAGGTTGAGCTCTGGCTGGGAAACCCGCCCTACAACGGCACGTCCCCATTGCTGGGGGACCGGCGAGCGTACGCCCGGCTCCTGGCCCGCGTCGGGCTTCGGGACCCGCTTCCCCGGGGCACCAGCCTACGCGACGACTTCGCCTTCTTCCTGCTGCTCGCCGCTGGCCACCTCCAGGGGAAGCGGGGCGTGCTGGCCTGGTTGACGCCCGCCACGTTGCTCGACAGCTTCCTCTACGCGCCGCTGCGCAAGCACCTCCTCAACTCGCTCGTCCTCGAGCACGTGCTCGACCTCGGCTCGGGGGCCTTCCCCGGCACCCGGGTACGCACTTGCATCAGCGTCTGGCGCTGCGCTGGACCCCGGCGCGAAGCGCGGTTCCGCGAGCGGCTGTCGGGCGAGGCCCTCCGCTTCGGGAGCGAGCGGCGCTTCATCCCCGAGGCACCCGAGTGGAACCTTCGACCGACCAGTACCGAGGCGCGGGCGCTCGATGCTGCCTGGCGCGAGCGCGGCGAGCCCCTCGACCGATTGGTGCCGGTCCACTTCACCGGGCTCAAGACGCGCTTCGACGAGCTACTGGTCGACGCGGACGCGGACGCGCTCTTGGCCCGCGTGGACGCCTTTCTGCACGCCTCCCCTCGCCAGCTCGCAGGCTTCGCCCGGGCCTATGGCCTGGCGCACCTCCTGCCGAAGCTCGAAGCGCTTCGCCGCACTCCCGGGCTCCCCCGAAACGCCGAGCCGAGCTCCCTTCGTTCCTTCTTCCGCTATGCCGGGGTTCGCCATCGAAGTGGCGTGCCCGACTCGGCCCGTGCGTTTTGCTACCTCGACCGGCGTCTCATTCCGCGCGGCGACCACCGCATGACGGGGTCCTTCGACCCGCATGCGCACCCAGGCAAGCTCGTCTTCAACCTCCGCGAGCTGCCGCTCTCCGCCGCGCTGCTTCAATCGCCCGGGTGCGTTCCGGCGCATCGCCACGCTCGTTTCGCGCCGCTCCAAGTCCCGGAGCAGGTTTGGGCGCTCGGCGCGAGCGCCGGGCGGCACGGGGCGGACCTCGGCCCAAATGTCCCAAACCTGTCGCTGGCGGGCAGAGCATGGGGAGCCCGCCTGGGCAGCGCCGCTCGTGCCTTCGAGTGCATCGTCGCTTTCGTTAACAGCCCGACGGTGCAAGAGGTGTGGGCCCCCGCCTTCGGCCGCTCGCGCACCCTTCCGGTGCCTCTCGACGGCCTCCTCGGCGCGGCACCGGACGTGGTTTTGAAGTCGCCACGCGCCGCCCGCAGGGTTAAGGAGTTTCCGTCTCCAGGAGGAACGTGATGACACACGCCATTCGTGTAGGACTGGTGCTCGCACTGTTCACCTCGGGTCTCTCCCTCGGACAATCTCCGACGCCGACGCCGCCTCCCCCGCCTTCCGTTGTGGCTGCAACGAAGGCCGTGGAGCTCAGGGACGTCAAGGGCAAGGTGGTTGGCAACGTCGTCTTGGTCGAGACGCCGCACGGCCTTCTGGTGCGAGGAAGTCTCTCCGGCCTCCCCCAAGGCATCCACGCCATCCACTTCCACGAGACGGGCAAGTGCGAACCTCCGTTCAAGAGCTCGGGCGGGCACTTCAACCCCACCCACAGGGCTCACGGCATGCTGGACCCGGCTGGACTGCACGCCGGGGACCTTCCCAACCTGGACATCCCGAAGAATGGAAAGCTCGACTTCGAATTTTTCGCCCCGGGCCTGACCTTGACTGAGGGGCCAAGCGCTGTCCTGGACGCCGACGGCACGGCCCTCGTCATCCATGCCAACGCGGATGACTACAAGAGTCAGCCGGCCGGAAATGCCGGGGACCGAATCGCCTGTGGCGTCATCGCCCGTTAGCCGCACGGCCCCAGTCCGGCGCAGCCTGTACGGGTGGAGAGCTAGCTGACAAAAGCCCCCCCCATACTGAACGGATTGTCAGTCCCGCATGAGAGAGTGCCTCTCATGGAACGGAAGCAGGCACGCCCTGGCCTATTCATCGAGCAGCAAAACCTGCTCGGCGGAATGGACCTCGTCACCACGGCCATGACGCGCGGGGCCAGGCGCACAGTGCATGTCGACACCCGCTGGAAAGTGGGCTTCGCCGCGGCGCTGGCACTGGTGGTGGAGCACGGCAAGAAGGCGCAGGAGCGGGGGGCAATGCCGCCGCGCGCCCGTTGCCCGCGCTGCCAGCGTCTAGGAGACACCCAGCGTGACTTTGGAGTGCGGCTGGTGCGTGGCCGGCGGATTCCGCAGTCCTGGTGCCGCAGCTGCCGCTCTGGCCACGCCGGCCGCGGTGCGCCGCATCAGGCGGAATTGCTTTCCCCCACTGCCGCCTAGCCCGAGCTTTTGGCCGACTAGCGTTGCCCTGTGGTGACCCCAGCATCGGCGGGCAACGCTGGGCAGGCCCGGCTCAAACCAACGTCCAACGCCTTGTTGAGCCCGACATCTGCTGGAGGGAGAAGGTCCCGCGCTTGTTTAGCGATGGAAAAGCCCTCGGTGCAGCGCCCGACGGCGGCGAGCGCCAGCGCGTCGATGGTGAGCACCTCCCCATTCCAAGGCCCGAGCTGAGCGGCCCGCTCCGCAAAGACGAGCGCCTCGCTCCGTTCGTCGCGCGAGAGAAGGTTTTGCGCCGTGCGCGCAAGGACCAGCGGACTGTCTGGCAGCAGCGCCACCGCCCGTCGGTAAGCCCGGTCCCGTTCTCCGGCGGGCCCAGCCGTGTCCCAAAGCGCATCCGCCAGGAGGAGCCAGGCCCAGCCGTCATCGGGGTGGGCTTGGACGGCGCGATGGGCGTTCTCGAGCCGCGTGCGAGGAGGCACCAGCGGCGCGACCAGTTGCAGCGCGCCGACCGAGGCTGGGTCGAGCGAGAGGGCTCGGTCCAGCTCGCTGGTCGCCTCCCGCAGCAGCTCGTCTCGACGGGGAGCCGCCAGGGCCACCTGGGCGTGGAGCAAATGCACTTCCGCCTCCGTCAGCGGGCGGACTTTCACCTCGAAGCCCAGCGGCGGCACCGCAATCTCGAGCAGCCGCGGCGTTCCGTTTCGCGAGAATTCCCACACCGCGTTGCCGGCCTGGTCCGCAACGAGGTGCGGAAAGCAGTGCGCCCAACCCTCGGCAATCTCGACACGCGCCGCCAGCTGCTCCTGCAGACAGCGCAGCTCGTCGGGGTGGGTAGTGAACAGCCATTGGTAGAGCTGCCAGGCAGCGCCGTACAGGCCCATGGATTCGCTCTGGGAGAGCCCCGGCAACGGCGTGTTCCACCGCAGGACGTCGACCATGTTGGTGCTTCGCACCCGCCGGTATTCGCGCCAGGCCGTCGGGTTAATCAGGCCCAGGGTGGCCTTGCGACCGTCCTCGGACAGTTTGAGCGATTCGAGGAATTCCGCCTGTCCTTCGGAGAACCAGAGAGGAAGCCGCGGGTAGACGGCCGAGGCAACGTGGTGGGCAAGTTCGTGCCGCAGGACCGAGGAGGAACCGCTCTGGACGTATTGGAGATGCACCGCGAGCTCGTCCTGCCCCACCGACGCCGGGCGCCGCGGGTTGGCTGGAGGTAAGACGAGTTCGGCGCCCGGTCGCTGCTCCCACCGGTCCGGTGAGCCCCACAGGATGATGCGCGGGGGCAGCGCCGAGTGCGAGTAGATGCCTCGGCTGCCGTCACCGGCGTACCGCTCAAACTCCAGCCGGTCCCGAAAGACGATGATGTCGACGGGCTCCACGCCAACGTCGTGCACGGGTGGCCACATCGCTGCCACCAGCGCGGCGCGGGTGCGTTCTATCTCCACCGCGGCCTGCATGGCGGTGTCCGCGTCGAGGTCCGTGCGCAGGGTGAAGTGAGCCGACTTCAGCTCTTGCCAACCCTGGGCGGGGCCGGCGGCCCCGAGGAGGAGGGCGGCGACCAGGGAAAGCATTTAGATGTACCCGAAGCGGCGGCGGAGGACCCACTCCAGGCCGAGCGCAGTCGCCAACAGAAGCAGCCACTCCCACCGGTCCCAGAGTGGCCGGTCGCGACTTCGGCCGACTTCGACCACCGGCGGGTCGAGCAACGGCAAGTCGGGCAGCGCCTGCAGCGGCAAGCGGTAGACCTGGCCCCCGGTGTCCCGGGCAAGGCCGGCCAGGAGGTCCGTGCGCACCGTCGCGTCGGTGAGCTCCAGGCCCAGCGTCCGCACCGCGACCGCGTCCTCGCCCTCGCCCAGCACCCGCTCCCCCGACCTCGCTTGTGCATGTAGCCGGTAAGCACCGACTGGCTGGGGAGGAAAGCTCACCCGCGCCATTCCGTCTGCTCCGGTGGTGGCCCGTTGGGTCCCCACCAGGCGATGGTCGCGGACGCTGGACAGCTCCACCGTGACGTCCGCGCCACCCGCCGGCTGGTAGTCGGCCTCGCGGGCAGTGACCACTGCGCCCACGGGCGTCCCAGGCTCGACTGAGGGCGGGTCGGCGTTGATTTGAAGGGTGGTGAGGTCTGGATCGCGCACCAGCCAGCGCAGGGCATTGCCCCAGAAGCGGTCGTAAAGCCGGCTCGGGTCACCGTTGCGGTGAATGGTGAAGGCCCAGGTCCAGCTGTCATCGGTCATCAACGCCATCGCACGTCCGCGGCCATGCTCCCAGAGTGCCAGCACCGGAGCCGGCTTTGCATCCACCAGCAGTCCAGGATGGTCGAGGAGAACAGTCGCCCCTGGTTTGGCTCGGACCAAATTGACGCCGGAGCCGGCCGGCAATTCATCCCAGGCAGCGAGCGACGCCGCTGCGGTGGGCAGAACGCTGGTCACCGGGTGACGCTGGCCCTCGGCCGTGAGGTGCACGCGGTAGGGTGCGACGCTCGCCGGCTGGCCGACCGAGTCCACCGGCAGAGCGCGGTCGAGAATCGGGTAGCTGGTCCGGCTGTCGCCGAAGGCTCGGTCGCCACCAATGGCCACCAGCGCTCCCCCGTTGGCGACGTATTGCTCGAGCTTCCGCTCGTACTGCGCGATGGAGAGCTGCGGGTCCGAGTGGCCGAAGTTCTGGAAGATGACCACGTCAAAGGTGCTCAACTTGGCGTCAAAAATCTCCTCCATTGGAAACGGGATGAGGGACAGCTCGCGCTCGGGATTGCGCGTCTGGGTGTCGTCACTGCTGGTCCGGAGGATGTAGAAAGAAACCAAGTCCACGTTGGCGTCCTGGCGCAGCAGCGCTCGCAGGAAACGCTCGTCCCAGGACGGCCGCCCAACCACCAACAGCACCCGGACCCGGTCGCGGATGACTTTGAGCACGAAGCTACGGGTGTTGTTCTCGGTCACCGCTTCCCCGGGGAACACCGGTGTGCTGAGGGTGTAAACGAAGCGGCCGGTCTGGTCCGGGGTGAAACTGAAGGACACCGGGATGGTCTCGTCCGGACTGCTGACGTGCACCGTCTTGGTGGCAAGCACTTGCCCCTCGCGCTCGAGCACCACCGGAATCTCCCGCCCCGGCAGCCCTCGGACTCGGAGGTCGACCTCCACCGCCACGGCATTTCGGACGAAGGCGAAGTCGTCGACCTTGAGGTTTTCGAGGGCAACGTCCAAGAGAGAGGGGTCGCCGACCTGTACCGTCGAGACGGGGAAACCAAGTGCCGCGAGTTCCGCCCTGGCGTGGGGAGAGATGCCCCCCTGCAGCTCGGTGTTGTCGGCCCCATCGGAAAACAGCAGCACGCCGGACAACTTGCGGCTGCCCCCGGTGTCGGTCGCCCGCAGAGCGCGCAGGGCGCCGAGCAGGTCGGTGCGCGTCCCTAGCGCAGGTGCGGTGCGGAGAATCTCCTCACTCACCGGAACCAGGCCCGGCTCGAAGCCGAGCAATTCGACGCTGAAGCGGTCCTCCAGCGCTTTCAATCCAGGCGCAATGCGCTCCAGCGCCTCGGCAACTGCAGCGCTCCGGGTGCCTCCGCCCGGAGCCACCGGGAAGCCCATCGACGCGCTCCGGTCCACCACCACCGCAACCCGGTTCTTCACCCGGGCCACCTGAAGCGTCCGCACGCCCGGCTCGAGCAGAAGAAACACGGCGGCCGCCGCGGCCACCGTGCGCAGACCGAGGAGCACCAAGCGCCGCCCCAGCGAGGCCTCGTGGCGCAGGCCCACTGCAGCGAGCAGCACGCCCAGCGCCACGGCCAACACCAGCGCGACGAGCGCCCAGCTGGGCAGCGGGGAGAGGGTGACCAGCTTCCACGCCGTCGAGTCCGCTCCGGTCATCTGCGCTTCTTGAGAATCAACGGCAAATGGACCGCGTCGTCCTTGTAGTCGAGGCACAGCGCGTACATGCAGATGTTGATGCCGGTGCGGACGGCCAGCTCGCGCTGCGCCTCGCCGCCGGGGACGACTTCAAAGGCGTAGTCCCCACCCTCGTCTCGGGCCCAGGCCCCCGCCAAGTCGTTTTGCGAGTAGAGGACCGCGGCCCGGCCGCCCACCAGAGCTGCGTGGAGCTGGGGATGGGTGAAGAGGCGGCCTGGTGCCGAATCGAGCAAGTAGAAGGTTTTGAAGACGACGTGCGTCGACGGCAGCGGCTGGAGCGGGGAGGCGGGCAGCACCCGGGCCATTTCTCGGCGAAACGCAGCGTCGAAGCCGGTGCCGGAGGAACCGTCGTTGGCGTCGGCGAGTACGAAGCCGCCGTAGGTGAGGTACCGACGCAAGGTTTCCAACTCCCCGGGCGCGAGCGGCGGGAAGTCGCCTTCGCCTCCGAAGTAGAGGAAGGGAAAGTCGAAAAGCCGCCCGTTGAGGCCCAACGGGCGCGCCTCGGCGACCACCTCCACCGACGTCCGCCGCTGGAGCTCCCAGGCGATGCGGCGCAGGCCAGACAGACGCGCGTTCCAATGCCCGCCATGCTGGGCCACGGCCGGCACAAAGCGCGAACCCTCCCCGAAGGCATGGGCCCGCCTCGGCAGGAGCAGGCCGGAAAGGGCCGCCAGGACGGTGCGGCGCCGGAGGGGAGGGGGAGACATGGGTGCACAACAGATAGCATCGACGGGCGCGCCCATTCCTGCGCTATAGAGCCGAGCGCAAGATGGCCAAGACAGAACGAAGCGAGCAGCGGAGCGAGCTCCTGCAGGCGGCGTGGCGGGCGTTAGATGCTGGAGACGTGGTGGCGGCACGCCGTCTGGCAGCGGCAGTGGTGCTGGCCCCTCCGTCGCCGGCCTCTGCGGCCGAAGCCCGAGACCTCCTTCGACGCACGGACGTCGCCTGGCCGGTCCTCCTCTTCGGGGCGTTCGCCTTGGTGCTGGTGCTCGCCCTCATTTTGCTCGCCGTTGTCCGCAGCGCACATCCGTGAATTTTTCACTGCTGACCGACGCCTTGGGCGTGTTCCGCACGTCCGACCCAGCCGTGTGGCTGTCGTTCTCCGCCCGGCTGCCCTGGTGGCTGGCATTGGCGGCGGCCCTCGTCGGCGCTGCGTTGCTGGTGGCGGGGGGTGGAAAAGCCTTTCGTGTCATTGCCGCACCGGTGGGAGCCCTCCTCGGGCTGCTTTGGGGGGAGGCCCTGGCAGGGCCGCTCGGGCTGTCGGGAAGTGAGACAGCGCTCGCTGCGGGCTCGGCGTTGGTGCTTTTCGCCATCGGCGCGTTGGCTCCCTCGGTGGTGGTGGCCATTGCCTTCGGCGCCCCGGTAGGTCTGGCCTTCGGGGAACTGGTCGGCAATACCGGGTTTCTGCTCGGCTTTGTTCCGGCGGCGCTTCTGGCGGGCGCGGTGGCTGCCGTTCTTCACCGGGCGCTGCGCGTCCTGGTGGCGGCCACCAGCGGTGCGGCCCTTTTGCTGCTCGGAATGCTGAGGCTGCTGCAAGGCGTTCCGGCGGTGTCGACGCTTGCCCGGACACACCCCATCTGGCTGCTGAGCGCCGCCGGCGCAGTGGCTTTTTGCGGAGCAGTGGTACAACTCGCGACCTCGATGAAGACCCAAACGGGGGCGCGCAACGGCGGCAGCAACCCGCCACCGGGGGCCTGGAAGAAGGCCGACGGATGAGCACCCGCAAGACCGCCTCAGCTCCGTCTCTGCCGTCCGGCGACCGTCTGAGCCGACGGGGCTGGTTGATTCTCCTGGCCGTCATCCTCGCGGTGAACATCCCGCTCCTCATCCGGCCCTTCCGCCCGCTGCCGGAGGCGGGCGTCCCGCTCCCCTTCGCCGACGACTTCACCGACCCAGGCACGGTGGCGGCGCACTACCACAGCCTGGGAGGCTTCCCCCGGGTGCTGAATGGAGAGCTCCTCTCCCCGGGGACGAAGAACAACCCCCTTTGGCTGAAGGCCACGTTACCGGACAACGTGGCTGTGGAATTCGACGCGCACGCGTCAAGCCAAGAGGGAGAAATCCGGGTGGAGATTTTTGGCAACGGCTACGACCACCTCTCAGGCTATGAGCTGGTGTACGCGCCCTGGTCGGCGGTGGGCGTGCCAGGCCGTTTGCCAGCGACGTTGGTTCGGCTGGACGAGAACGCCCCCACGCTTCAGCGCTGGCAGGAGAAAGCTCGCTCCGCGGGCGCAAACTCCATCACCGGCGTTGGCTACGGGCCGAGCTCTGGGGTACGGGTGGAAGGCCCTCCGGTCTCCATTGAGCCGGGGCGGGTGTACCGGATGCGCGTCGAACGCCGGGGAGACACGCTGCGCTGGTGGGTCGACGGGCAGCGCATCGTCGAGTTCCGAGACCCCTTCCCGCTGCACGGGCCCTGGCACGACCGGGTGGGCCTCTCCAGCGTCGAGGGGGACGTCTATTACGACCACTTCCGTGTCACCCCGTTGGACGCCGCTCCCTTTGCCGCCGAAGCGGTGGTGCCTGAACTCGGACCTGGTCCCTCAAGCGATGACTTCGAGCGAAGCGCACTCGGGAAGGACTGGTTCGCCACCGACCCGACCGCAGCTCACCTGGACAACGGAGTCCTCACGGTGGAGCACGCGCACAACCATCCGGTATGGCTGCGCCGCCCCATTCCGGAGGACGCGACCATCGAATTCGACGCCTGGACCGACAGTCCAGACGGGGACATTAAGGTCGAGGCCTGGGGAGACGGCCGCAGCGCACACGCCGGACCGCCGGAGGCGGCCTATGACGCAAGCGGGTACGTCTTCGTCTTTGGCGGCTGGCGGAACAGCAAGAGCGTGCTGGCCCGCCAAGAGGAGCACGGGGCGAATGTGGCCGAGCGCACCACGCCTCACGTGGAGCCGGGGCGGCGCTACCACTGGCTCATCCGGCGCAACGGCGGCGAAATCTCCTGGAGCATTGACGGCCTGCCCTTCCTCTCCTTCAAGGACCCCTCGCCCCTGACTGGGCCCTCCCATGCCTACTTTGCCTTTTCGGGCTGGGAGTCGCAGGTGCACTTCGACAACCTGCGAATTCACTAACCCGCATCCTCTGCCGGCAGGTGGTGACACCGCCCGGCGGTGGAGACGCTCCTCGAGCGGCTCCGCGCGAGCCCCTTCACACCTCTGGCTTGGCCACCACGTCGAAGTCTGGAATCTCGCGACGCAGGTGGTCTCGGATTCGCCCGATGAGCTGGGCTTCGATTTGACGGGCTCGCTCCCGGGAAACGCCAAACTGCGTCCCAATGTCCTGTAGCGTCATCGGGTCGTCGGCGATGAGACGCTTGTCGAAAATGTACTTTTCCTTGCCGTCCAGCCCTCGGGCGAAGTCGCCCAGCTTGTCTCGGAAGAGGCGCTTCACTTCCTCGCTGGCCAGCTGCTCGTCCGCGCCCTGGATGGTGCTGGCCGGCATGAGCCGCTCGACGCGGGTGGTCTTCCCGTCCTCGCCCACCGGCGCGTCGAGGGACACCTCGTCCTGACCGAGGCGCTGGTCCATCTCTTCCACGTCCCGTTCGGTAACGTGCAGCCGTTCGGCGAGGAGCTTCGGGCTGGGCTCGACCCCTTGCGAGGTGAGCCGCTGCTGCTCCTGGCGCAGCTTAAAGAAGAGCTTCCGCTGGGCCTCGGTGGTGCCCAGCTTCACCATCTTCCAATTGTCCATGATGTAGCGAAGCAGGTAAGCGCGAATCCACCAGGCGGCATAGGTGGACAGTTTCACCCCCCGCTCCGGGTCGAACTTCTTCACCGCTTGCATCAACCCGATGTTTCCTTCCTGGATGAGGTCGAGCAGGGCGATGGGGTTGCGCTGGTACTCGTGGGCGAGCTTCACCACCAGCCGGAGATTGGCTGAGACCAGCTGCGCCGCAGCGACCAAGTCGCCCGTGCTGCGGTAGCGTCGCGCCAGGGCGGTCTCCGCCTCACGGGTGAGCAGCGGGTGGCGTTGCACCTCGGCCATGTAGGCGCGCAAGGGGTCTGCGCGTTCGAGCCCCCGCGGTGCTGGCTCCGGCAAGGGGGAGTCGAGCTCCTCGCCCGTTTCCTCCTCGGGCGCTGCGGGCGCGGCCGTCTCCTGTTTCGGCGCGGCCTTTTGGGGGGCGGCCCGTGCTGGCCGGGGAATGGGTGCCGGCGCAGCTTTGGGCGCAGGCGCGGGCTGAGCCGGCTGACGCCGAGGCGTGGCGCGGGCCTTCACCGGCCGGCGCTTGGCTTTTGACGAATTTTTTGTTTTGCGCGGCTTGGCCATGTGACGCCGGCGCGGGACATTGCCAGAGACGGCCCCAGGGATTAAGCCCCTTCCTCACAGATGACAGACACTTTTCCTGCGTCCTCGTCCACGCCACCTCCGGGCGGCGGGGGCGCCGAGGATGGTTCGCCACCGGTCGGTCCCGAGGATTACGTCGCCGACATCGGGTTCGACGAGCTCCCCATCTCTGCCGAAGTTCGCCGTGCGTTGGCCGAGCGTGGCTACCTGCGGCCGACTCCAGTTCAGGCCAAAGCCTTCGCCCCAGCCTTGGCCGGCCGGGACCTCATCGTCCGCAGCAAAACCGGCACCGGGAAGACGGCGGCCTTTGGCTTGCCGTTGCTGGAGCGCATTGACGCTGCCGACAAGGCGGTTCGGGCGTTGGTGCTCTGTCCCACCCGAGAGCTTGCCCTCCAGGTGGCGGCCGAGGTGGGAGACCTCGGCAAGTACAAGGGCGTCAAAGTGGCCGCCATCTACGGCGGCGCTTCGATGAAGGCCCAGGAGGATGCGCTCGAGACCGGCGTGCACATCGTGGTGGGCACGCCGGGACGCGTCTATGACCACATCCGCCGCAAGAACCTCAAGCTGGAGGGCTGCCGGCACGTGGTGCTGGACGAAGCAGACGAGATGCTCAACCAGGGCTTCTACGAGGAGGTGACCCGCATTCTGGACTGCCTCCCCCAGGGCAGGCAGGTGCTGCTGTTCAGCGCCACCGTGCCGCCCGACATCCAACGCCTCATCGCCAAATACACCACCGCACCGGAAGCGCTGCTGTTGTCCGGGGACGTGCTCACCGTCGACCACATCCACCACATCCGCTACGACGTGACCGACGCCTACCCGAAGCCACGCAACCTCATCTACGTGCTGGAGATGGAGGAGCCAGACAACGCCATCATCTTCTGCAACACGCGCGATGACACAGCGCTGGTCACCGCGGTGCTGAACCGGACGGGATTCGACGCCGAATTGCTCAACGGCGACCTCCCCCAGTCGGAGCGTGAGCGGGTGATGGCCAAAGTGAAGCGTGGGGAGGTCGCCTTCATGGTGGCCACCGACATCGCCGCCCGTGGCATCGACATCTCTGACCTGCAGTACGTCATCAACTACTCGCTGCCCGAGGACCCGGCGGTCTACCTCCACCGCGTCGGCCGGACTGGCCGCATCGGCAAGAAGGGCGTCGCCCTCAATCTCATCTCCGGCCGCGAGCTGGGCACCCTGTCCGCCCTTGAGAAAAAGTATGGCATCGCCTTCGAGAAGCGTCAGATGCCGAGCCCGGAGGAGGCCCTCAAGCTCTGGACGGAGCGCCACGTGCGTGACATCAAAGAGGCGGCCTCCTCCAGTGTCTACGAGGGGTACCTGGCCCTGGCCGGCGCGCTGAAGGGCCGAGCCGACGCAGACGACTTGATTGGCTTCTTGCTCAAGTCCTTCTTTCACCAGCTGCGCATCGACAAGGCTCAGGCCGTTCTGGCCGAGGAGCGAGCGGCCGGGCTCCCTCCGCGCGAGCCCAAGCGCGAGCGCAGCGAACGCGGGGGGGAACGCGCCGAGCGCGAACGCGGCCCCAAGCCCACCGGCGGCAGGCGCGAGCGGCCGCCCCGGCGAGACCGGCCGTCCGAGACGAGCTCGGCCAGCGAAGGCTCGCGACGGCCCCGCGGCGAGGCTGCCGGGCAAGTCCGTCTCTGGCTCAACCTCGGCTCTGCCGAAGGCCTCGACGAAGCGGGGCTCCGCGCCGCGCTCGAGGCCCTGGGGGCCCCGACTGCGAAGCTGGCCCGCCTCGAGCTCAGGCCGACCTACAGCTATGCCTTCGTGGCAGAGGGCGATGCCCCGGCCTTCGAAAAGCTCGATGGCCAGCACCACCAAGGCAAGACTCTCAAAATCGAGCGGGCCCGGCGTCGGTAGTCGATGTCCCTCGCTGCGACCAGCCACTATTTTCGCACCGCCGCCCGTCTGATGGACCTCGGCGACCGCATCGAGACGCTCCTCTCGGCGCCACTGCGCGAGATTAAAATCCAGGTCAGCATCGAGATGGACGCAGGGGAAGTTCGCACCTTCTCCGGCTGGCGCGTGCAGCACGACAACAGTCGCGGTCCGATGAAGGGGGGCCTGCGCTACCACGCCGACGTCGACGGCGAGGAGATGGTGTCGCTCGCCTCGCTCATGACCTGGAAGACGGCGGTGATGAACCTCCCCTTCGGCGGCAGCAAAGGCGGGGTGGCCGTCGACCCCCGCCAGCTGAGCGCGAAGGAGCTCGAGCGTTTGACGCGGAAGTACGTGGACCAGTTGGCGGACGTCCTCGGTCCCACGCGCGATGTCCTCGGGCCGGACGTGAATACCAACCCGCAGGTGATGGCCTGGGTGATGGACCAGTATGGCAAGCACCACGGGCACGCCCCGGCGGTGGTGACGGGGAAGCCCCTCGAGCTGGCCGGCTCGCGAGGCCGGGAAGCGGCCACCGGGCGCGGCCTCCTCTATGTCGCGCGCGAGGTGCTGCGGGACTTGGGGCTCCCCCTGCAGGGAGCCCGAGTGGCCGTCCATGGTTTCGGAAACGTCGGCTCGCACGCCGCGCGGGCCCTGGCCGAGGGTGGCGCCAAGGTGGTTGCGGTGTGCGACGTCTCCGGTGGCGTCCAGGAGCCCTCCGGGCTGAGTGTCCCGGCCCTCTTCGAGCACGTCCGGCGCTTCGGCGCGGTGCGAGGCTTCCCCGGTGGCAATGCCTGCACCACGACGGACGTCCTCACCGCGGACTGTGACGTCCTCGTGCCGGCCTCGGTGGGGGGCGTTCTCACGCGCGAGATTGCCGCGGAAGTCCGCGCCCGGGTGGTGCTGGAGGCAGCCAATGGACCAACCGAAGCGGAGGCCGACGCGCTGCTCGAGCACCGGGGCGTGGTGGTGGTACCGGACATCCTCGCCTCGGCGGGAGGCGTCACGGTGAGCTACTTCGAATGGGTGCAAAATCTCCAGCATCTCGCGTGGGACGAGGAGCGGGTCAACGCGGAACTGGAAAGAGCGATGAAGGACGCCTACGAGCGGGTGGCCCAAGTCTCTCGCAGCCGCCAGGTGTTGCTGCGGACCGCCGCCACCATCCTCGCTCTGGGGCGGGTGGGCAAGGCCACCGTCCTGCGCGGAATTTGAGCCGCGGGCCTCGGCCAGGGGGCCCACGTGCTATTTTCTTTGGTCGATGGAGCCGCTGGTCGATGCCCTGGGTGGAGTTCCCCTGTTTCAAGGCTTGGAGGCGACCGAGCGAGCTCGCATCGCTGCCATTGCCGAACCGCTCCGTCTGAGCGCTCAGTCGCCGCTGTTTCGCGAGGGCGATGCCGGCGACGCCCTGTGGGTGCTCCTCTCGGGCCGGGTGGACGTGGTGAAGCGGGACGCGGCCGGCCACCAGCAGGTTTTGGCCACGCTGGTTGGTCCGACGGTGCTCGGCGAGGCCAGCCTCCTTCTGGGGGATGGCCCGCGCAGCGCCTCGGCTCTGGCGATGAGCGAGCTTTCGCTCCTCAAAGTGCCGGGGCCGGAGTTCCGCAAGCTGCTCGAGGCCCAGGACTTGGCAGCCCTCAAGCTGACGCTGGTGCTGGCACGGGTGCTGGCGCTTCGCTTGGTGCAAATGAACGAACGGCTCATCGCCGTGCAGCAGGTGGGGCCACCTTCCAATGCCCTGACGGAATTCCAGCGAGCCCTCGGGGCCTGGCAATTCTGACGGGACAAGGACGCCCCATCCGCCATTCGGCCTCGACGGCGCGCTCCTTGGCGAGCGGCTGGCCACAGCCTCCAGCCCGGGGCAGAGGACGGCCGCGCGACTCTAGGGGATGGCGAGTGGGCTGCGGCTGCACGCCTCGCGCAACGCCCGGACGCCAGCCCCCGGGCCGCCGGGGTGCGCGAAGACGCACGTTCCTGCCACCAGCACGTCCGCGCCGGCAGCGATGGCGAGCGGTCCAGTCGCCGCGTCGACTCCCCCGTCCACCTCCAGCTCGCAGCTCGGGGCGCGCTCGTGCAAAAGACTTCGGGCCCGCTGCAGCTTAGACAGCACCGAGGTAATAAAGGCCTGACCCCCGAAGCCCGGGTCGACGGTCATCAGCAGCAAGAGGTCGAGCTCCTCCACCACGTCCTCGATGGTGTTGAGCGGTGTCCCGGGGTTGAGCCCCACTCCGACCGCCTTTCCCAGAGCCTGCACCTGCTGCACCGCCCGGTGGAGTTGCGGCGTCGCCTCCTGGTGAAGAATGAGTAAGTCACCACCGGCTTTGATGAAGGCCTCGGTGTAGCGCTCCGGCCGCTCAATCATCAGGTGGACTTCCAAAGGCAGCGTCGTCCCGCGACGCATCGCTTCGACGATGGGAATCCCCAGTGAGAAATTGGGGACGAACGCCCCGTCCATCACGTCGATGTGGAAGCGCTCGGCCCCGCCCCGTTCCGCGTCGGCCACCTGCTCGCCGAGCCGCCAGTAATCCGCGGCCAGGATGGAAGGGACAATCTTCACCTCACGCCTCCTTGCGCGGCCAGCTGTGCGGCGCCCCGCATGCCCACCCGGTCGTCGAGGACCACCTGCACTGGAGTCTGCTCCATCAGCGGTCGGAGGCGTCCCTTGTCAACGAAAGCGGCGCGAAACAGCGTCGCCTCCTGCAGGCGCGCCAGCACTTTGGGGGCGATGCCTCCGGCCAGATAGATGCCGCCAGTGGCCAGAAAACCCAGCGCGACGTTGCCTGCCACCGCGCCGTAGACCGACGCGAAGAGGTCCAGGGCCTGAGAGCAGAGCCTGCTGGACTGGTCGAGCCCGCACTCCGAGATGACCTTGGCGCGGCCCTCGACGGCCAGTCGCTCGGCCAGCCACGGTGGCTCCTCGCCGCGGCCGCTCTCCCGGAGAAAGTCATAGACGTTGCACAGCCCGCTGCCCGAGAGAATGCGCTCATTGCTCACCCGACCAAACCGCTTCGACAGGTGGAGCATCAGCTCTGCTTCGAGGGCATTTCGCGGCGCGAAGTCGGCGTGACCGAATTCGGTGGCGAAAGGATGGTGGCGGTGCCCGTCCCACAGCAAACCGGACACGCCCAGCCCCGTTCCGGCGGCGACGACGGCGCGGTGACCTGGGGCCTCGGCGCCCGCGTTGAGGGCCACCAAGGCGGAGGGTGCAAGCAGGGGGATTCCGTAGCCCAGGGCTTCCAGGTCGTTGACCAGGGCGACGTTTTCGAGCCCCAGTTCAGCGGCCAGCACCCGGGCGTCGACGTCCCAGGGCAGGTTGGGGGTGCGGACCCGGCCTTCGTGCACCGGTCCGGCCAGGCCGAAGGCGGCGGCGGTGGGGACGGGGTGAAGCTCTTGAAGGAATGTCCGGACCACAGCCTCCAGGCCGGAGAACTTGGGGCTCGGGTAATGGCGCTCGGCAACCAACGTCGGAACGGCGTCGCGGACTTCGAACAGTCCAAGCCGCGCGTTGGTCCCGCCGATGTCGCCGGCGAGAATCACGAATCGCCGTTCTCCCAGTGCCGTCCGTCCCGCTCCAGCAACGCGTCGGCGTCGGCGGGGCCCCAGGTGCCGGCCGGGTAATTGGGGAAGTCCCGCGGGGGCAGCGCCTTCCATACGTCGATGAGCGGCTGCACCATTCGCCAGCCAGCCTCGACCATGTCGGCCCGTTGAAAGAGCGTCGCCTCGCCCACCATCGCGTCGTAGAGGAGGGTTTCGTAACCGGTGCTGGGCTTGGCCCCGAACCAATCGACGTACCGAAAGTCCATTTTGACCGCCCCCATCTCCAGGATGGGGCCCGGCACCTTGGCCCCAAAGCGCAGCGAGATGCCCTCGTCTGGCTGGATGCGGACAAAGAGTCGATTGGTGGTGAGGTGGCTCACCGACGTCCGGGTGAAGAGCATGAAGGGCGCCGCTTTGAATTGGATGACGATTTCCGTCACCCGTTTGGGCATGCGCTTTCCCGTCCGCACGTAGAAGGGGACGTGGGCCCACCGCCAGTTGTCGATGTAGAGGCGAAGGCCGACGAAGGTGTCGGTGGTGCTGTCAGCGGACACCTTTTCTTCTTCGCGGTAGCCGGGAACCTTTTGCCCGTGCACCTGCCCCGAGCCGTATTGGCCGCGGACGGCTGCGTGGAGGACGTCCTCCGGCGAGAGTGGCTGAATGGACTTGAGCAGCTTCACCTGCTCGTCGCGCACCGCATCGGCATGGAACGAGATGGGCGGTTCCATCCCCACCAGGCTGACCAACTGTGCGATGTGGTTGGGCACCATGTCGCGCAGGGCCCCAGCGTTGTCGTAGTAGCCCCCGCGAGCCTCCACCCCGAGCTCCTCGGCCGCGGTGACCTGCACGTGGTCGATGTAATGGTGGTTCCAAATGGGCTCGAAGATGCTGTTGCCGAAGCGGAAGACGAGCAGGTTCTGGACGGTCTCCTTGCCGAGGTAGTGGTCGATTCGGAAAATCTGCCGTTCCCCCACCACCGAGCGCAGCTCCTGGTTGAGTTGGATGGCCGAGGCCAGGTCATGGCCGAAGGGCTTCTCGATGACGACCCGGCGCCAGTGGCCGACCGGTTCTTCGAGAAGACCTGCCCCGCCCAGACCTTTGACAATGGGCGCGAAATACTCCGGCGCCACCGACAAGTAGAACATGTAGTTGCCGGGGGTCTTCAGCTGCGTGCCGAGCTTTGTCAGGAACTCGCGCAACTGCTTGTACGTCTCGGCTCGCGACACGTCTCCGGCTTGGTAGAAAATCCGCTCGGAGAGCACCCCCCAGGCCCGACGCGCTTCGTCGGTGGCCAGGGCCTTCTCATCAGGCTTCATCTTCTCGCGAAAGCTGGCGTGCGAGATTTCGGAGCGAGCGACCCCCACCACGCCAATGTCCCGAGCGAGAAAGCCTTGGTTTTGAAGGTTGAAGAGAGCCGGCACGAGCTTCCGCTGCGTCAGGTCGCCCGAGGCGCCGAAGATGACCACCACGCAGGGGTCACCCACCCGGACTTCAGCTCCCGTCTTCGCGGGCGGTCCGTTCACGCTCGGCCCTTGCATGGTGTCTCCCGGCGCAGCAGCGCGTTCATGCCTTCCCCGCGCGAGCCCGCAGTCGCTCGCCGATGGCCTTGAAGAGGTCGTCGAAGGACTCGGCGAATTTCTGCACGCCTTCCGTCACCAGGGTGTCGGTGACGTCCTTCATGGAAATGCCGGCCTCCTGCAGCGTGCCCATCACCTTCTCGGCCGCAGGCAGGTTCTCGGTCAGGCTCTGCCGCACTTTCCCGTGGTCTCGGAACGCATCGAGGGTCGCAGGCGGCACGGTGTTGACCGTGTCGGGGCCGATGAGCTCCTCCACGTACAGCACGTCGGAGTATTTGGGGTTCTTGGTCCCGGTGCTGGCCCAGAGCACCCGCTGACTGTGCGCGCCTTTGCTGGCCAGCGCTTGCCACCTTGGACCGCTGAACAGGCCCTGGTAGCGCCGGTAGGCGAGCTTGGCGTTGGCGATGGCCACCTGGCCCAGCACGCCTTCGAAGAGTCGAGCACGCCGTTCGTCGACACCCTTGCCGCGCGCCTGGTCGACCCGCTTTTCCACCTCGGAGTCAATGCGACTGACGAAGAAACTGGCCACCGAGGCCAGCCCGGCGACCTCCTGGCCTTGCTTCGCTCTTCGCTCCAACCCGCGCAGGTAGGCCTCGGCAACGCTGGCGTATGCCTCTTGGCTGAAGAGGAGCGTGACGTTGATGTTGATGCCTTCGCTGATGCACTGCTCGATGGCCGGGACGCCCTCGGGCGTGCCGGGGATTTTAATCATCACGTTCGGGGCCCCGAGCGCCTTCCAGAGCCGCCGCGCCTCCTCGATGGACCCCTTCGTGTCGTGCGCCAGCTTGGGGGAGACCTCCAAGGAGCAGTAGCCGTCCCGGTGCGCCGAGGATTCCCACACTGGGTGAAAGATGCGCGCCGCATCGCGGATGTCCCGCAGCGTCAGCGCATCGTACGCCGCAGGAACGCTCTTTCCCTCGGCTGCCAGGCCGGCGAGGAGCTCGTCGTACTCATGGCTTCCCGCCACCGCCTTCTCGAAGATGGTGGGGTTAGAGGTCAGCCCTTTAATGCCGTCCTGCTCGATGAGCCTCGAGAGCGCCCCGCTGGTAAGCAGGCTGCGCTGCATGAAGTCCAGCCAGACGCTCTGGCCGGCTTGTCCGAGTTGCTGGATGCGATTCATTTATGTCTCCCTGCGTTGCGCCGAATTCGACTGCCGGAGCGGCTCGCCTGTCCGCTCCGGGCACAGTCTTCCGCTGGATGCGTGCACGCCGCGCACGAGGCTTTCTAACCTCTGACCTTCACCAGGGCCCGCGCCGCTTCGACGATGTGCTCCGGGGTGAAGCCGAAGTGCCTCTGGACATCCTGGATGGGAGCCGAGGCGCCGAAGCTGCGCATGCCGAGGATGGTGCCTTGCGGACCGACGTAGCGGTCCCAGCCCAGGACTGCTGCCGCCTCCACCGACACCCGAGCGGTCACCGCCGCGGGCAGGACGCTCGCCCGGTAGGCGGCGTCTTGCTCCTCGAAGAGCTGCCAGCAGGGCATGCTCACCACCCTGGCACGAATGCCGCCCTCCGCCAGTCGAGCGCGGGCGGTGATGGCCATCGCCACCTCGCTTCCGGTGGCCAGGAGCAGCACCTCCGGCGGGCCGCCAGCGGCTTCCGCCAGGACATAGGCGCCCCGTGCCGCCAAGGCGGCGGCCCCGCATTGGCTCCGGTCGAAGGTGGGCAACGCCTGGCGGCTCAGCACGAAGAGCGATGGGCGGTGCCCGGCCTTCATCGCGACGCGCCAGCACTCGACGACTTCGTTGGCGTCGGCCGGTCTGAAAACCCACAGGTGGGGGACCGCCCGGAGCGCAGCGAGTTGCTCGATGGGCTGGTGGGTCGGCCCATCCTCCCCGAGGCCAATGGAGTCGTGGGTCATCACCCACAGGGAAGGAATCTCCATGAGCGAGGAGAGGCGGATGGGCGTGCGCATGTAGTCGGTAAAGGTGAAGAAGGTCGCGCCGTAGCCACGCAGGCCGCAGAGCACGAGGCCGTTGACGATGGCCCCCATCGCGTGCTCGCGGACGCCATAGTAGACGTTGCGCGCCGCCGGGTGGTCGGCCTCCATCGGACCCTCGCCTTTGAAGGAGGTCCGCGTTGAGCCGCTGAGGTCGGCAGCACCTCCGACAATCCACGGAATACGCTGGCCGAGGGCCTCCAGCACCTTCCCGGAGGACTCCCGCGTGGCCAGGCCCTTGGCGTCCGGCGGAAAGGGTGTCAACGCCGCCTCCCACCCCGGCGGAAGCGCTCGCCGCTCGATGCACTCCACCTCGCGGGCCAGCTCTGGGTACTCCCGGCCGTACTCCAGAAAGGTCTGCTTCCAGGCATCCCGGGCGGCTTTGCCACGCCTGCCCAGTCCTTCGGCAAAATCCTCGACTACGCCGTCCGGGACGAGGAATTGAGCGTCCTCTGGCCAGCCATAGTTGCGCTTGGTGGCCCGGACTTCCTCCACACCCAGAGGCTCGCCATGCGCGGCGCTGGTGTCTTGCTTTTTGGGCGAGCCATAACCGATGTGGCTGTCGACGATGAGCAACGTCGGGCGGTCGCGCGTCGCGCGAAAAAAGGCGAACCCCCCGGCGAGCTTCCCCAAGTCGTTGGCATCATCGACGTGGGTGACCGCCCAGCCCATGGAACCGAAGCGCGCAGCGGTGTCCTCGGAGAAGGACAGGGCTGTCTTGCCGTCGAGGCTGATGTGGTTGTTGTCGTAAATCCAGCAGAGGTTGGACAGCTTGAGGTGCCCGGCGAGCGAGGCTGCCTCGGAGGAAATCCCCTCCATCATGCAGCCGTCACCCAAGAACGCGTAGACGTCGAAATTGAAGAGCGTCTTGCCCGGGCGGTTGTAGCGCGTGCCGAGCCATCGCGAGGCGATGGCCATCCCCACACTATTTCCCGCCCCCTGTCCCAGCGGACCCGTCGTCGCCTCCACGCCGGTGGTCAGCCCATACTCGGGATGCCCCGGCGTGCGGCTGCCCAGCTGCCGGAACGCTTTGATGTCGTCGAGCGACACCGCCGGTCCCGCCTCCACGTTGCCGTCCTTGTCCACCGCCCGGACGCCGGCCAGGAAGAGGGTGGAATAGAGGAGCATCGAGGCATGCCCATTGGAAAGAACGAATCGGTCGCGGTTCGGCCACAGCGGGTCGCCTGGGTCATAGCGAAGCACGTCGCGCCAGAGCGCATAGGCGACTGGGGCAAACCCCATGGGCGCGCCCGGGTGGCCCGAGTTCGCCTTCTGGACCGCATCGATGCTCAGTGTCCGCAGCGTGTTGATGGCGAGCTGCGCGATGCTTGGGCTGGACACGGGGGCGTGCTCCCTTGGTGGCGCAACAATTCCAAAGAGTCCGGAGTTCTGCGCCACACCCATGGGTGTGGGCAAGCCGCTGCCGTGTGACACATCAGCGACCTGGATATGGCGCTTCGTGGGGACCCACGGAGAGCCTGTCGTAGCGGAATTGCATCGAGGCTTCCACCTCTAACCCACATCCACGGCAAACATCCGACAGTGGGCGTCAAACTGCCCTGCCACAGAAAACGGCCGTACACTGCACAGGCCTTTTCGACAAAGCAGCCTAAGGCCTCCCCCTGGGGCCGGCCGCTACAGAGCGACGGATGTCCGACACGCGCGCAGCAATTCGCGAGCTGCGTTCCCTCAGCGAGAAGCGAAGCCAGAGCGCACTCAGCGAGCCCGAAGCGGCTCGCTGGACGGCGCTGCGGCGTCAGCTTGGCTTGCCGCCGGAGCCGCCCCACCTCGAGTCGCACGCCATGCCGTCGGCAGTCGGCGCCGTCCAGAGCCCCTCCGCCGCCCTCGAGTCCCCCGGCAGTCCTAAGGACGCAGGGCCGGCGGACACACCACCGTCGGGGAGGGCCCCCGGCAGCCTCCCCCTGCAGGAGCCCCCGGGCGCGCTCCCGCCGGCGGAGGTGGCACCGGACAAAGAGACTTGGGTGGGCCCGGCGCTGGACCGCCCGACGGCCGCAACCGCTTCTTCCTGGGTCGGCCCGGCGCTGGACGCGCCTGCCTGGTCCGACGCGGCTGCCGAGCGACCCACGGACCCCGGGCTGGACGAGCCGCCACCGGCTCCGTTTGATGAGGCGCCGGCAGCCAGGCCTCAGCCCGAGGCACGAGCCGTCGAGCTGGGCGGCGCTCCCGACGAGCCGGTGCAATTGGCTGCGGCCGTCGAATTCATCTCCTACGCCCGCGAAGGAAGCGAGGCCATCGAGTTACCAGCCGACGTCGGTTCCGCGCATAGCGTCGAGGGCCGGGGCTTGGCGGAACTCGCCGGCGCCGCCGCGCCAGCGGCCGAGTCGAACGACGACGGTGCCTCAGCCTGGGCGGCTCCGGAGCCGCAGCTGGAGGCTCCGCCCGAAGCCCAACTGGCCGAGGGCACCATCCCCCTCGCACCAGCCCCGCTTCCCCCCGAGGCCACGGCGGCCGAGGCCCTGGCCGACGACGGCGGCCCCTCCCCTGCCCCGCTTCCTCTCGAAGTCCTGGCGGCCCCCGCGGACGAGGGCGCCATCCCCCTCACGCCGGCCCCGCTTCCCATGGCGGCGCTCGCGTCGGAGACGCTCGCCGACGACGGTGGTGCCATCTCCCTCACGCCAGCCCCGCTTGCCCTGGAGTCGCTCGCCCTCGAGCCGCCCGCCGAGGGCGGCGAGGGCCTCCCCGTGGAAGGGCTCGGCGCAGAAGGGGCGCCCGAGGCGGAGGGGCGGCCCGAGGCCGAACTGCAGGCCGGGGCGACGCAGGCCGCACCCCTGCCCAGCCCCGCTTCCACCTGGGCTCCGGGTTCCGCCGCGCCCCCGGTGCTGGGTGCGGAGCAGTTCGCCCTGCCGGGCGGGGCGCTGGGCGAACGGGGACTCGACCCTTGGCCCGAGCCGCCTGGCGAGCCTCCACAGGAGGAGATGGTGGAGACCATCGGCGACGAGGACTTGGTGGAAGAGCTGGCCACAGCGACGCCCTTGCCGCCTTTCCCTGTCGCGACGCCACCGGGAAGCGGCGGCATCCGCGGCTTTCAATTCCCACGGCCGCCCCCGGGACCGGTCCCGGTGCCGGTGCCGCCGGCGCCGCCCGCCTGGCAGCGGACGGAGCCCGGGCTGGCTGCAGGCGCCCCACTCCGGGCGCCCCTTGCGTCCACCGCTGTCGCTTCCACCACGCCCGCCCCGCAGGGGCCAAGGCGTGCCCAACCGGCGACGGCCATCCCGCCGGCAGCGGTCGCCCCAACGACGCCGGAGCCGGCGACGCGTCCTTCGCGGCCCGTCCCGGCTGCCGCCACGGCGCCCGTGACGCCTCCTCCCTCAGCGCCGGCGAACCCAGTTCCGCAGCCGACGCCCACGCCGGCGGCCCCCGTGCAGGCGGCGCCGCCGGCTGCCGCCGGCGTGCCGTCCAGCCGTCCGGCCAGCGTGCAGCCGCGGACGCCGGTCCCGACGCCGCCCCGCGCCCCGCCTGCGCTGCAGCCCGTCCCGGCCGAGGACGAGACAGTCCTGCCGCTTCTGGAGTTGGTGGACGAGGTCGAGCCTCCGCGGGCGGTGGCTCCGCTCAAGGCTCGGACGCCAGCCGTTACCCCAGCGGCCGGCACCCGGTCGGTGTTTGGCCCACCGATGATGCTCAACCCGGGCTTCGTCGACGGCGAGCACCGGGTGGTGATTCATACCTTGGAAGGCCAGGTGCACCGAGGCACCGTCCATGACCTCGACCTTCAGGACGACGTGCTCCCGCTGCAGCAACCGGACGGACGCTCGGTGCGCATCCCCTCGCGGCGGCTGAAGGCCGTCTTCTTCGTCCTGGCTCCTGGCAGCAAGCCGCTGCCGACGCGGGGCGAGCGCGTGCAGGTGACATTCCGGGACGGGCGCCAGGTGGTGGGTTACTCCGAAGACCACGCCGGCGGTGAGCCGGGGTTTTTCGTCGTGCCCTCGGACGCCCGCACCAACACCGCCCGGGTGTACGTCTACCGGGGCGGCGTCCAGTCCATCACGACTGGGTAACCGCCCCGGGCGGCAACCGGCGTTACGGCTTCGGATTGAGCTCGGCGTCGATTTGGATGCTCACCTCGTCACCGATGAGCACGCCGCCCGTCTCGAGCGGCTTGTTCCACACCAGGCCAAAGTCCTTCCGGTTCACCTTGGTCGTGGCCGAGACACCCCGGCTGACGTGCCCACCCATCCCCTTCACCTCGGGGGTAATCTCGGCTTCCAGCACCACCGGCTTGCTCACCCCGTGCAAGGTGAGGACGCCCTCGATGGACAGTTTTCCGCCCTGACCGGGAGACACCTTGGTCGATTTGAAGGTCATGGTCGGGAACTTCGCGGCGTCGAAGAAGTCGGCGGACTTGAGGTGCCCATCCCGCTTCGGTTCGCGCGTGTCCACGGTGTCGATGGGGATGACGGCCATGACCGAGCTCTTGGTGACGTCGCCGTCATCGAGGTGGACCGACCCACTCACCCCGCTGAAAGCTCCGCGAACGGTGGAGACCATCATGTGCTTCACCGCAAACTGGGCACTGGTATGCGCAGGGTCGAAGACCCAGTCTGACGCATGGGCAGAGAACGGAAAGGCGCAGACGACGAGAGCAGCAAGGGCAGTACGCATCGGTCTCCTCGGGTGAACGTTGAGGCGGCCATGCATACTCGGGGCCGGCCCCCGATGCACGGCTCAGTGAAGGAAGCGGTCGGAGTCGCGGGGAGTGTTGCGGTCCGGCGCCACCACCTTGAGGTGCTTGGAGCGGCCGCGCAACCGACGCTGGAGGCGCCACGACTGCAGCCGGAGCCACCACAGCTCGGGACCGCCGACTTTCACGTAGCCGGCGGCCAGGAGCAGGCCCCACACCGAGGGCACCACCAGCAGCCAGCCGTAGAAGGCGCCCTCGAGGAAAATGAAGCCGACGCCAATGAGCGCAAGGACGTTGCCCGACACGGGAAGACCCCAGAAATTGGTCCCGACGCGGCCCAGGGAGAGCCCATAGGCCACCCACAGGCTGATGCCCATGACCCAGCCGCCGCCGAAGCTCACCAGCGCGAGCGGGGGAACCAGGAAAGACAAGGCGATGGTGAGGATGGCCGCTGCGAAGGTCGTCCCCAGCGCGAAGCCCACCATCCGGCGCGGTCCCCAGCTTTGCTCGAGCGAGCCGCCGACCTGCCAGAGAATGAGCGCGGAGAAGATGACCCCCATCGGGCTGGTCTCGACGAAGCCATAGGTGAGCGGCTGCCACACCCAGAGTCGACCCAGCACATCCGCTGGGGTGAGCAGCAGGGCCGCGCCGTAGCTCTGTCGAAGCAGCGCGTAGAGGACCGAACCGATGACGAGCGCCACCGCGAGGCGAACGCCCGCGCCGTGCAGACCGGGAAGCCCGAGGTTACGTCGCCGTGGCCGCATCGAGCATCAAGAGTGACGAGCTGAGGCGGGCGACGCAAGCCGCACCGACGTCGGCTAACTCCTCGACCGGAAGAAAAGCGTGATGGTGAGGCAGTGGAACTCCTTATCCGAGCTCTGGGTCACGACCTTGTCGAGGATTTCGAGGCTCGGGTTCTCCCGCAGCCACCGGGTGATGGCCTCTCCCATGACCTCGCGGTCACGCGCGAGTGTGGTGGAAAACACCTTGACCCCCGTGAACGGCTGCCCGCCCATCGAGGTGGCGTATATGCCTAAACTGGACCCATCAGCAATGAGACGGGAAAGCTGAAAGGCAGGCGGACGAACTCCCTAGCGGCCGGCTCGGCGCGCCATACAGGCGGCCTCCTCGCGGCAGGCCGGGCCGATGCCGTCCGGATGGGGACCGAGCGGCGTCCGCTCCGATTCCTCGACGCCGCATAGGACGCAGCGGCGCTTGCGCTGCCGCCGCTCGGCCCGCTGCTGCTCGGCGATGGCCTTGGCCCGCTCCCGGGCCTCCTTGTCTACACCGTCACCCATGAAGGCATGAGTAACACACTGCACCGGGGGCAGAGGAGACGTCCGCTGGTGAATTTGAAAGGTACGGACCGGACTGACCGGGAGCCGCCAAAACAGGTTAGACGAGGTAATCTCTTGAAGGTGCCCCCCATGCGTCCTTCCCCCCTCAGGTCCATTCCCTGGATGCTGCTGCTCGCCGCCTGCTCGGCCAATGCGCCGACGCGCGCAAACTCTGCGGCGTTGACGGCGCGGGGTTCGGCCGGCGACCTCGCCATCGCCCCGGACATCTCCGAGAGTGTCCGCGCGTTGACTGCGCGGGGCCCGGAAAACCTCGACATTTCGGCTGGACCGGTCGCCGGCTCGAAAATCATCCGCATTCGCAGCGGCTACAGCGAAGTCCTCATCGCTCGAACCAATCCGGACGGGACGGTCAGTACCCGCTGCGTGGATTCGCCTGGCGGAGCGGACGCTTTTCTCAACAACACCGCGCCCTCGTCGCCCACCAGGGCGGCTCAGTGAACGGATACCGCCTCGCGACGCTCCTCACGGTGGGGCTCGGCTGGGCCGCGGCGTCCGCCTCGGCAGCAGACCTGAGCATCCAAAATCCCCACGCCGCCGGCTTCACCGACCAGACCCCGGCGGCACCGCTCTCGGTCAACGTCGGCACGACCCGCGGAGACCAGGCCCTCATCGTCTTCCAAACAACGGCCGCCATGTGGGGCGCCAGCGTGCGGAGCAACGTTCCCATCGTCATCAACAGCGAGTTCACCAGCGCTTCGACGGACAGCATTTTCACCTGCACCGCGAACTCGACCGTGCTCGCCTACACGACGCCGGGCGGCTACGTCAGCTCCCAGAACTTCCCCAACCCGGCAGCCGGCTATGACTTCTCGTTGGCCAACGCCCTGTCCGGGACAGACCTCTCGAACAATGGCGCCCAGTTCCAGGTCAACATCAACGCGGACCTGGGCACCAGCAATTGCGTCTTCCCGGGCGCCTGGTACTTCGGCCTCGACAGCAACATCCCCGAGAACCAAATCAGCCTCTTCACGACGCTGCTGCACGAGTTCGGCCACGGGCTCGGTTACTCCTCGCTGGTCGACCCCTCCAGTGGCGTCGACGAGGCCAACTCCTTCGCCATCTTCGATTTCCACATCTTCGACGTCGACGCCGGGGTCCCTTGGACCAGCGAGGACAAAAACCAGCGGCTGGCGCTGGCCAGCACCCCGAGCAGCATTGGCTTCGACGGGGACGCGGTCCGGGCGGACATCCCGACGTACCTGGCGGCGCCGCCGACCCTCCTGACCACCTTCAACACTGCCACCACGTCGCTCGCCTTCGCCAAGGGAGATTTCTCCGGGCCGCTGGTCGGCGCCGGGCCGCTGGCCGCCGCTACCCCGCTCGACGGGTGCTCGGACTTGAGCAACGCCACTGACATCGCCGGCAAGTTCGCGCTTATCGAGCGAAGCTTTGCAGACGCCGGCGTGGTGTGCACCTTCATCAGCAAGGCCGAACGCGCCGCCGACGCCGGTGCCATCGGTGTCGTCGTCTTCGACTACCAAGACGAAGGGCTCGTCGAGATGGCCGGGTCTCCCACCTTGAGCATCCCGGCGGTCTTCATCGGCCATCAGGACGGGACGTCGCTGGCGAACGAGCTCACCCAGGGGCCGGTCGACGTGAGCTTCGGGACCTCGGGCCACATCTCCAACACCGACTCGAGCCAAACACGGGTGTTGCTCTACACGCCGTCCACGGTGAGCTCCGGCTCATCCGTCATCCACTGGAACGCGAATTCCTATCCCCACACTTTGAACCTCGAGTTCGCCATTCAGCCCGACATTCGGCTGAACATGGACTTCACGCCGGACGTGATGGCGGATTTGGGCTGGTCGGTGGTGCAAGGCCTCGCCGTCTCGGTGGTGAAGCTGCTCGACCCGGAGGTCCCGGCCGGGGCGCAGTTCAGCTACGTCACTGCCATCATCAACCGCCGCCCCACCACCATCGACAATGTGACGCTCGACCTGGCGCTTCCCTCGGGCACCACCTTCATTTCCAACGTCTCGAGCGTGTGGCCGTCGAGCCCGGGCGGGTGCACCACCGCCTTTCCTTGCGCACTCGGGGCACTGCAGCCTGGGCAAGTCGTGCTCGTCGTCACCACCGTCCAAGCCGCCGCCACCGCCACCAGCCCCTTCGTGACGACGGCAACCCTCACCCCGTCGTCGAATGGCGGAACCTGCGTTGAAAGTGAGTACAACACCGCGCCCATTCCGTGCGACAGTCTGACGGCAACGTCCAGTCAAACGGTGGCCACCGGTGGCGACCTGCAGGTCAGCGTCGTGGGCCCTTCGAGCCTGGTGCCTGGCTCAACGGCCACCGTCACCACCACCATCACCAACGCGGGTCCGGGCGACGCGGCTGGAGTCGTCCTCAATGGCACGGTCTCCGGACCGGCAGCCGCCCCCCCGGTCTTCAGTTCCAACAGCGGCTACTGCTCGACTGGCTTCCCCTGTAATTTGTACACGCTTCCCTCTGGGACGAGCGCCACCGTCACCACCGTCTTCAACGTCCCCGCTGGGTTTGAGAACGGGGCGACGTTCACCGCCACCGCCAGTGAAACGACACCGGACGCCAACCCCGCCAACAACACCGCCTCCTTCGTCTTCTCCACCACCAGCACCTCTGGTGGCAAAGGCGGGTGCAGCACCACCGCAGAGCCGGTCACCCTTCTGGGACTGCTCGCAGCGGCGGGGACGATGGTCCTTCGCCGACGCCGCGACACTTTTTAGCCCGCTGGGGGTCTCTTCGTAGTCTGGGCATGTCTCCGCGCACGTTGGTTGTCTGGCTCGTGGTGCAAGCGCCGGCGGCGCTCGGGGCAGACATTTCCATTCTGGATACGAATGCGCCGGGAACGGGCCTCAACGACCCAACGCCGGCGCAGCCAGTGGGGCTGAACTTCGGCACCACCCGCGGACAACAAACCATCATCGCCCTGCAGTTCGCGGCCACCATTTGGTCCGCCACGCTGAGGAGTAGTGTCCCCATCATCATCGACAGCGCGTTTGTCAGCCCCTCCGAGGACCCGCGGCTCACCTGCACCAGCAGCGCTGGCATCCTCGGCATCACCGGAGCGGCGTCGTTCTTGTCGGGGCCACAGTTTCCGGTCCCCGGGGCGGCCTACCCCGCCGCCCTGGCCAATGCCCTCACCGGCAGCGACGCCACACCGGGGGAGGCGCACATCATCTCGCGCTTCAATGCGAGCGTGGGCACGCCCGGCTGCCTGGAAGGGGCCAGCTATTACTATGGCTTGGTGGGCAACCCGGCTCCTGCCCAGTACGACACGGTCACCGTGTTTCTCCACGAGTTCGCTCACGGCCTCGGGTTTCTCTCCTTCGTCGACGCGGCGACAGGCAGCTTTGGAAGCAACCCGCCGTCCATCTTCGACTTTCACGTGTGGGACGTGGCCAATGCCACCACCTGGCAGTCCGAGACCGACGCCCAACGCGAAGCGCTGGCCGACACGTCAAGTGCGCTGTCGCTGGAGGGGCCGGCCCTGGCGGCGGCCGTGCCAGAGGTGCTCCAGTTTCTGCCCACCTTCAGCGTCGACGTCCCCGCGGTGCAAAACCCTGTTCCCTTCACCTCTGCCACGTTCAGCGGGCCTTTCTTCCAAGGGGAGGCCGGTGTGGTCGCGGCCGAGCCGCTGGACGGCTGCGGCGAGCTCACCAATGCCGAGCAACTCGCGGGCAACATTGCCCTCATCCAAAGAAGCGCTCCGGATGCCGGCGTCGTCTGCCGCTTCCTGGAAAAAGCCGACCGCGCACAGGACGCAGGGGCCGCAGCCGTCGTCTTCTTCAACGACGTTCCCGACGCGCCTCTGGTCACTCCCACGGGCTCACCGGCACTGTCCATCCCGGTGGGCTTCGTGTCCCTGGAAACAGGGACCGCCATTTTGCAGCGGGCCGCCGTTGCCTCTGTCACCGGGACCTTCGGCCAGACTGCCCTCCGCGGAGGGGTGGACCCTTCGGGCTTAAGGGTGCTGCTCTACACGCCCAGCCCGGTGGTGAGCGCCTCATCGGTGTCACACTTCGACACCAGCGCCACCCCGGCAGTGCTGATGGAGCCGACCATTCAACCCGGTGCCCTCCGCCAGCTCGACCTCACCCCGGCCGTCCTGTCGGACCTCGGTTGGTCGGTGGTGCAGGGACTGTCGGTGGCCGTGGCGAAGGCCCTCGAGCAGCAGGTTTACCCCGGGCAGAATGCCACTTACCTTTTGACACTCGTCAACCGGCGAGCGGCGGCGGCCAGCAACGTCAGCCTCACTCTGGGGCTGCCGGCGGGGGTGAGTGTGGTCTCCTCGGCTGGCGCCTGTCCGACAGCGACATTCCCATGCAGCCTGGGAAGTGTCTCCCCGGGCGCCGTGCTGCTGACGCTGGTGACGCTTCGCGTTCCGGCCGGCACGCCCAGCCCATTCGTCGTCACGGCCAGCGTCAGCGCCTCCAATGAGAGCTCGGCCGACATTCTTCAGGCGACGTCCGAGCTGGCGACCGTCACCTCCACCGGTTGTAACGTCAGCGGGGGGCCTCCGGCGCTGGTCGCCCTCGGGCTCTTGACGCTGCTCGGGAGGCGACGTCTGGGGCGCCGAGCAACCGGGGGAGGGCCTCGGCATCCAACCACTTAACTTCCACCATTGGAGACTCCCATGGCCTACCAGCCGCTCTACACCGCCACAGCCACAGCACACGGGGGACGCACCGGACGCGTCCATTCGGATGATGGTCTCATCGACATGCAGCTGGCCATGCCCACCTCCGTCGGTGGCCCGGGCGGCAAAGGGACCAACCCCGAGCAGCTCTTCGCTGCCGGGTATTCCGCCTGCTTCGAGAGTGCGCTCCGGCTGGTGGCCCGCACCCAGAAAAAACCGCTGCAGGATGCGACCATCACCGCCCAGGTCACCCTCGGCAAGACGGACGACGGAGGCTTTGGCCTCTCGGTCGAGCTCCATGGGAAGCTCAGCGGGGTGGAACAGCCGGTCGCTCAGGCGCTGATGGAGGCCGCCCACCAGGTTTGTCCCTACAGCCGCGCCACCAAGGGCAACATTCCCGTGAAGCTGGTCGCGGATTGAAGGTGCTGGCTGTCAGCCCGCTGGGGTGAGCGCCGTCTCGGCGGCGTTCCGCGCTTTTCGCCGCTCAATCATCCAGGCGGCGAGCACGCCCAGTTCGTAGCAGGCAATCATCGGTCCGGCCATCAGCATGAGGTTCACCGCATCCCCGGTGGGGGTAATGATGGCGGCGACGATGAGGCAGACGATGATGGCGTGGCGCTGGTAGCGCATGAGAAAGCGCGATTTGACAATCCCCAGTGCCGCCAAGAGTGCCATCACCAGCGGCAACTCGAAAATGATTCCCAGCGCGAGCAGGAGCAACAGCACCAGCGAGAGCTGCTCGCTCATGGTGAGCAAGGGCCGCGTCCACGCCTCGGTCGCCAGCTGGGTTTTGCCAGAGGCCAGCGCCCGCTCCAGACGCCACACCCGAGCGACCTCTCCGCCCTGGGCCCCGGCCGCACCGGCGACGAGGGCGGCCGACTCTTCCATCGCCACGTCGGCGGTCCCCGGCTGCCCGGCCTGAAGCGCTTCCAGGGCGGCCAGCCGGCGGTCCATGGCTTTTCTCAGAACGGGCATGCCCGAAGGACCGAGCTCCGCGCGCATCGCATCAAAGAGGCGCCCGAGGCCATCGAAGCGCGCTTGCCGGTCCACGACGCCCGAGGACTCTCGCCCCTCGTCCGCCGCCACCTGTCCTTCCCCGCTTTCGGTGAGAGCATTCTGAGCGGCGCCCGCCTGCTCGGCTGCCCGTTCGAAGGCGCCGATGCTGACCAGGCGCAACACCTCCGTCTCACGGGCTTGGGCCTGTTCCACCCGCGCTTGCACCGGCGCCGACTCTCCGGTGAGGAGGAAGCGGAACATGGTGGGCAAGAGGACGAAGTAGCAGAACGCAGCGCCGGCGAGGAAGGCGAGCGAACCGAGGAGCACGAAGGGCGCGGCGTAGCGTCGCTCGGCCGGGTAGAGGCCGGGGGCGACGAAGCCCCACAGCTGCCAGAGGATGACGGGCGTGCTGAGGAAAATGCCGGCGTACAAGCCCACCTTCATCAGGACGTTCAGCTCCTCGATGCCTGAGGTGTAGATGAGGCTGCGTTGGCCGGGGGGCAAGGCCTCGAGGACGGGCCGCATCAGCGCGCCGAAAATGGGGCGGGCGAAAACCAACCCGAGGATGCCCAGCACCAGCACCGCGAGGGTGCAGCGCAAAAGACGGGACCGGAGCTCACCCAGGTGCTCGGCGAGGCTCAGGCGGTCGCCTTCGGGCTCAGGCGTCACGTCCGGGGACAACATCGGCGTGCGGGTCGCTCTGGGCGGTGGTGTCGGCGGCGGACGACGTGGCCGGCGTCGCCGGCGGAGCCTCTTCGGCTGGAGGACGGGAGGCCACCACGCCCTCGGGGGCGGGGAAGGCCGGGAAGCTGGGCGGCGGAAGGATGCGCGGGCCGGCCGCGTCCTGCTCGCTCAGAGGAAGGCCAAAGCGGGCGGCAGAGACTTGACTGACCTCCGGCGCGGCGCTGGGAGCCTTCTTCGAAGCGTCCTGCAAGACGTCCTGGTCCATGCGGTAAAATTCCCGTTCCACCATGGTGCGCACGTCCTCGGTGTGCTTGCGGAATTCGCGAAAGGCCTTCCCCAAGCCACGGGCCAGCTCGGGAAGCTTGTCTGGCCCGAGCAGCAGCAGCGCGACCACGCTGATGAGGGCAATTTCTCCGGCGCCGAGGTTGAACATGAGGCTCCCTGAGGAGTGCTCTTAAACCTTCTTGAGCGGCCGCGCCATTCCCGCGGGCGGTGGTCCAAGGTCAGTCCGTGTCTCCGGGCTCGGCGGCGAGGCATCCTGGCCGCGCCCCACCGCCCGCTCCACCCGAAAGAGGAGTGGGGGCAAGGCCGCCGTCAGCAGAAGGGAGAGTGCAGCCAAGCGCCGGACGTGAAGGAGACGCCCCCCTGGGCCCTCCGCCAGAACCAGCGCGGAGGTGATGGCTCCCGCCGCACTGGACAGGTGCTGGACAGCGGATTGGAAGGACATGAAGCGGGCTCGCTCAGCGGGCAGAGGCACCTTCGAGGTGAGCGTGGTGTAGGAGACGTTGCGCACCGAGAGAGCGAACATGAAGAAGAGGAAAAGCAGCAGCACCGGGGGATGCGGTGGGACGTCGACGAAGGCGAGCCAAACGGCGCACGCCATCAGCACGGCCCCGACCGTCCCCACCCGGAAGCTGCCCAGGCGGTCCACCAGCTTTCCCACCAGCCGCAGGGAGACAAAACTCACCAATCCGCCGGCGCCATACAGCGTCCACAGCGCGCTCCGGGGCAACCCGAGGTTGGCCTGGAGGTAGGCGGACAGGTTGGGGATGAGGAGAAAGCCAGCCCCCATGACGACGGCCGTCATGGCGTAGGACTGCAGCACTGTCCGGCGGAAGAGGGACGGCAATGCCGGGAGGTCGGCGCTGGCGGCCTTCAGGTGCTCGCGCATGGGCGGCAAGAGCGAGATGGTGCCGACGGTGATGAGCAGGCCGAGCGCGGCGACCACAAAAAAGGGGGCGCGCCAGCCGGCCCACTCAGCCAATTTGAGGCTCGCCGGAACGCCCAGCACGGCGGCGACGCTGAAGGCCCCCATGACCGCGCCCAGGGCCTTCCCCCGCCGCTCGGCCGGCACGGCATCGGCAACAATGCTCAATGACAGTGACGTCGCCGGGCCGCCGAAGACGCCGGCCAGAACTCGCGCGGCCAACAACGAGGGCAAGCCGCGGGCCAAGCCCCCAGCGAAGGTGCCCAGCGCGAGGCCGGTCATGGCCACCGCCAGTGCGGAACGCCTGTCGTAGCGGTCCAGAAAAAGCGAGCCGGCCAAGCCCGCCCCGGCCGCCGCCAGCGTGTAGCTGCCACCGACCAGGCCCAACTTCGACAACGGGATGGCCAGCCCACGCGCGAAGTCCGGGCCGAGTGGCATCACCATCACGAAGTCCAGGATGTTGACGAATTGCACGGCTCCGATGAGGAAGACCAGCATCCGCTCGGAAAGACGGGGGACGCTCGACGCGCTCACACCTTGAACCTCTGCACCTCGGCGCGCAGCACCTCGGCCTGGCGTTGAAGGTCGTCAATGACGGACTCCAACTGGCGAACGCTGCCACCCTGCGCTTCGGCCACCGTGCGGATGGCCTCCACCGCGGCCAGCACCCGCTCGGAGGCAGCCGCCTGGGCACCGCGCGCCCGGCTCACCGCACCCGTCATCTCGCCGATGCTGGCCAGCGACCGGGCAATCTGCCGACTCCGCTCGAGTTGGGCCTCGGTCGCTCGCTCCACCTGGGTGGTGACGGACAGCATGCGCTGCGCGCGCTCGGTCATCTGCGTCGCGCCGCGCTCCTGCTCGGCGGTCGCCCGACCGACCGCCTCCACCGCCTCGGCAATTCGTTGCACCGCGGCAGTGACGGACTTGCTGCTGCGCGACTGCTCGACGGTGGCGCGGGCGATGGCTTTCACCATCAGGGTGCTCTTGCTGGCCGAGGCGGAGATTTTCTTGAGCGCTTCTTCTGCTTCGCTGCCCAGCTCGACGCCCTCCTGCACCGTGCGAAACCCTTGCTCCACTGCCGCCCGGGCGTTTTGACTCTCCGCCTGCACGGCGGCGATGAGGTCCGAAATCTCCTTGGTGGAAGCGCCGGTGCGCTCGGCGAGCTCTTTAATTTCATCGGCCACCACCGCGAAGCCCTTGCCATGCTCGCCAGCTTGGGCGGCGATGATGGCCGCGTTGAGCGCCAAGAGGTTGGTCTGCTCGGCGACGTCGTCGATGACGTCGAGGATGTTGCCAATCTCCGAGGTGCGCTGCCCGAGATTTTCGATGACCTGCAGCGCCTCCCGGCTGCTCCCCCGGATGCGGTCAATGGCCAACAGCGTGGTCTGCAGCGCCTCGCCCGCGGTGGTGGCGTCCTGCAGCACGTTTTCTGAGAGTCGGGCGGTCTCATTGGCATTCGTCTCCACCTGGCCGATGGAGATGTCCATCTCTTGCATGCTGGTGGAGGTCTCCTCGGCCGAGCCGTACAGTTGCCCAACGGCCCGCGCCACCTCGGTGACGCTGTGACTCATCTCGCCGATGGCGGCGGTGGTTTCTGCAGCCGCGGCTCCCAGTTGCTCGACCAGCGCGGTCACGTCGTCATGGGTGACGGCCATGGCGGTGGCGGTGGCCGTCCCCTCCTCGGCGCCTCGGCCGAGCACGTCCACCTGCTCGGCCAGCCCACGCAAGGAGGTGAGCAGCTCCGCGATGACGCCGCGTGCCTCCTCGACGCGCTGCAGGACAACGCCGGCTCCCCCGCTCACCATCACCCCGGAGCGGGACAGCTGGCCGATGGCCAGGACGATGGCGTCTCCTACCCCCCGCGCGCGCCCGATGGTTTCGCGCAGCGAGTTTCGAAGCTGGTCGAGCGCCCCGGCCAGCCTGCCCACGGCGTCTGTACCGCCCGGCGCCGGGCCCTCGGTGAGGTCTGCCTCGGCCAGCCGGTGGGCGATGCCCGTCATGCGTTCCAGCGGCCGGTCGAGCAGGGTCCGGCTCACGAAGGCCATGGCCAGGACGAAACCGAGCGCCCCCACCAGGACGGACAAGAGCAACCCGGAGCGCAGGCCAGTCTTCACGTCCTCCAGGAAACTCTCGTCGACCGCCACCAACACGCTGGAGTCGCTTCCCTCCTCCGGGACGGTGAGCAGCACCAGCCCCCCCGGGAGCGCCACCCGGGGGGCCCGACCACTCGACTCCCAGTGGGCGATGATGGAGGCCCAGTCGAGCGCGTCGTGGCCGACGGCTTGGGTTTGTCCGCTGGCATTGACGAGGGCCACGCCAGCCACCGCCGACTCGGCCAGCGGGGCCTGCGCCAGCACACGCTGGGGGTTATCGCTGTGCGCGAGCCAGGCGGCGACATGCTGTCCGAGCACGCGGCCGGAGCCCTCGCACCGGTCGGCCACCCGGTCGAGGACTTGCATCCGCATCAGCGCCCAGGCAACGACAAGCAACAGCAGGATTGCGAGTCCGAAGCTGCCGAAGATGGCGGTGCGCAGACCGAGTTGGCGCCGGGGTCGCAGCACAGGAGAGCTGGGGAGCACCATAGGACAACGCACTGTGCCACGGGGAAACAACGGGGCACCCCGGCTTGGGCGTAGAGTACACCCTCCGATGGCTGCAGACGCGCCGACTTTGGTGTTCTCGGACCCTCTGTTTCTCGAGCACGACCCGGGCCGGGGCCACCCCGAGTCCCCCGCCCGGCTTCAGCGGGTGCTTTCCATTCTCAAAGAGCTCCCGGTTGCCGGCGTGGAGATGGTGCGCCCGCGCCCGGCCACCGACGCCGAGGTGGCCCGGGTGCACACCCCGGAGTTGCGCGCCCACCTGGCGGCAACGGCCGGAAAACACATGGTGCTCGATGCCGACACCCACGTGTCGCCGAAAAGCTACGAGGCGGCGCTGCTCGCCGCCGGCGCAGCAGTGGGTGCGGCCGAAGCGGTGTGGAAGGGCCAGGCAGCCAACGCCTTCGCCTTGTTGCGGCCACCCGGACACCACGCCGAGCCGAACGAGATGATGGGCTTCTGCCTGCTCAACAATGCCGCCATCGCGGCCGAGGCTGCGCGCCTGGCCGGCGCCGAGCGGGTGCTGGTGCTGGACTGGGACGTGCACCACGGCAACGGGACGCAAGCGGCCTTCTGGAACCGCTCCGACGTCCTCTACCAGTCGGTGCACCAATTTCCCTTCTACCCCGGCACCGGGGCGCCCACCGAGGTGGGCGAGGGGGCCGGCGCGGGCTTCACCGTCAACTGCGGGCTTCCTGGAGGGCGCACCGACGCTGATTTTGGGGCCGTCTTCCATGACCTCCTACTTCCCATTGCTTCTGCCTTTGCGCCCGACCTCGTCATTGTGTCGGCCGGATTCGACCCGCACGAGGATGACCCCTTGGGTGGAATGCTGTGTACCGAGCGTGGCTTCGCCGCCATGTGCAGCGTGGTGAAGCAGCTGGCAGCAGCCACCAGCGGCGGGCGCCTGGTGCTTCTGCTGGAGGGTGGCTACTCGCTCGGCGGGCTCCCCCGCAGCGTGCATGCTTGCCTCGAGGTGCTGGTCGGCCGCACCGAAGACTTCCCGACCGGCGCCAGTCGAGACGCGACCCACGCCATCCGACTCAGCCGCGAGGCGCTCCGTCCGTATTGGCCTATGCTGTAGGGTTGTCCATGGCGGACTACATCCACGGAGGCACCGACCTGCGCGAGGTGGCTCGCCTCATGAAGCAGGCGCTGGTGTGGGTGGCGCCCAGAATGCTCGGGGACTTCACCGCCCGGCCTGGCATGCGCGTGTTGGACTTGGGCACGGGCGTCGGAGCCATGGCCGCAGCGCTCGCCCGACGCCACCCCGGGATTGAGCTTTGGGGACTCGACCTCCGGGCGGCGCAGTTGCGACAGGCCAAAACGCTGCACCCAGTGGCCCGCTACGTCCAGGGCGATGCCACGCGGTTGCCCTTCCCGGACGCCAGCTTTGACCGGGTCCACGCGAGCTGGGTTTTGGAACACATTCCCCAGGCGGCGGCCGTCCTGCGCGAGGTGCACCGGATTCTCGTCCCCGGCGGTCAGTGCTTCTTCCTGGAAGTGGACAACGCCACGCTGCGGCTCGTCCCCCCATGCGTCGCCATTGGCCGGGCCCTCGCCCTCCTCAACCAGGCCCAACTCAGCGGCGGGGGCGACCCCTTCATCGGCCAGAAACTGGAAGGGTTGATGCGGACGGCCGGCTTTTCCACGGTGCAGGTCCGCTCGGTCGCGGTGGACGGCGATGCGGGGGACCCGGAGACGTTACGCGCGAGCGCGGAAGAACTTGCGGAGATTTTCGAGAGCCTCGACGAGACGCTCGGGCCAACCGAGGCGCCGCTGTTGCACGAGGCCGCAAGAGAAGCCCGGGCCTTGCCTCACCTACCGGATGCGGAGTTTCACTTCCGTCCGGTGGCGGCGCTCGGAACGCGCTGAGCAACCCGAAGCAATTGTCGCTTGCCAGCACTGGGCGGATGCACCAGACCCCCCTCATGGAGCCCTCCTACGCCAACGTCGTCATCACCGGGGCCTCGAGCGGATTGGGGCGGGCCCTCTCGCTGTGGTTTGCGCGCCGCGGGGCCCGCGTCTACGCCGCCGCCCGGCGCGAGGCACTGCTCGCGTCGCTGCGGGCCGAGGCCGCCACCGGCCCCGGGGAAGTGGTGCCGGTCAGCCTCGACGTGTCCCAGACAGCGGAGGTGGTGGCCAAGCTTCGGGCGCTCGACGACGCGACGGCCGGAGGCATCGACTTGGTGGTGGCCAATGCTGGCGTGGGGGGAATGCTCAACGGCCAGCGGGCGGAGTGGCCAGCCATCCAAGCCATGTTGCAGGTGAATGTCCTCGGCGCGACGGCCACCCTCTCGGCCCTCGCCCCTCGAATGGCTGAGCGCAGAAAGGGCCACCTGGTGGGCGTCTCTTCCATCGCCGGCTGGATTGTCATCCCCCGCTTCGCCATCTACGGCGCGAGCAAGCTGTACTTACAAACCTATTGCGCGGGGCTCCGGATGGACCTCGCCTCGGCCGGCGTCCGCGTGACATGCCTCAACCCGGGTTTCGTGAGGAGCGAGATGACGGCCGAGAACCGCTTCCCCATGCCCTTTCTGCTGGAGACGGAAGACGCAGCCGACCGCATGGGGCGAGCCATTGTGCGCGGGGACGGGCGCTTCGCTTTCCCCTGGCAGGCGGCGTGGATGACCCGGCTCGGAAGCCTCCTACCAAGCTGGGTGGTGTCCCGGGCCATGGGACTTTCCTCTCCCAAGCGCCCGGACCGCGGCTAACGCCCGCTTGCCAGAAAGGGTCTTCCTCCCATGCCGTCCCAGGACGGGCGGCAAGGGGGGGACCGCGGCGTTCAGCCGCCCCGCGACGCACCGAGCCTCCAGGGCCCTCCGGGCGGGGGGCGTGGGCCCCGTCGGCCGATGCAGGCCCCTGCTACGGCGTCAGGCGCTGGTCCGGTGCCACCGGGTTGTAGACGGGCGGACTGCACTGGCACACCTCGCAGCCGAGGCTCTTGTCGAAGGAGCACACCGGCGCAGACATGCAATGCAGCGAAGCCGAATCAGGACAGACGCCAGGCCGTTGGCTGGACACCGAGGCGCAGCCCAGCGCTCCCAACGCCACGAGGGGGAGCAGCGGGCCCACTAATTCGGCACCTGCATGAATTGGGTGGGGTCCACCACCTTCTTGTCCTGAGTCACTTCCTCCGGGGCAGTCCCTTTCTTGAACCACATCACCGCGGCGGTCTTGCTCGCCGGCGAGGCGAGCTTCCCGGTGCGGGTGTCCACCGTCTTCTTCTCCAATTCGAGTGACTCAGGGGGGCTGAATTCCGGCTCCGGCCGTCCTTGCACGGCCCGCTGCATGTAGCTCACCCAGATGGGGAGCGCCGCGCGACCTCCTGTCTCGTAGCGCGACAGGGGGTGCGGGTTCAGGTCGTAGCCCACCCACGCCAACCCGACCAAGTCATGGGTGAAGCCGACGAACCAGGCGTCGAAGGAGTCATTGGTGGTGCCGGTTTTTCCAGCCGCCGGCTTGCCCAGCCGCTGCGCCGGAGCGCCGGTGCCCTCGCGCACCACCCCGCGGAGCAAGTCGGTGAGGATGTAGGCGGTCTCCTGGGACATCACCTGCTCTCCGGGCTCGAACAGACGGGCGTAGCCAGCGGCGATGCGGTCGGTGAGGCTGGCCCACGGGTCGTCGTAGGCAGTGTGGTCCTCCAGCGTCCGGCCGTAACGGTCCTCGATGCGGCGGATGAAGTAGGTGGGGCGCTTCTCCCCCAGCCGGGCAAACGTCGCGTACACCTGCGCCAGCTCCCAGGGGTAGACGCAAGAGCTCCCCAGAGCGGCCGAGAAGTCGCGATTCATGGGTGTGGACAGGCCAAGCTTCTTGGCCCAGGCGGCCATCGGCTCGATGCCCACCGCCACGAAAGTCTTCACCGCGGGAATATTCATCGAGTTGATGACGGCGGTACGCAACAGCACGTCTCCGTGGAAGTCCTCGGTGTAATTCTCCGGCTTCCAGCGGACTTGGTGCTCGGGGTCGTTCTCGACGATGGGGCTGTCGACGATGGTTTGCGCCTCGGTCCACCCCAGCTGCTCGATGGCGGCCGAGTACACCACCGGTTTGAAGCTGCTGCCCGGCTGGCGGCAAGCCTGGAAGGCACGGTTGTACTCGTTGGCGTCGAAGTCGTACCCGCCCACCATCGCCACGAGGTATTGCTGCCAGGGGTCGATGGAAACCAGCGCCCCCTGCAACTCAGGCTCCTGCTCCAGCCGGAAGTAAAGGCCGCCCTCGGGCAGCCGCTCCGCCAGCTTCTTGTCGGACTGCTCCTTGTCGTCCCAGAGTTCAGCCTTCTTCACCGCGCGCACCACCACCACGTCCCCCGGCTTGAGCACTTTCTTGAGCGAATTCAGCATGGCGCCCGGGTAGTACGCCTCGGGGTTCACCTTGCGCGCCCAGCGCATGCCCAACAGCGGCAGCGGTGCCTGGTGGGGCCCGACCTGGACCGTGGCCGAGGTGCCATCGGCATTCACCGCCGTCACCAGCCCCACGTAGTACGTCTCCTCGACAAGGGGCCCACCGGCCATTGCAGCTGTGCTGCGGGCGAGAAAGGCGCGGCGCTGCTCGGGGCTGTCCAGGGTGGTCAGCGGGCCCCGAAACCCTTGGCGCTTGTCGACGGCCAACAGCCCGCTGAGCATCGCGTCCTGGGCCGCGCGCTGTCGCTCGGAGTCCATGGTGGTGAAGACCTTGAGACCGCCGGTGAGGAGCACTGGGTTCGTGTAGCGGTTCACCACGTCCTTGCGCACCTGCTCGACGAAGTAGGGGGCAAACTCGTGAAACACGTCCTCCACTGGGTAGACGTGGATTTCCTCGCGGTTCGCGGCGTCTTGCTCGTCGCGCGAAATCATCCCCTCCTCGCGCATCCGGCGCAGCACGTAGCCCCGACGCTCGGTCGCGGCCTTCGGGTTCATGAACGGCGAGTAGCGGCTGGGGGCCTGCGGGAGGCCGGCGATGAGGGCCATCTGCGCGAGCGACAAGTCCCGCACGTCCTTGCGAAAGTAATTCTCTGCCGCCGCCTGAACGCCGTAGGCGTGGTGCCCGAGGTAGACGTTGTTGAGGTAGAGGTAAAGAATCTCCTCCTTGGTGAGGGCGGCCTCCAGACGCCGAGCGAGAATGGCTTCGCGGATTTTGCGGACCAGCCCCTCCTGGCCCTTGCGGCGGGTGCCCTTCTCGAATCCCTCCGCCGACACCAGGAGGGCCTTGGCTGTTTGCTGGGTCAGCGTGGAGCCGCCCTGGACTCCGCCGGACCCGGACGTCTTGTGCAGGATGGTTTTGAAGGCCGCGCGCGCGGTGCCGACCGGGTCCAATCCAAAATGGTCGAAGAAGGCCGCGTCCTCCGAGGCGATGAAGGCTTGCACCAGCCGCTTGGGAATTCTCTCGTAGGGGACCACCTTGCGGCGCTCCTCGTAAAACTCGCCCGCCAGCACCTGGTCATCGGTGAAAACCTCGGTGAGCACCGGCGGCGCGTAGGCGGACACCTTGGGTATCTCAGGCAGACCGCGCGAGAAGCGGTAGTAGAGGACAGCGGCCGCGCCCAGGATGCCCGTGAGGCCAGTCAGAGCGAGGAAGGCACCCACTTTGCTCAAGGGGCCGAGCACGCGGCCGAAGCGGCCACGGGGCTTGCGCGGGGGCACCACCAACACCAGTCGGGTGGGGGTGGGCTCGGCCACGGCGTCGCCCGACTCGGACTGGGAGACGGCGGGCTCGGGCGGAGGGGCGTCGGGCGGCGAGGTGTCGCGCATCGGCAGGGCCTTGTGGGGCACCTTACCTCAGGGAAAGGCCAGGCCAGCCCTGGCGAGCACGTCGCGCAGCTCGGCGGGCAGGGGGGCCTCGAGACGGACGGTGCGTCCGTCCTCGGGGTGGGGAAACTGAATGCTGCCGGCATGGAGGAAGAGGCGTTTCAGCCCCCAGCGCGCCTTGGCCTCGCGATTGAAAGCAAAGTCTCCGTACTTCCGGTCGCCCGCCACGGGATGGCCCAGCGAGGCGAGGTGGCGCCGAATTTGGTGGGTGCGGCCGGTCTCGATGGTGCACGCCAACAGCGCCGCCTCGCCCCCCTGCTGCAGCAGCTGCCACAGCGTCACCGCCTCCTGCAGGTTGACGCCGCGACGGGCCT
>JBKQJL010000087.1:0-27184 GCA_052147975.1 Myxococcaceae bacterium
GTTCAGGCCGCGCTTTACACACTCTTCGACGTAGCCAATCCCGTCGGCGATGGTGAAAGCAAGCTCCTGCACCGCGGTCGCGCCCGCTTCCCGTATGTGGTACCCGCTGATCGAGACTGGGTGCCACCGAGGCATGTGCTGGGTGCAGAACTCGATCATGTCCGTGACGATCCGAACTGCGGGCCGTGGGGGAACGATCCACTCTTTCTGAGCGATGTACTCCTTGAGCATGTCGTTCTGGATGGTCCCGCCGAGCTTGGCCATCGGGATGCCCTGCTTCTCGCCCACGGCGATGTACATACAGAGCGCCGCGATGGCCGAGGCGTTGATGGTCATCGACGTGGTGACCTCGTCGAGCGGAATTCCCTCGAAGAGAACCTCGAAGTCTCGCAACGAGGAGACGGCCACTCCCTCTTTGCCGACTTCGCCCCGCGACATGGGATGGTCGGCGTCGTAGCCCATCAGCGCCGGCATATCGAAGGCGGTGGAAAGCCCAGTCGTGCCGTGGGTCATCAGGTACTTGAAGCGCCGGTTGGTGTCTTCGGGTGAGCCGAAGCCAGCAAACATGCGCATGGTCCAGAGTCGGCCCCGGTACATGGTTGGCTGAACGCCGCGGGTGAACGGGTACTCACCGGGCAGACCGAGGTGCTCCTGGACTTCGCTGCGGCGGTGGGCAGCGGTGAGCACCGGAGGAATGGGCACACCGGAGTCCGTCACGAAGGCGCGTTGCCGAAGCGGGGTCTTCGCCGTGACATCGGCGAGTGTCTTGGCCTCCCAACGAGCCAACTCGCGGGTGATCGCGCGCATCGCGGCCGGGTCGTGCAGCCGGGTGGTCCCCGAGCGGGTCGGCCGAGTTGCGGCCCCCTTGGCTTTGGCGCCAGCCCGGGCGGTACGACTGGAAACGTTACGGGGGGCATCCTTGGCAGCGCGACGAGAGGGGCGACGACGCTGGGGGGGCATGCTCGAGTCCCTAGCACCCGGATCCTGGCCTTTCAACAAGGCTGCCCCGCAGGGCAAAGTCGCTGAAGTTGCCCAGGTGCGCGCGTCGCAAGTGGGCGTGTGGCCAGGCCTCTTGGCAGCCACTTCCGAACGGGCCACTTCAATGTGCGCTCCCAACGCTTTTAGAAGTGCGCAAGAAACGGCGCAGCACCGTCCAGATGAGCTGGTTATTGCTCACTCGCGGCATTGGCTTTAAATGCTTGATGTTTCTAATGTTTTGTGCTCCAAGGCCACCTTGACTTCCAGCGCCACGTCCCCCTAGAAGCCTCGCCACTCGCGGGCGTTGCCTCCCCTTCGCGAGCCCGGCCCCTTCAGGAGGGGGCGACCCCCCTATGAGTGACGTCTTCGACAAGTGCGGAGCCTGGAAGGACTACCGCATCGCCAAGGCCGCTGGCCTCTACCCCTACTACCGGCCCATCGAGGCGTCACACGCCAGTACCGAAGTGGACATCGAGGGTCGCCGCGTGGTCATGGCGGGCTCCAACAATTACCTCGGGCTGGCGGGCGACCCCCGGGTCAAAGAAGCCGCACAGAATGCGGTGAAGCGCTTCGGCAGCACGTGCTCCGGAAGCCGGCTCCTCAACGGCACCACCGTGCTCCACGAAGAGCTGGAGAACCGATTTGCGAAGTTTCTGAACCGGGAGGCGGCCGTTGTGGTGTCGACCGGCTTCCAGACCAACCTCGCCGCGCTCTCGGCACTGCTGGGTCGCCACGACATCGTCTTCTCGGACCGCGGCAACCACGCCAGCTTGGTCGACGGCATCCGACTCTCGTTCGGAGAGGAGCGGAAGTTCAGGCACAACGACGTCGACCATCTGCAAAAGCTGCTGGAGGCCGCTGACCCGGACGCCGGAAAGCTCATCGTGACCGATGGCGTCTTCTCGATGGAGGGCGACCTGGCCAACGTGCCGAAAATCGTCGAACTCGCCCAGCGCTACCGCGCACGGGTGATGATTGACGATGCGCACTCGATGGGCGTGCTCGGGGAGCGTGGTCGTGGCGTTGCCGAGTACTTCGGTCTCGAGGCCAACACCGACATCGTAATGGGCACGTTCAGCAAGAGCTTCGCCTCGCTGGGAGGCGTGCTCGCAGGGCCGTTCGAAGTCATCAACTACATCAAGCACCGTTCTCGACCTGTCATCTTCAGCGCCTCGATGACCCCCGCCGCGGTGGCGGCTGCCCTCAAGGCACTGGAGATTGTCGAGGCCGAGCCACAGCGCCGGTCTCGGCTCATGGACATCGCCGAGAAGATGCACAACGGTCTGAGAGCGATGGGCTACGACACAGGCGTCTCTGTCACCCCGGTCGTCCCGGTCCTCATCGGCGACCAGGTGAAGTGCTTCCGCTTCTGGAAGACGCTCTTCGAGGCCGGGGTGTTCGCCAACCCTGTCATCCCGCCGGCGGTTGAACCCGGGCACTCGCTGATTCGTACCAGCTATATGGCAACACACACCGACGCCCAGTTGGACCGGGTGCTGGATGCATTCGAAAAGGTTGGCCGGAAGATGGGGGTGATTCCCGAGACCCGGCCCAGCACCTTCGTTCCCGTGAAAGTGGCGCGCCCCGGCACCTTCATCATGTCCAACCAAGCGACACAACGTTGGGCGGCAGCCTCGGCTGGGCTGTTGGCGGACCGTGGCTTGTCGCTGGAGTCAATCGCCCGCCTGTCCTCGCGCGAGGTCGCTCGAAAGCTGTCTGATGCGGTGGAGACCCTGACTTGGCGCGCAGCCAATCTCCAGCCGGATGACCTCAAGCGCCTCGGCGCGGCGCCCCTCAGGCTGTGGGGCATGCGCTCGGAGCTTCCGGGCTTGCTCCTCGAAAAAGGCGCCAATCTCTTCCTGAAGAACGGTCAGCACCCGGAGGCCTGAGGCGCTCATGGCTGTTTCGGCAAAGAAGCACCGACTGGCGGCCCAAGGGTCCGCAGCCCTGTCGGACGTCACAGTGACGCCGGCGCAGTCTTCGGCCGACCGTGAGGCCTTCATACGCTTCCCCTATGAGCTCTACCGGGGCGATCCGAACTGGGTTCCACCCTTGGAGATGGAGCGGCGGGATTTCCTCGACGCGAAGAAAAATCCCTGGTTTCAGTTCGGTAGCGCCGAACTGTTTCTAGCCCGACGTAACGGCAAGGTGGTGGGGCGCATCGCCGGCGTTGTCGACCCCCGTTACAACGAGTTTCACGGGAGCAACCTCGGCTTCTTCGGGATGTTCGAGAGCATCAACGACGAGGCCGTGGCGCGCGGCCTCTTCGATGCGGCCTCCGCCTGGCTCAAGGCGCAGGGCTTTCCTGAGATGATGGGGCCGCTCAACTTCTCCACCAACTATGAGTGCTCAGTTCTGGTCGAAGGCTTCGAAGCCTCGCCGGCGGTGATGATGGCCTACAACCCGCGGTATTACGCCGCGCTTTACGAGGCCTGCGGTTTCACCAAGGCGAAGGACCTGTTTGCCTTTGATATCGCCTCGTCACAGCCGCCGCCGGAGAAGGTCGTGCGAGTCGCCGAGAAAATCCGCCAGCGCAATGGCGTGGTGGTGCGGCCGGTGCGGATGTCGGACTTCGCGGCAGAGGTCCAGCGCGTCAAGGACATCTACAACGCCGCCTGGGAAAACAACTGGGGCTTCGTCCCGATGACCGAGGCGGAGTTCGACCACATGGCCAAGGACATGAAGCCCCTGGTCGTGCCGGAATTGTTGCTCATCGCCGAAGTGAAAGGTGAACCGGTTGCCTTCTCGATGACCATTCCGGACGCAAACTATGCCTTGAAGGCGGCCGGAGGCCGGTTGACACGTTTCGGCCTGCCCATCGGCCTGGTGAAGCTCGCCCTGGCCGCTCGGCGCATTCGCCGGCTCCGACTCATTACGCTTGGCATCAAAGAGGGGTTCCGGCGCCAGGGCCTTGACGCCATTCTTTACCTGGACACCATCAACACGGCACGTCGTCTGGGGTACAGCGGCGGAGAAGTTTCCTGGACGCTCGAGGACAACCACCTCGTCAATCGCGCCATCGAGTCCATGGGCGGCGTCCGCTCGAAGACGTACCGTATTTATCAGCGCCCCATTGCCTGAGCACTCCGCCCGGATGCGCGTCCTGTTGACTGGCGGAAGCGGCTTCGTGGGAGGTGCCCTCGCGCAGCACCTTGTTCAGAGGGGGGACGCGGTCACGGCGCTGGTCCGAAAAAGCTCACGGAGCGAGTTGCTCCGAGCGCTCGGCGTCAAGCTGGTGGAAGGCGACCTCACGACAGGCGAGGGGCTGGACCAGGCGCTGGAGGGCGTCGAGGTGGTGTACCACCTGGCCGGTGTGACCAAGGCCGCGTCCGAGGACGGCTACACTCAGGGCAACGCTCGGGCCACCCAAAACCTCGTCCAGGCAGTGGCCCGTCAGCGCCCACCACCGCGGCTGGTGGTCTGCTCGTCGCTGGCGGCCGCGGGCCCGGCCCGAATCGGTCATCCGCGCTCAGAGCAGGAGGGCGCCCAGCCGGTGTCCATCTACGGACGGAGCAAGCTCGCTGCGGAGGACGCGGTGCGGGCGGAAGCTCACTCAGTGCGGGCGATTGTCCTTCGTCCGCCGTTCGTCTACGGCCCAGGCGACGAAGTCAATCTCCCGCCTCTCCTGGCGATGGCTCGGCACGGCCTCTTCCTCAAGTCCGGCTTCGGGCCGAAGCAGTTCTCGTTCATTCACGTCGATGACCTCTGCGAGGCGCTCGTCGCCGCCGGCGAACGTGGCGAAACGCTATCTCCCACGGACCCGGTTCGCGGCATTTACTTCGTGGCCGACCCGCGCGCCTACGCGTGGGAGGAGTTTTGCCAAGCACTCTCTCACGCACTCGGTCGACGCAGCGCGCGCGTGCTGTCGGTCCCAGAATCCGTCGGGTGGCTCGCCGCCGCGGGCTCCGAGCTGGCGGCTCGCGTCCAGGGCAAGGTGTCCATCCTCAACCGGGACAAAGCGCGCGAGATGGCGCAGGCAGCCTGGACATGTTCGCCGCACCGCGCGGTCACTGCCCTCGCCTTCCGTCCTCGCTACCCGCTCGAGGAAGGGCTCGCCCACACCGTCGCCTGGTACCGTCAACAAGGATTGGTCTGATGCCCGTGGCCCGCGTTGTACCCCTTCAAAAGCCGAGCTTCGCCGGCGCACTCGAGTCGAACATCGTCATCGAGACCGTACGCCGGCAGGTCGACCTGGACGCCTTCATCCGCTACCAGCTTGAGCTCTATGCCGGTAACCCGTATTTCGTCCCACCCATCGTCGCCGAGCGCCGCGATTTTCTCGACCGCGACAAGAACCCCTTCTTCACCCACGCCGAGGTGGAACTCTCGCTCGCCCGTCGGGGAGGGCAGATTGTCGGCAGAATTGCAGCCATCGACGACGCGCTGTGGAACCAGTTTCACAATGCGGAGACGGGCTTCTTTGGGCTGTTTGATGCCCCAGACGACCCAGCCGTGGCTGCCGCCTTGCTGGACCGAGCCGCAGAGTTCTCCCGGAGCCGGGGAATGAAGACGTTGACCGGCCCGGTCAACCTCTCCACCAACCACGAGTGTGGCGTCCTGGTGGAAGGATTCGATTTTCCACCGGCGATGATGATGCCGTACAACTTCCGCTACTATGGAGCGCTGCTCGAGGGATGGGGCCTTCGGAAGATGAAGGACCTCTACGCCTACGACTTGAGCACCGCCCTCGCACCTCCCGAGAAAGTGGTCCGTGTCGCGGAGCGCCTCCGGGAGCAGCAGGGCGTCCGAGTGCGGCCCATCGACCTTAGGCAGCTTCCCGAGGAGATTCGCCGACTGAAGAGCATCTACAACGCGATGATGGACCCGGCCTGGCTCTTCCTTCCATTAAACGAGGAGGAGTTTGACGGCATCGTTGCGCGCCTCCGGCCGTTGGTGCGCGTGCGCCCCGAGCTGTGCCTCATCGCCGAAGTTCGGGGAGAGCCAGTGGCGTTTTCCATCACACTCCCCGATGCCAACCGCGCCATTCAGGCCGCGGGCGGCTACCTCACCCACTGGGGTCTGCCGCTTGGGCTCGCCCGGATGGCCTGGGCGGCCAGAAACATCGAACGCCTCCGCGTTCTCCTCTTCGGCATTAAGCCCGGCTTTCGTCGCCGAGGGCTCGACGCTCTCTTGTACCTAGAGACCCTTCGAACTGCTCGTCGCCTCGGTTACGACGGGGCCGAGCTCGGCTGGGTCACCGAGGACAACGAGCTCATGGTGCGCGCTATCGAATCCATGGGGGCGCGTCGTTACAAGACCTACCGCATCTACGAGCGACCGCTTTGACCGGCCACCCCGAGCAGTGTCCGTCCGGGACGCGAGCGGTGTAAGGTCCGAAGGTCTCACCTCTCCCGAGGCCCGACTGACATGCCCCTGACCGAGCGCGTGAAGGAGATTCTGTCCTGGTACCCCTCCGACAATCCCGGCACCAAGGCCAACTTGGCCCGAATGCTCATGACTGGAACCTTGGGGGGCTCTGGGAAGATGGTCATCCTCCCGGTGGACCAGGGCTTCGAGCACGGGCCCCAGCGCTCGTTCGCGCCCAATCCCCCGGGGTATGACCCCGAGTACCACGTCAACCTGGCCATCGAGTCGGGCTGTAACGCGTACGCGGCTCCACTGGGGTTTTTGGAGGCGGTGGCAGGGAAATATGCCGGCGAGATTCCACTCATCCTCAAGTTGAACAACTCCGACTCGCTGTCCAAGCTAGAGCCAGCATCTGCTTTGACTGCGTCCGCTAAAGATGCAGTCCGCCTCGGGTGCGCGGCGGTCGGCTTCACTATCTACCCAGGCTCGGGCGCTCGCAATGTGGTGTTGGAGGAGTTGCGCGAGGTGGTCGCGCAAGCGAAGGAGCTTGGGTTGCCCACCATCGTCTGGGCCTATCCGCGCGGGAGCGGCATCCCGAAGGAGGCGGAGCAAGCCGTGGATGTGGTGGCGTACGGCGCCCAAATCTCGGCACAGATGGGGGCCCATGTCATCAAGGTGAAGCCACCCAAGGAAACAATTCTTCAGCCCGAGGCCAAAGCCGTCTTCGAGAAGAACAACCTGCCCATCAAGACGCTGGCGGACCGGGTCCGGCGCGTGGTCGAGGCCTGTTTCGCCGGACGTCGCATCTGCATCTTCTCCGGCGGCGAGGCGAAGGACACACCGGCCGTCCTCGAGGAGATTCGCGGCATCAAGGAGGGCGGCGGCTTCGGCTCGATTATGGGCCGCAACGCTTTCCAGAGGCCCAAAGCCGAGGCCATCAAGCTGCTCAAGGACGTCATGGCCATTCACGCAAGCAAGTAAAGCCGTCAGCCCGGCTTGGGCCGGCGCGCCGCCGCCTCCGAGAGTTGGTGGCGGAGCGCAGCAAAGGTGTCCCGGTTTCCATCCTGGTGATAGGCGCGGAGAGCCAATTCGCAGGAGGGGATGCTGCCGAGAAATTCGTCCAGGGCCGTCTCGGACAAACGCGGTGCATACCTCCCATAACCAAGTTGCTGCAGGTAAAGCGCATTGAGCACCTGCTCGAACTGGCCCTGCACCGGCACGGAAAGCAGCGGTTTGCGCAGGTACACCGCCTCACTCATCAACGTGAAGCCGCCCCCGGCGACCACCGCTCGGGCTGTGCGCAGGTCTTCGATGAAGCCCTGCTCGCTGAAAGGCCGGTAGCTCAAGGTCCCCTCGACCACCTCCTGCTTCAACTCGCGTCGCACGCCGTAAATCCGCGCGGGATGGCCCAGGCGCTTCAGCACCTCCGGAAGGGCTCGATTGGTGGTTGCGGTCTGGTACACCAACAAGTGCTCACCCGCTTCGCTGCGTGCCCCGAGAATTTCTGGCCGCAGCACCGGCGGGACCAGCGTGGTGCGTTCGCTCCGCACTGGGGGAAAGAAGAAGGTCGTGACGAGATAATGGAAGCAACGCGCCAGCTTTGTCTCGACGAACGCACGCGTTAAGTCGAACGTCGGCTCGTGGCCCGCCAGCAGCCGGGGGTCGTGCTCGCAACGGCTGATAATCTGGATGTTGTCCAATGCGATGACTGGTATTCGAAGTGCCTTGCCGACGAGATAACTGAACGTCTCGAAATCGCTGATGACCACTTCGGGGCGAAATTGAGAAAGGACGTCGAAATAAGCGTTGACGTTCGCCGGCCAGCCACTGACCGCTCCCCGGAGGTTTTGGAGCACGGTCCGAAAGTTCCGAACCCGGTTGCCGCCGTAGTTGATGGTGAGGCCCCAGATGCGGTGGACGTTCGCGAAATGCCGAGCAAGGTATTCGCGGGCCCGACCGGAAACAACAATGTGGACTTCGTGTTGATCTCGAACCAACTGCTCGAGCACGACGCGCGAGCGGGTGGCATGCCCCATCCCCTCCCCAACCACACCGTAGAGAATTCGCACCTCACGAGGCTCGCACCATCGAGGCGATGAATGCGAGTTCCCCCTCCTCGTCGGGACACCACGGTACAGTCACCTCATCCCTTCGCTGAGAGGAACATCGATGATTAGCGTCTATGGCTCCAGCCCATCGGGGAACTGCTGGAAGGTACGCCAGATTCTCGAGCTCACCGACCAGCCTTACCGATGGGTGGAGACGGATTCCAACGCTGGTGCCACGCGCACCCCTGAGTTTCTGGCGAAAAACCCGAACGGCAAAGTCCCCCTCGTGGAACTCGATGACGGCGCTCGCATCACCGAATCCAACGCCATTCTGGCCCACTTCGCCGAAGGCACGCCGTGGCTTCCACCTCCTGGGCTTCCACGGACCCGTGTCTTCGAATGGCTCTTCTTCGAGCAATACAGCCATGAGCCGTACGTCGCGGTGGCGCGCAACTGGATCCGCTACCTGAGGGCGAAGGAGCGCTACGCCGACCGGTTGCCGGACATTTGGGAGCGCGGGCACCGCGCGTTCAAGGTCATGGAGAGACGGCTTCAGGGACATCCCTGGCTGACCGACGCAGGAATCACCATCGCCGACCTTGCGCTCTTCGCCTACACACACGTCGCCGAGGAAGGGGAGTTCGACCTGAGCCCCTACATCGGAATGCGAGCGTGGCTGGACCGCCTGCGCGCCTATCCACGCATCCGTCCACTTGCCTGAAAGGCATCGCTTCGCCGGGCGCGTGCGTCCCCGGCCGGAGGGAAGCATTCGACTCTGAAGCGGGACCGCGGTGACCTCCCCGGCTGAGCGCACACCGAAACGCCTGCGTCTTTGCTGCGTGTGACGCCAACTCTGCGCGCGGTGCGGAGCGGTGCCCGACTCAACACTGGCACACTGAATGCTTCGCGCTTCGCTTCAAATGGGCCCCCAGTCCCAGCATTCTACGGCCATTTGTTCAGCCCTACTGGTGGCGAGCCTTGCGAGCCCGTCATTCGGGCAGGGCAACATTGTCGAGGTGTGGGTACGCGCTTCTGCGTCTCAGAGCTCGGCGCGCTCGCACTCAATCAGCGTCGATGTAGCGGCCGCTCCGCTGGTGGAAGTGGACCAGTTTGACGCCCAGTATGGAGCCCATCATCGCTACCGCGGCGTGCCGCTCGAGTGGTTAATCAACGCTGCGACCGTTCCTCCGACCGTTGACTTGGCGCTGTTGCACTTCGAGAACGGAATGGTCGTTCCGCTTCGGTTTCGGGAGGCGAGCGAGATGGAGCGCCTGGCCCCTTTTGTGGCAGTCGAGGTGTGGACCGTCGACACCTTGGGACGTTCAGGTTGGAGCCGGGAGCTGCCCGACATCGCCAAGAAGGGCGAGGAGTCCGACGACTGGAGGCCAATTCGGTTTCACGGAAACAAGATGGTCGTCGAGGCACTCTGGCACCCGGACGTGCCGGCCGCGACGCTGCGCGTCTTTTCGCCATGGGCTCACGTGGATGCACTGGTGGGCGTCGAGTTGGCCGAGACTCGGGCCTACCATCGCCAGATCCAAGGCCCGGACACGGCCGCTGATGGGTACCGCGTTTATGCCGAGCGCTGTCAGTTCTGCCACGGGGTGCGGCAAGTCGGTGCGAGTTTCGGGTGGGACTTCGCTCTTCCGGTGCCGTTGCACACCTACCGCGACCCGCACAGTCTCCTGTTTCACACAAAATACCGGCAGATGGATGCCACCTCGCGGGGGCTGATGATGCCAGCGTTTCCGGATTTGCGACCAGCCCAGGTCGCCGCTCTGTGGGCTTGGATGGCGGCCATTGTCACCACGGGGCCCGCGCCCTACGCGCCATAAGGCCTCGGCCACGCAAGGCGTTTGCTCGGCTTAGCAGTTCGCCATTCATTCGCGCCGGTCGGGGGCCTTTGCTTGCTGGGCGGAGGTCGGAGAAACTCTGACGACTTTTCTCTTCCCGGAGGACTGCCCATGTGTCGGAGCATTCGCGTGCTCTACAATTTCGAACCACCCACGACACGGGACGAGATTTCCGCTGCCGCCCAGCAGTTCGTCCGCAAGGTGAGCGGGCTCTCCCGTCCGTCGGCCATCGACGCAGCCGCGTTCGAGCAAGCGGTCGTCGAGATTGCCGCCAGCACCGAGAAGCTCCTTTCGTCACTGAGTGCCCGGACCGCTGTCAGGACCAGGGAGCGGGAGCGGGAAAGAGCGCGGGAACGCTGGACGTCACGTTTGGAGCGGCTTCCACAACGTTAGTGGTCGCCGACTACTTTTTGCGCGAGGAGCCGGTCTCCCCTTGCTCAGGGTGAACGAGGGTCGTCCCGCTCGGACCGTAGCCAGCGATTTGGACGATGACTTCCTCATCCTTCGCGCCGTCATAGTGGTGGGCGGTCGCCGGGTGCCTGGCGTAGGTCCCCGGCTTCAACGGAATGGTCTTGTCCGGCTCAAACGAATCCCCTTCCCCCATGTACCAGGTGCCTGAAACGACAATGACGTGGCGGTCCTCGGGGTGCCAGTGTGGCCTCGTCATTCGCCAGGGCGAGAACTTGACGCGGATGACGTAGAGACCGGGCTTGGAGGGGTCGCCGGCGAGCGTCGCGAACTGGATGCCTTCGAAGCCTGGCCGGTCCTTCCAAATAATCTTCTCCGGCGTCACCCACACAATGCCTTGGTCTTGTGCCGCACCGCTCCACCCCGCGGGAACGAGAAGCATGCCGGCTGCCACCATCGTGACGACGACACGTTGCACTCTCATGCTGTTCTCCTTTGCGTGTTGGCCAAGGCAGCGGGCCGGTGCTTTGAACTGCGGTGTCCTGTTTCCTGGTCTGGACCCAAGGCGTAGACACGGGGAGCGGCTACTTCGCCGGAGCAAACCACCTCGCGTAAATCTCGCTGTAGCTGCCATCTTCGTAGAGTTCGTCGAGTGCCTTGTTGATTTTCTTGCGCAGGGGGCTGCCGTCTGCGACCGCGATTCCGATTCTCTCTGGCTCGAATACCGGACCGACCACTTGAAGTAGCCCATTGCCCCGCTTGGCCACCCAATATTGGAGCGTCGGTGCAGCAAAGACGACGGCCCGCACCTCGCCCCGCAACAATCGCTCGATGGCTTCGTTTGCGCTGGTGACGGCCACGAAGGGCAGGCCACGCTTCGTCAAGTAGTCCGCCGCCACAGTCCCCGGGACAGTGGCGGTGACCTTCCCCGGCAGGTCCTCGGGGCCGTGAATGTCCGACCGCAGGCGCTGCACCGTCTGCGCTGAGGTGACGGTCGCGGTCAGCTCGGCGATGAGCATGACTCCGAGCAGCCACATGGCCACCACAGTCACTCGTTTGAGCACACCGGGCGCGTCTCGGTCGCCGTGCTCGCCAGTGGCAATAATCAACATCGTTCCCCAGAGGGCTTCACCCAGAGCTGGGAGGTACGCGCCCTTGGCCTCAGGGTTTCGGCGCCGCTCGATGAGCCGGAGGATGTTGGCCAGCACGAAAATGACCAGTGCCGAGGCGCCGAGGAGTTCGCCGACGGCTGCCCACGGAACTTGCTGAATTTTCTGAATGATGGAGCTTTCGTCCTGAGCCCGGACCATGACCTGCAGGCCCGAGTTCAAGTAGGGGTGGGAAAAATCCACCAACTCCTCGCGTCGCGGCGTAATGGCAATGGCCGCGATGGCAACATCGGCGTCTCCCCGCTGTACGGCGCCGAGGAGGTCTGGCAAAGGCGGGCCGAGCGCCCACGAGAATTCAAGCCCGGCTCGGCGCGCAACCGCAGTCCAGAGGTCGATGCTGAAGCCGGTCAAGCGGTTCTGGTCGTTGAGGACGAACGGCGCAATGGGCGCGGTCACAACGCGCAGTGGTCGGCTAGGAGTCGTTGAGTTTGGCGCCGCCAACCCCAGGCGCGCGAGGCCAACCAGTGCGAGCAAGACCAGCCGTGCATGCCTTGCAGGGCTAAGGAACCAATGACTGGTGTGCTTCAGCCGCCAAGAGAACGTCGCTGCCATCGGCCACCCCTGAGACGAGTCCGTTCCGGTCTCGTGCTTGTCTCCGAAAGCATTATTCACGGCGAGTGAAGACGTCGAAACCACCTGTGAACTCTCATTCCACTTCGCTACGTTGAGCTTCCCACGGGGATGCCGAGCATCCCACAGTGGCAGCGAACGGCACTTGACGGCGGGGGAACGCGGGGATGGGGACTCGACAGCATGCTCCACGCGGAACGCTGGAGCGCTTCTTGAAGCCCGTTCCGGGAGTCGCCGAACGGCTGGCCGCCGGTAAGGCGCTTCGCGTCGAGGTTCCTCGCGCGAGCCTCGGCACATACCAGCCTGCGGCCCGCCGGACGGACCCGGTCACCATTCTCGAAGCGCAGGCCAAGACCCGGCTTCCAGAGCTCATCCCGGTGCGTTACGCGCGGATGTTGGCCTCACCCTTTGCGTTCTTGCGGGGCTCGGCCGCCGTCATGGCGCGGGACCTCAGCGGCTCGCCCGTGACGGGTCTAATGGTGCAGGCCTGCGGCGACATGCACCTGTCCAACTTCGGTGTCTTTGCTTCTGCCGAGCGAAACCTTGTCTTTGGCATCAACGACTTCGACGAGACCCTACCCGGAGCGTGGGAATGGGACCTCAAGCGCCTGGTGGCGAGCATCGTCGTCGCCGTCCGTTTTCTCGGAGGAAGCCGCACCGTGGCCGAGACAGCGGCCCGGGCAGCGGTGAGCTCCTATCGCGAGCGCATGCGTGAGTACGCTGAAATGGGGTACCTACAACTGCGGTACGCCACCATCCAAGAGAAAGACCTGCTCGCCTTCCTATCCCCCGAGGTGCGCGAGAAGGCAGAACAACTCTTCGCCAAGGCGAAAAAGCGCGGACACCTCCAAGTGTTGGAGAAGATGACGTCGCTGGTGGACGACCAGCAGCGCATCATCGAAGAGGCACCCCTCATCGTCCGCGAAACGCGCACCCAACAGGGCAGACCGATTGCCGAGGCGGTGGGGGAGCTCCTCGAGCAGTATCTCGCGACCTTGGCGCACGACCGCCAGGTGCTCTTGTCGAAATACCGGGTGGTCGACGTTGCTCGTAAGGTCGTCGGTGTGGGGAGCGTCGGAACGCGCTGCTGGGTTCTGCTGTTACAGGGCGCGAGCAAGGGCGACCCACTCTTTCTCCAATTCAAGGAGGCGCAAGCCTCGGTGTTGGCCCCCTTTTTCAAAACGGAAGTTTTTCGGAATGAAGGTCGGCGAGTGGTGGAGGGACAGCGCCTCATTCAGGGAGCGCCGGACATTTTCCTGGGGTGGGGCCGAATTGAGGGCCACGACTTCTACATGCGTCAGCTCCGCGACATGAAAGGGAGCGTCGAGTTCGACCCTGACAACTGGCGCCCAAAAGGAGTCGAGGAATACTCGATGCTGTGCGGGTGGGCCTTGGCTTTAGCGCATGCCAAGTCCGGCGACGCCGCGATGATTGCAGGGTACGTCGGAAAGAGCGCAGCCTTGGACGAAGCCCTGGCCGCATTTGCGTTTGCCTACGCCGACCAGACCGATCGTGACTACGAGGCCCTCAAGAAGGCCGCTCGAGCGAAGCGCATCGCAGTGGCTCGGAAGTTCTAAGGCCTTGGCCCCAACGCAGGCAGCCCGCCCTGCCACCGCAGCCTCGAGAACGGGGCGGCAGTGGACACCGCCGTGCTACTTCGGATGCCCGAGAAGGCTGCAGGCTTGGACGGTTTTCGCCGGGTCGACTGCTTCTTGGCCCAGCTCGACGCGCTGAATGACGCCTTGTTTGTCGATGACGAAGGTCGCGCGTTGCGCGAGCTCGTAACTGGTACTCCCCACCTGCTTCTGGCGAACTGGCACGCCGTATTGTCTGAGCACCTTGAGGTTAGGGTCGCTCAACAGCGGGAAATGAACGTCGAGCTGTCGGGCAAAGGCGGCGTTGGCTGCGGGGCTATCACCACTAATTCCAAGAACGACCGTGTCACTCGCGTCCAGCTTTGGCCTATCAGCCTGATAGGCTTTGAGTTCACTGCTTCAAGTCTCTGTGAAGGCCAGCACATAAAAGACCAGGACGACGTTTTTCTTCCCTCGAAACTCGCTGAGCTTGACCTCCTTCCAATCATCGCTGAGCAGCGTGAAGTCCGGTGCCTTGTCTCCCGCGCCTAGGAGGCGTGCGGTCGGAGCCTCGGCGCGCGCTTGCGACGCCAGGGCCAAGGCCAGTACCGCGCCGAGGATGCGAACAATCTTCATGGCTAACCCGTTCGGGAACCGTCTACGGTTGTCGGTAGCGCGGCCTGGGTTTGGAAAACGGTCGCGTCTCGAAGTGCAACCATGTTCACGCCTTTGGGTGAACGGTTGCAAGCAGGCGTTGGCGTCGGTGTTGCCCGCTGCCCACTTCCAGACAGCTCACTCGCTCGGCGCCGGCGGGAAGCTGGGCAGCGAGAATGGCTGCGCGACGACGGTGGCGCCCCCGATGTCGGCCTCCTTGACGGACTTTCCGCCGATGGTGAGGTTGGGCGAAACGTATTCCAGCCTGGTGCTCTTGTTGGCAATGCGCTTGCCAATCGAGATGCCGCGGGCCGCCTGCAACCGGACGGTCGACGCACCATCAATCCGGTTGCCAATGCGGATGAAGCCACCAGAACGGATCCAGACGTGACTCTGACCGTCAATGACATTCCCAATGGTAACATCGCCGCCAGCGTCGACGATGACCCAGGAATCGCCCTTGATGGATTCACCAATCGAGACATTGCCTCCGGCCTGGATGAGGACCTGGGACTTGCCATCGATTGTCTTCCTGATGGTGACGCTGCCACCGGAAACGATGAGTTGGAACCAGGAGCTCTCGATGCCCTTCTTAATGTTCAGAGAGCCCGGATTGACGGTGAGCGTGCCATTGGACGCGAGTATCTTGTCGTCAACGACAATGCTTGTGTTGAAACTCTGGGCGTAGCCTGAGATTCGGTCGATGGTTGCAATGGTTTGCGTGCCGGCCTGCGTCGCGACCAGGGTGAGTAGCATTCGGGCAGCAGCGTTCATCTGTCTCCCCTCTTCGGCGCGCTCGCCGAATGCATCAAACGGCTGGCAGCATCGACATTCACTCTCGAAGCAACAAGCTAGGCACTTCGAAAGCGCCTTGCAGCACTGTCACTGCCGCTGCTCGCTCGAGAATGCAACGCGAGCTGAGTTCCCACTGTCTGGGCGAAAGGCCCCGGCTAGGAAACAGCCATCCGGCGGAAGCTCGGTGAGTGCCATGCGGCTCCCGAGAGGCGTAGAGAAGGGCGCTTCGGTGACTACTCAGCCGCCTTGTAACATCAGGTACTTCCTAGTGGAGCTAACCGGGATCGAACCGGTGACCTCTTGAATGCCATTCAAGCGCTCTCCCAGCTGAGCTATAGCCCCGTAGTTGCTGGACCTGCCGGACAGTGACACCGCGGGGTCGCCCTCATAGCGGAATCCGCCCCCGCTCGCCAGTCCTCCCAAACGCGAGGTGCCGAGCCTCCCAAGTACCCTGGAGTGTGGCCCTCCCCGGACTCGAACCGGGACGCTGTCACCAGCAACGGATTTTGAGTCCGTCTCGTCTACCAATTTCGACAGAGGGCCGAGTTGGCTGAAAGCTGCGCCGCGGGCCGGTCATACACCGGCATGGCGAACGCCGAAACCCCTGTTCGCAGCCGTTGCCCCCGGGTGGACATGTGGCTAAACCATCCCCGGCCCCATGTACAACCTTCTCATCGCCCTGGCCGCCGGGCTCGTCGTTGCGGTGGCGGTTCTCCTGGCACACCTTCCTTGGTACGCCGCCCTCGTCCCGGGTTTTCTGGCCTTCGCCGGCGCATTTTTGCTGCTCACTCGCCGCGTCGGGAAACGGGTGAAAGCCATCATGGACCAAGCGCAGAAGGAGCTGTCCATCCAGCCGAGCAACGTTCGGGACCGACAGCAGCGCATCGACAAGGCCGTGAAAACCCTCGAATCGGCACTTGTCTGGGACAAGTGGCAGCCTTTCATTGGCGCCGAGGTTCATGCCCAACTTGGGATAGTGCAGTACATGGTGAAGGACTACGTCCAGGCGGAACCGCACTTGAGGAAGGCCAGCCCTCGAAATGGGTTGGCGCAGGGGCTCCTCGCCGCCCTTCACTACCAGCGCAAGGAATACCCCCAAATGGAGCTCGCCTTCGAGGGCGCTGTGAAGGGCCAGAAGAAGGAAGGCGTCTTGTGGGCGGCCTATGCCTGGTGCCTGGTGCAGCGCAAGGACCGAGACAAGGCGCTCCAGGTCATGAACCGCGCCGTGACAGCCAACCCCAACGACGAAAAACTCAAAGCCGGATTGGTGGCCCTCCAGAACGACAAGAAGCTCAAGATGAAGCCCTGGGAACCCCTCTGGTGGCAATTCGGTCTCGAGACCCCGCCGGAGATGATGGGAAGCGGACGCCAGGTGCGCTTCCAGCGCCACTGACCACTCACGTCACCGCCGAGTAGGGAGGCGTGACGAACCGCACCCCGGCTTCTCGACGAAACCATGTGCGCTGCCGCTTGGCGTAGGCGCGGGTTTGCCGTTCCGCCTCCGCTTGCGCCTCGGCAACACTGAGCCGGCCGTCCACCACGGCGAGCGCTTGACGGTAGCCGACGCTGCCCATGGCGGGCGCCTCCCGGTAGCCACGACGAACGAGCCATTCGACTTCCTCCACCAACCCAAGCGCAAACATGGCCCGAGTGCGTGCGGCGATGGCCTGCAGCAGGACGTCGCGGGGTGGGTCCAGGAACCACAACGTATAGGGGTAGCGTGTGGGGGAAAAGCCATGCGCTTGGTGACTGACTGAGGCCGGTTTCCCAGTCACTTCCCAAACCTCCAGCGCGCGCACCACGCGAAGCGTGTCCGCAACCGCGATGCGCCGTGCCGACTCGGGGTCCAGCAGCTCCAAACGGCGGTGCATTGCCTCGGGACCTAGACGCCGGGCTTCGGATTCGAGCCGGGTGCGCAACTCGGCGTCGGGCGCGCCGGAGGACAGGCCGTGGAGCAGTACACGAATGTAGAGGCCGGTTCCGCCGACAACCAGCACCCGACGGCCGCGCGCGGAGACGTCGCGAATTGCCGCATCGGCCAGTTCCTGAAAGCGGGCCGCACTGAAGCGGTCCAGTGGGTCCACCACCGAGACGAGATGGTGTCTCGCGCGGGTAAGTGCCGCCGCGTCCGGCTTCGCCGTCCCGACGTCGAAGTGCCGGTACACGGCCTGCGAGTCGGCGCTGACAATTTCGGCCCCTTCGCGTTGGGCAATGTCCAACGCCAACGCGCTCTTGCCCGCCGCGGTCGGCCCGGCAATGACCGTCAACGTGGGCTCGGGGCTCACGGACGGCGGTCGGCGAGGGCCGCGCCGACGCTGTCGAGACGAATGCGGACCGGCTCGCCCCCTGCGAGCGGCTTCAGCTCAGCCTCTCCGCTGGCCAGCTCTCGTTCGCCCAGCACCAGGGCAAATCGCGCACCGCTCTTGTCGGCTCGCTTCATTTGGCTCTTCAGCGAGCCGCCGCGCGGGTCAAAGTCCACGGCATGGCCGCTCCGCCGCAACCGGCTGATGAGGCGAAAGGCTTCGTCTTGCGCGGCGGCATCCGCCACCGCGACGAAGAGCTCCGGCGCGCGTTCAGCGCGCTGGCCACTCTCGGCAAGCAGTAGACACAGCCGGTCCATTCCCATGGCCCAGCCCACCGCGGGCACCGGGGGGCCTCCCAGCTCCTGCACCAGCCGGTCGTACCGTCCACCCCCCCCCACCGCGGTGGCGGTCCCGAGCGCAGGGGCATCGGCGAGAAACTCAAAGGCGGTGCGCGTGTAGTAGTCCAGCCCGCGAACCATCCGTGGATTGAGGGTGTAACGCGCCTGAATGGCATCGAGCTTGCGTTGCACCGCCGCGAAATGCACCCGGCACGGTTGGCACAGCGCGTCCGTGACCAGTGGGGCCCCGGCAATCACGGCCTGGCAGGTTGGGTTCTTGCAGTCGAGGACACGCAGCGGGTTGCGTTCCAGCCGCTGCTGACACTCGGCGCACAGCTCGCCCTGGTGCGCGCGAAGGTAAGCGCTCAGTGCGGCGAGGTAGGCCGGACGGCAGTTTTCATCGCCGAGCGAATTGAGTTCGAGCCGGACTCCCTGCAAGCCGAGGGCGTCGATGAGTTGCAGGCCGAGGTCAATGAGCTCCGCGTCCTGGGCCGGCTCTGGGGAGCCGTAGGCCTCCGCGCCCATTTGCCAGAATTGCCGATAGCGGCCTGTCTTCATCCGCTCGTAGCGGAACATCGGCCCAAGGTAATACCAGCGGGTCACGGCTTCGCGCACATGCACTGCGTGCTCGATGTATGCCCGAACCGCTGGTGCGGTGTTCTCCGGGCGAAGCGAGAGACTGCGACCGGCGCGGTCCTCGAAGGTGTACATCTCCTTGCCGACAATGTCCGTTGCCTCGCCCACGCTGCGGACGAAAAGGGCCGTGTCCTCGAGCACCGGCGTGCGGATTTCCTCGTAACCAAAGCGGCGGAATGTGTCGCGCGCCTTGGCCTCGAGGAAATGCCAAACGTTGATGTCTGGGGGAAGAAGGTCATTCATCCCCTTCACGCCACTGAAGCGCTGGCTCATCGCGCTTCCCCGATGCGTCGCCCCATCGTCACCTTCGCTCCTGCGCGGAGTCCGACGTCCCATGCCACGCGGTCCGCTGCGAAGAGAAGCACCACCGTCGAGCCCATTTCAAAGCGGCCCAACTCGTCCCCTTTGGCAATGGGCACTGGCGGTTGAAAGGTTCCAGACGCGGGCGGCGAGCCGTTTTGGCCAAGTACCTCGCCATACGCAGCGCGGAGCCTCCCCACGCAGGTTGCCCCCACCATCACCACCGCGCACCGTCCCGCTGGCGTGTCCAGCCAAGTCACCAGGCGTTCATTCAAGGCGAAGAGCCCGCGCACCGTCCGCACGCTGGCCGGATTGACTGGCCACAACTCCCCGGGCAAGTAGCGCCAGCCGAGGATGGAGCCACCGAGCGGGGCGTGCACTCGGTGGTAATCCCGCGGCGACAAATAGAGCGTCGCGAAGCGTCCACCCTCGGCGAAGGACTGCGCGGCTTCGGCGTCTCCAAGCAGCTCAGCCACTGGATAGGCCAACCCCTTGGCCTGAACGCATTGGCCAGCCTCAATAGCACCGGCCTCACTCACCGCGCCATCGACTGGCGACACCACGACTCGCTCCCCTTGCTCGAGCGGCCGGGCCCCAGGCTTCAGCCCACGCGAGAAGAAGTCGGAGAATGTCCGGTAGTCCTCGAGCGGGCGTTCCGCCTCGCCAAGCTCTAGCCGGTAGGCCCTAGCAAAGCGGCGCATCGCCGCCCGGTGTAGGCTCGCTGGCGCCGGCGCTCGCGTGGCAGCACCCACGGCGCGAGACAGCGCAGCACGAGGCAACAGCCGCACCAAGGTCATGAAGGTCTGGTCTCGCATTGGAAAGCACTGCGACCCTGTTGGCTAACCGGCGTCGGGCGAGGCCGCAGCGGCCGCTTCCGGCACCCCCGCGTCCTCGGCCGGCGGAGGGGGCGGAGGCGGACGGATGAGCGCCGACTTGGGGACAATGCCGAAGACAGCTTGCCCATCGGCGACAACAATGGCGTCGGCAAAGCCGGGGTGCGCAGTGCGGCAGCCGCTCGTGTCCACCAACTCATAGCTGTCCTTGACACCGCCGCCTTGGAGGCTCACCGGCCCCGCAATCTGAAAGCAGTCGGCGAAGCGACGGTTGAACTCGGCCATGGACATTCCGGCGGTCGGCTGGATGGCCTCCGTTAGGCCCGCATCTCTTGGGGGCGGAAGCACCACTGCGGCGGGGCTGAGCTCGGCGGGGGCCCCGAGCGGAGCATTGGTCACCGTGGAAGGGGTCCTGGCCGCCGCGCCAGCAGCCTGAGCCTCGTCCAGTGCCTTCTGCATCCGTGCCCGACCCTCCTGGATTCGGTTCAAGAGGTCCGTGGCCGCCTGCGTATCCAGCGAGTCTGCAGGCACACGCTGAAGCAGCGCCTCCACCTCTCGCATTTTCGGGTCGAGGTAGGCGTCGTCCAGGCGCTGCGCGTACAGCTTGTTGAAGGACTCGGAGGCCCGGGAGAACTCCGGGCTCGGGTCACGGTGGCGGCTGCACCCACCGCAGGCGAGGGCCATCATGGCGAGGACGGCAATTATCCGAGGCACGGTTGTGGTGCTTACCTCACTCGCGGTCAGCCCGCGAGGTTCCAGACACAAGGCGGGGACCGGCCGGCCCTCAAACCCCCAGAAATAGCCTGCGGCCGAAGTTGGGGGCCAGTCCGGCTTCGTCGATGCGCCGGGCCGCACTTTGGATGTCGTAGGGCACACGGATGTACTCCACGGTTCGCGCCGCAGTGTCGCACACCACGAAACAGGCGCGATTGTCATAGTCGCGGGGCTGTCCGACACTCCCGACCGAAATGAGGTACTGAAAGCCGCGCCGGACGGAGAATTTCTGCGCGACCACGTCTGCCACCTGGCCGGCGCCAAAGGCGAACGCCTTGCACAGGTGACTGTGACCGATGAAGGTGACCTCTGCCAAGTCGTCGGCGAACGGCATCAGCTCGCGGGCCTGCTGCAGGGCGAAAACGTACTCGTAGGCGCGCGGGTCCACCGGAGAGCCGTGCGAGAACCCCACCTCCCCAATGCGGTAGGTGAAGGGAAGGCTTCGCAGCCAAGCCAGGTTGTCCTCGCTCAGCACCTGGGAGGACCAGTCGAGGGCGTGCCGAGCTGCGTCGTAATAGAAGGAATAGTCCATTCGCCCGGCCACGGCAGCGTCGTGGTTCCCGAGCAGGGTGACTTCCGCCACACTGCGGACCAGCTCACAGCAGGCATTGGGCGATGCGCCGTAGCCGACGATGTCCCCCAGGGAGACCACCCGGTCGACCCGGGCGCCGTCCACGGCGCGAAGGACCGCGGTCAGCGCTTCGAGGTTCGAGTGGACGTCGGAAAGGATGGCAACGCGCATGCCCTTGGGACTCAGCACCCTAGCAGGGCTGGCCGTCACCAGCAGCACCCCGGGGTCGCTCCGACTTCACCGCTTGCCCTAGAGGCGTCGAGCGTGGTTTCAGCAAGCTCCCCGCCTCTCCACCCCCTCCGGAACGTCCCCCATGCCCATCGTCGTGACTGGGTCGCTCGCCTACGACTATTTGATGACCTTTCCGGGGCGCTTCCGCGAGCACCTCCTGCACGACCGCATGCACCGGTTGACGGTGAGCTTCTTGGTGGACGACATGCGGAAGCTCCGCGGCGGCGTGGCCGGAAACATCGCCTATTCTCTGGCCCTGCTCGGCCAGCGACCGCGGCTGGTGGCCACCGCCGGGGACGACTTTGAGGAATACCGGGGAGCGCTGGAAGCAGCCGGCGTTGACACCTCGGGCGTCAAAGTCATTCCGGGCACCTTCACCGCCTCCTGCTTCATCAACACCGACCAAGACGCCAACCAGCTGGTGGCCTTTTACGCCGGCGCCTTGGCCCACGCGCAACTTGCCTCCTTGGACCCGATGCGGCTCGGCCCGGCCGACTGGGTGGTGGTGAGCCCCGCGGACCCGGCGGCGATGGAGGCCACCGTCGCCGGCTGCCTTCGGGCCCGGGTCCCCTATGTGTTCGACCCGGGCAAGCAGACGCCGCGTCTCGAAGGGGAGCAGATTGTCCGTGGGATGAAGACCGCGTCCGTCGTCATCGGCAACGACTACGAGTTTGGGTTGATGGCGCAGAAGACGGGCCACAGCGAGGCAGCGCTGCAGGCGCTGGCCCCGGTGGCAGTGGTGACACGCGGAGAACTCGGGTCCACCATCCTCGTCCGTGGGCAGCCACCCATCGACATCCCCACGGCTCCGATTGAGGCCCTCGTCGACCCGACTGGAGCCGGAGACGCCTATCTCGCCGGCCTCGTCTTCGCCGTGGCGCGCCGTCTCCCCTGGCCGGTGGCCGGTCGGACGGCGGCGCTGGCCGCGGCCTATGCCCTCGAGCAGCGTGGTTGCCAGGAGCACCATTACTCCCGCTCCGACTTCATCGCCCGGTACAGGCAGGCCTTTGGTGCCGCCGACGAGCTGGAGCGTGCGCTCGCCGCCTAGCGGTCAGGGCCGGACCGGCGCGACGGTGAGGATGGCCTTCAAGTCGTCGTCGGTGAAATGAATGCCCCCGCCCAAGAAGAAGTCGCGCCCGGAAATGAGCCGATTGTCGAGCGTGCTGCGTACTGGCGGATTGAAGATGTCGTCAACGCCGGCGCTGACGAAGAGGTGCTGAAAGAGTGTGACGTTGGCTGTGATGCGGAGCTCAGGATAGCGCAAGGCCTGGTTGCCAAAATTGAAAACGTCGGTCTTGAGCACGAGGATGTCGTTGAAGAGGTTGAAGTCCACCCCCACGCCGCCGGTGCTCTCGATGATGCCGAAGCGAAACGTGGCGAAGTAATAGCGCTTGGCGAACTCGGCGTTGAATTTGAGATTGTAGTTGGTCGAGGTGATTTTCTGCACCGCCGGCTGGTAGAGGCCTGGCGGGTTGGCCACCACATAAGAAATGGATGTGTCCCCCAATGGGTCGTCCACCAGGCCCAGCAAGTAGTATTTGTCCGGGCTGGGGATGATGCGGACGTCGACCTCGTTGCGCGCACTGGCCGCATTGAAGAGGTAGACGCTGCTCAACGACACCTCGGTCTGCAGGGCCGTGAGGCGGTTGGCGTACTCCGACACGCCTTTCAGTGCGTCGTTGAACTGGGTCCCAGTCTGCTCGTCTTCAATCAGCTTGCCGACTGGACCCTTCCCTTCGCGAATGTCCTGCGTCACCTGTGCCAGGTTTTCCAGCGTCTTGTCGAGCTTCTGCAGCGTCGACAACACCTCGCCCTTGCCCGCCTGGTTGGTCTGAAGGGCACTCTTGACCTCGGCCATCGACGCCCGCAGGTCCTCGGAGATGACACGGATGTTGTCGACAATTTCGCGCACGTTGCTGGTCTGCCCTTGGGTGGAAGCCCGAACGTCCCCGCTCACCTGCCGCACGTTTTCCAGAATGGCCCTGATGTTTTCCTGGCTGCTCCTCGCCGTCTCCTCCACTTCCGTCGACAGCTGAGTGAGGTTGCGGAGAATGGTTTGAAGTGAGGCTTCTCCGGCGTCCGCCCCGAGGACGTCCCTCAGCGAATGGGTCACCGCCTGGATGTCCCCGGTAATCACCGAGAGGGACTCGAACAGCGTCTGAATCCCCTGCGCATCAATGACGTTTCGGATGACGCCGCCATCCGGCATCAACGGTGCGCTTGCCGAGCCGGGCTGAAGGTCGAGGAGGAAGTCTCCCAAGAAGGACTCGCTGCGCTTGTAGATGGATGCATCAGTGTGCAGCCCGAGGTCCCTGCGGACTTTGATGGTCAGGCGGGCCCGGTCGCCGACCAAGGTGATGTCGGTAATTTCTCCGACCGGAATTCCCGCGGTCTGCACCCGGCTTCGCTTTCCAAGACCCGAAGCGTCGCGGAAGTAGGCCACCACCGACATGCTCTCGCCGCCGGAAAACACCCCCCGCTTGAGGATGAGCAGGAAGGCAACCAGACACGCCACGGAGAACAGGACGAAGAGTCCGACGCGGAACGGGGTGAGGACTTTCTTCACGGGCCAAGGGCTCCCACGGCGTAGTGCCCCTGGTTGCACCTTAGCCGGGCCAGCGTCTGGGCGGGGACTAGTTCTTGCCGAACCATGTCGAGAGGAAGAGCTTGACTACCGGATGGGTGCTGGCGCGCAGCTCGGCCGGTGGCGCATGGGCGACGATTTTCCCATCCGACAGAAAGGCAATCTGGTCGGCCACCTTGAAGGACGATGCCACGTCATGGCTGATGACCAGGCTGGTCACCTTGAGCTTGGCCTTGGCCGTGAGAATCATCTCATCAACGTAGTCCGTGGTGATGGGGTCGAGGCCAGTGGTGGGCTCGTCATAGAGAACAATCTTCGGGTCGCGGACGATGGCCCGGGCCAACCCCACTCGCTTGCGCATCCCGCCCGAAAGCTCGGCTGGGAACTTGTCGGCCACGCCATGAAGCCCAACGATGGCGAGTTTTTCCTCGACTCGTTTGCGAATCTCGGGCTCGGACAGGTTCGAGTGTTCCCGCAGCGGGAAGGCGACGTTGTCGCCGACCGTCATCGAGTCGAAGAGGGCCGCTCCCTGAAACACCATTCCGAATTTTCGCCGCACGCGCTCGAGCTCCAAGTCGTTCAAGGGGACGACGTCTTCGCCGTCGACAAACACCTGCCCCCGGTCGGGCTTGAGCAGCCCGATGATGTGCTTCATCAGCACCGTCTTCCCCGAGCCCGAACCGCCGAGAATGACGCACGTGGTCCCCTCGTCCACGTCCAGGTTCACCCCGCACAGCACGTGGTGGTCTCCAAACGACTTGTACAAGTCCCGCACCGAAATCATCGGAATCCGCTCGGGCATCAGTGGAAGAGAAGGCCGAGCAGATAGTCCAAGACGAAAACCGAAACGGCGGAAGTCACCATGGCCTGCGTGGTTGCCTGGCCGACGCCCTTCGCGCCGCCGCTCGCGTAGTAACCGCGATAGCAGGCGATGAGCATCACCACCAGCCCGAAGACCGCCGCCTTGACGAGCCCCTCGGTCACGTCATCGGGGCCGACGATGTCTTGGGTGCGCAACAAGAACGTGCCCACCGAGAGCCCCTTAATCAACACCGCGACGGCGAAGCCCCCGAAGATGCCTGCGGTGTCGAACAGCATCGCCAACAACGGCCCCATCAAAAGGCCCGCCAGCACGCGAGGCACCACCAGGTACTGGACCGGGCTCACCGCCATGGTCTCGAGCGCGTCCACCTGCTCGGTGACCCGCATCGTTCCGAGCTCGGTGCAGGTGGCCGAGCCGGCTCGCATGGTAATCATCAGCGCGGAAAGCACCGGGGCCAACTCTCGGGTGATGGTAATGGCGACGGTCGGACCGACCAGGCTTTCGGCGCCAAAGCGCTCAAAGGCGCTCCAGGACTGGGTGGCGAAGACCATCCCGGTGAAGAGGCCCGTTAAGGCGACGATGAGCACCGAGCCGACGCCGACGAAGTCGAATTGAGCAAAGAGGTTTTCCAGTCGGAAGGGCGGCCGCACCATCCACCGCGCGACCGAGACCCCCAACCCCACCACGCCGAGGAAGGCCTGCACGCCGGCGAGGACGCGCTCGCCAATCCATTCAACGACCGCGCTCAGCGCTGCCGCGCGCCTGGGCGCCCTCTCCACCTCATCGGTCATTGCTTCCGGCCCATCCTAGGGCACCGACCGGGAGGCGGCACCTTCGCTGCTGCGCACCGCGAGGCGCGGCACTCTGGCGCCGATGCCGCACAGCACCTCGTAGGGGATGGTTTCCAGCCAGCCGGCGAACTCGACCGCGCCGAGTTCGGCGCTTGCCTGCCGGCCCAACAGCACCACCTCGTCACCCAATGCCGCCCGAGCGACGTCGGTAACGTCCACCATGCAGAGGTCCATGCACACGCGCCCTACCACCGGGGCGCGCTGCCCCCGCACCAGCACCTGACCCCGGTTGGAGAGCCGGCGCGGGTAGCCGTCGGCATAGCCCACCGGCAGGGTGGCAATCCTCGTCGGCCGTCGTGCCGTCCACGTCCCGCCGTAGGAGACGGCGGTGCCCGCCGGGACTGTCTTCAGGTGCACCACCGACGTCTTCCAACTGAGCACCGGCTCCAGCGGCCGCGGCAGGACCACCCAAGGGGCTGGCGACAAGCCATAGAGAGCGAGGCCCGGACGGACGAGGTTGAAGGCGCTTCCGTCCCGAGCCGACGGCAATGAAACCATCGCCGCCGAGTTGGCCAAGTGCCGCCACCGAGGCTGAAAGCCGGCCTGGTCCACTTGGGCGAGGACGGCTCGAAACGTTGCCAACTGCCGCTGGGTGACGGCTGCGTCGGCCAGGTCGGCGTTCGCGAAGTGAGACATTACCCCCTGTATGTCCACCTGGAGGGTGCGGGCGCGCTCGAGCAGTGCCGGCACCTCCTCCGGCTGCGCGCCGAGGCGTGCCAACCCGGTGTCCACCTTCAGGTGGACCCGCGGCTTCACCCCCACCTTTCGCGCCGCGGCGGCAAGTGCGTCCAGGTGGTCCAGCCGGAAGACGGCTGGGCACAGCCCCGCCAGCAGCATGGCCTCCCAACCCCCGTCGTATGCCCCACCCAGCACTAGGGTTTCCGTCTCGACACCGGCCTGACGGAGGGCCAGGCCCTCCTCGACCAGGGCCACGCCCAGTAACTCCACCCCCTCGGCCTCGAGCGCCCGCCCCACCAATGCCGAGCCATGGCCGTAGGCGTTGGCCTTCACCATGGCCAAGAGCGCTGTCCCTGGCGCGACCCCCCTCAGTGCCCGAACGTTGCGTACCAGTGCGCCCAAGTCGACCTCGGCGCGCGTCGGGCGAATGTGGGGGAGCTCCATGCCAATGTCACCCGCGGCCGGGTGGCGAGGAGAAGCGCGTACCGTCGGAGACAACACGAGTCAAGGTGTGGTTCCTGAGCCACGCAGGTGTGCCATAGGATGGGAGTCTCTTCACGGAGCGGGCCATTGTCCGCTCGAGCGAGGTGCAGGTGACGACGCGGGTCGGTGGAGAGGTGGACAGCTTGTGCGGCAGGTGCAAGATGGTGCTTGCCCACACCGTGCTGGCCATGGTCGGAACATCCATCGCTCGTGTGCGGTGCAACACCTGCGGCTCGGACCACGCCTTCCGTCGGACAGCCGGGAATTCGACTTCGGTTCCGCCACGCAGCACCAGTCGACCAGGCCGAGTGGTGTTGAGCTTCGAGGCACAAGTTGAGGCTCTGGGGGCGGCCACCGCGCGTGCCTACAGCCCCCTTGTGACGTTCCAGGTGGACGAGCTCATTTCGCACCCCACCTTCGGCC
>JBKQJL010000088.1:0-7571 GCA_052147975.1 Myxococcaceae bacterium
CACGCAGAGCACTGCTCCACGAACTACATTGTGTTTCCGCATTCTCTCTCCCTTTTTCTGTGAGCCCTTTTAGGCTCGTCGAGTTTCGTGAATCAGCCAGGTGGACCGCGCTCCCGGCCGGGCGCCAACGGCCGGCGGGCAGCCGTGTCCCCCGCCCAAGGCGTGGGCCCTAGAACTTGAAGGCCACTCCCAACAGCGCCTCCAAAGCGAAGGAGACAGAGGCGAATTGGTGGGTGGGGATGCTCGGCCCCATCGCCAGTTTGAAGGTGAGGAGCAGGTCTCGCTGTAGCGCGTACTCCACGCCGCCGCCGAAGAGGATGGGGATGACGAACTGCCCTCCCGTTCCGAAGGTCGCATACATGGGCAACTCCAACGAGGCGTTGAAGATGAGCTTGTCGTTGTAGGGAATCCCCATCTGCGCGCCGATGGGGACGTTCAAGCCGGTGAGCCCGCCCGTGGTGTAGACGATGAAGCCCGGGTTGAAGGTGAGGGCAATTTTGTACGGGCCGAGTTTGGCGATTTGCTTCCGCAGCAGCAGCTGGAAGTCAAACGACAGGCTGGTGCCACCGCACGCGGAGAAGCCGTCGACCGAAGCGCAGTAGTTGACCTCGCCGGCGACGCCGCCCCAGTTCATGGCCAGGCGCCCGCCAATGTCGAAGGTCGAGTCAATGCCGTGAATGAAGTCGAGCCACAGGCCCGGCCACGCCACCTGACCGCGGACCACGTTGGCTCCATTGCCCACCGTGTCCGCCGAATCCACCGACCAGCGCTGGTTTTCCGTCGGTGGGGTCTGAGCTTGCGCGCCACCCCCAACCACCAATGCCGCGCAGAGCAGTGCTCCACGAACCACCGTGTGCTGACGCATTCTCCCTCCCTTTTTCGAGTGCGTGAGGCTTCCTTAGAACTTGTACGCCCCGCCGAGTAGTGCGTACAGCGAAAATTGAGCGGTGCCCCCGACGTAGCCGCCGCTCGCGAGAATGGTCGGGCCGAGCTTCAGTTTGAAGGTGAGCGCGAAGTTTTTCTTGAGGAGGTACTCGATGCCGCCGCCAAACAGGATGGGGACGGCGAAAACCGTCGCGTAACCGCCGCCCGAGAAGAGCACGTACATCGGCAAATCGAACGAGGCATTCAGCGACGTCACCGGACTCACTGGAAACCCAAATTCCACCCCCACCGGGAAGGTGATGCCGAAGAGGGCAAACCCGGGCGGGAAGTACAGCAACAGCCCGGGCTGAAAGCTGGCGGCGATGCGCGTCCGGCCGTTGTCGAAGAGCGTCGTGCGGGCCAGAAACTGCAAGTCCATCCCGCCCAGACAGCAGGAATTCACCAAGCCTTCCACCGCGTAGTTGAAAGCGAACTTTCCGCCAATTTCTGTCGTCGCGTCGGTGCCGTGGATGAATTCCGCCCAGACGCCGGGAAAGCCAACCTGGCCCCAAAAGACGTTGCTGCCGCTGCCCACTGTCTTGCCGGACTCGACACTCCAAGCCGGCTCCTCGGCGGCCAACGCCGGCACAGCCAGCAGGAAGGCCCCCATCGCCGTCCCTCTGAGGACTGCCCGTCGCAGGCTCACGTCGAGTCTCCAGCTGGGCCTGGCTCGAGCCCGCGCTGCTGGGCCAACTGCAGAAGGCTGTCCGCCAGCGCCGCCGCCGCCGCGGAGGCTCGTGCGCGCACCGCCTCAAGGGGCTCGGCCGCCCCCGGCGCTTCGGACACTTCCACGTACAGCTTCAGCTTGGGTTCCGTGCCCGAGGGGCGCAACAGCACCCGGCCGCCCCCGGCCAGCTCGTAGCCCAACAAGTTCGACTTCGGAAGGCCGAGCTCCGTGGCCTGCCCTTGGCCGGTCCGCCGGCCGCGTTGGTAGTCCCGCTCGGCCACCACCGCCCGCCCGGCGATGCTCGAGGGCGGTTGCCGACGAAACCCCTCCATCACCCGTCCCAGCGTGGTGACGCCAGCGGCGCCGGGCAAGGTGATGCTGCGCTGCAGCGAGGCGTACACGCCGTATTCGCGCGCGAGCTCGTCGAGAAGGTCGAGTACCGTGGCCCCCCGCGCATGCGCCCATCCCGCCATGTCGGCCATTGCCACCGCCGCCCCAATGCCGTCCTTGTCATGCACCGCCGGCCCCACCGCGTAGCCGAGCGCCTCCTCATAGGCGAAGACGAGGTGCGCGCCGGACTCGGCCTCGCGAAGCGCCGCATTGGCAATCCACTTGAAGCCGGTCAGCGTCTCCGCGTACCGCACGCCGAGCCGCCGGGCGATGTGGGCCAGCTGGGCCGAGGACACCACCGTCGCCAGCACCAGCGCATGGACGGGCCTCAGTCCCTCGGTGAGGAGGTAGTGCCCGAGCAGGACGCCGACGTCGTCTCCAGTGAGCTGGCGGAAGCCGCCGCCAGGCGCGCGCACCATCACCGCCAGGCGGTCCGCGTCGGGGTCATTGGCCAGCACCAAGTCCGCCCGCACCGCCTCGGCCACCGCCCGCGCCCGCGTGAGGGCGGCAGGCTCCTCGGGGTTTGGAGAGGACACCGTTGGAAAGTCCGGGTTGGGCAGCTGCTGCTCGGCGACGACGTGCACCTGCTCGAAGCCCGCGCGGCGCAGCGCCTCCACGGCCAGCGCGCCACCCACCCCGTGCAGGGCGGTGTAACAGAGCACGAGGTCTCGCCCCCGGCCGGGGTGGCGACATTCGGCCAAAACAGCTTCCAAATAGCGGGCCCGCACCTGCGGCCCCACCTCGCGCAACAGGCCCTGGGCGCGTGCCACGTCCTCGGGAAGGCGAGGCACGGCGTTGGCTGGGCCAGCGCCGGCCATCGCCGCGGCAATGGCAGCGTCGTCTGGCGGGATGACTTGTGCCCCGTTGGGCCCGTACACCTTGTAGCCGTTGTAGCCCTTGGGGTTGTGGCTGGCCGTCACCACCACGCCGGCCGCCGCGCCGAGGGACGTCACCGCGAAGGCGGCCAGCGGCGTCGGGGTGCCCCCGGTGAAGGCCCACACCGGAATGCCCGCGGCGGCCAGCACGCCGGCCGTCTCGGCGGCGAATTCAACGCTGAGGTGGCGGCCGTCGCGGGCCACCACCACCCCGCGCCGTCGGGCCTCAGGGACGGTGCGCAATAGCCAGTGGGCGAGGCCGGCGGTGGCGCAGCGCACGACGGCCCGGTTCATCCGCGAAGGCCCCGCGCCCAGCAGTGCGCGCAGCCCGGCGGTGCCGAAGGCGACGGGCTGGGCAAAGCGCTCGGCCAACTCGGCCAGGCGCTCGCCGCGCACCAACTCCTGCAGCTCCGCGCGCGTCGCTGGGTCGGGGTCCCCGGCGAGCCAGCCCTCAACGGCGTCACGCAACTCACTGCGCGTCATGGTGGGCTCGGGGCCCCGCGCCTGCCGGCCTCAGGCTGCGGAGGGGTGAAGCACCTTGCGTGGGCAGGACTGTGGCGCGAAGGGTGGGTGGCTGCCCACAGCTTTTCGCCTCCCTGCGGGGGACGTCGTGCCAAGTCGTCCCTTCTGTCCAATGGTGAACTACGCCAGCCGGGCTAGCCTTGGACGAGTGACACCGAGGCGGAGGTGCCCAGCCGGCTCGCCCCGGCCGCCACCAGCGCCAGCGCCTGGGCGCGGGTGCGGATGCCCCCCGAGGCCTTCACCGCCAGCGCCTCGCCCACCACCTCTCGCAGCAGCGCCACGTCCTCGAGGCGGGCCCCCGGAGCGACCACCCCGGTGGACGTCTTCACCGCCGCACAGCCAGCGACGAGGGCCAGTCCGGCGCCCAGCGCCACCGCCCGCCGCTCGAGTCGGCCCGTCTCGAGAATGAGTTTCACCGGCCAGGGCCGGGCCGCCTCCACCACCGCCAGCATGTCCGCCAGCGCTGCCTCCACGTCGCCCTCGCGCAGCGCGCCGAGCGCGGCCACCGCGTCGAGCTCGCGCGCCCCGTCGGCCACCGCCCGCTGGGCCTCGAGGGCCTTCACCTCTGGCCGGTGGGCCCCGGAGGGAAAGCCCACCACGGCAATGGGCACCACCTGGGGCAGCCGCAGCGCCTGCACCAGTCCGCGGACGTGCACCGGGTGCACGCACGCGCCGGCGAAAGCGTGGGCATTGGCTTCGGCCGCCAGCTGGCGCACCTCCTCCGCCACCGCATCCGGCCTCAGCAAGGTGTGGTCCAGGTAGGCGGCCAGCGCAGCGGGCACTGCCAACGCCGCCAGGGCCCCTGGGCCAAAGGGCAGCTGGTGCACCGGGCCACCCGGACGCTGCAGGCCGAAGGCCGCCGGCCGAAGCGAGGTGGGAAAGCCAGGGCCGCCCGGCCAGGCCCTCACTGCCGCCGTCCAGGCCCCCAAAGCGCTTCTGTCCACCGGGCCGTTCACAGGCTGGTGGTGAGCACCAGCGGTATCTCCACGTCAACGTCCGGGCCGCTGAAGGCGGTAAACACCATCCGCCGGGCCCGGGCCTTCAGACAGTCGCCGAGGTCCGTGCCCTCCAAGTCACGGCGGTCGAGCTGCACCTGTTTCACCGTGCCGGAGCTGCCGACGGTGGCCAACAGGCTCACCTTTCCGCCGTGAAAGCCGGGACTTTTCCGCAGCTGCTGCTCAATGCACGACTGGAAGGCGCTCTGCGTCTGGCCGACGACGCGCGCCACCTCCTCGTTGCTGGGGCCGCCGCCACGCGCCGCGGCGGCGCTCTCCGAGCGCCGCACCCGGGGGCCGACGTCCGGCTTGCGCGCGTCCCCGTACAGGGCGCGCAGCTCGGCCGTCTTGGGCCCGTCGGGGGCTGGCTTGGGCGCCACCTTCGCCTCCGGAGCCGGCGCCGCATGTTTGGCGGGCGCCGCCGGGGCTGGCTCGGCCGGCTTGCCCAAGAGGAGCTCTCGCAGCTGCTGCACCCGGCGCACCGGGACGGGGGCCACCGGCGCCGGGGCACTGTCGGGCGACGCCTCGCTGTGCGCCTCCACCACCGCCGGTGGCCGCCGCAGGGAGACCAACAGTCCAAGCCCGCCCACCGGCAGCACCAACGCGGCGGACAGCGCCACAGCCAGCTTCCAAGGGCTGCGGCGGTGGAGCCTCGAGGGCACGAAGTCCGACGGCGGCGCAGGGGTGCGGCCGCGGGGGCGGACGCGAGACAACTCGAGCTCGAGCTCCTCCTCTGCGGCAACTGGAGCGGGGCCTTTTCTCCGCGGGCCGGCGGAGCTCGCGGCCGGGGTCGACGAGCGCGGCGGCGTCCCTCCCCCGGGCGGCGTGCGGCGGGTGGGGGGCGTCCGTCCTCCCGGAGGAGAGAGGCCCTCGGCGGGCGTCAAGGGACCGTGTGGAGGGGTGGCGGGCGCGCCCGCCTGCTCGAGCACCGGCAAGAGCTCCGGCACCTCGAGGGCCCGGCGCCAGCCGTCGAAGCCGTCGCGCCAAACGAAGGTGCGACCGTGGACTTCGCCGCTGCGCACCCGCTCCACCAGGGCCCGGGCGTCGAGGGGGCCCACCTGCTTGGCCTGCACCAGAATGAACCAGTCCGGGTCGGACGGGGCCTCCGGCTCGGCGTCCTCCCAGGAGGCCGGCCCTTGGGAGACCCGGACGCTGGCCCCGCACTCCGGGCACTTGACCGCCTCGGGCCGGTGCCCTCCCTCGGGCAGGGAGAGGGCGCGTCCACAGCTGTTGCAGGGAACAATCAACGGGTCGGCCCCTATGGTAGCCGACGTCGGTTGACTTCGGGGGGAAGCGCCACTAAGGACGCCGCCCTTTAGACCAGGTGGGGGCAATGCCCGCGAAGGACCTCGGCAGTAAGCACGTTTGTTTCAAGTGTGGCACCAAGTTCTATGACCTCAAGAAGCCGGAGGCGCTTTGCCCGAAATGTGGGGCAGACCAACGGCAGAGCCCGGCCAACCGCCCGGCGCCTGAGCCGCGCAAGGGTCGGCTGGCGGCGGTGCCCAAAGTCATCGAGCCGGTGGTGCCGGTCGAGCCCGAAGGCGTCGTCGAGGAGGAAGAGCTCGAGACCTTCGAGGACGAGGCCGAAGTGGAAGAGGACGAGGCCTAGGACGTCTCCCGGGCGGCGAGCCAGTCGGCCACCGCCTGTCCGGTCCCGAAGGGCCAGGGCCGCAGTCGCTCCGGTTGAACGGCGCGCAGCTCGGCGATTTCCTCGCCGAGCGAGACGGTGCCAGTGGCCCGCACGTGGTAGGCGAGAATGACTTCGTTGCGCTCGGGAAAGGCGTAGACGCCGAGCAGCCGCACCACCTCTCCCACCAGCCCGACTTCCTCCTTCAGCTCGCGCAGCACGCCAGCGGCGGGCGACTCCCCGCGTTCAAGAAACCCGGCGACGAGGCCAAACCACTTCTCCGGCCAGCCCTGGTTGCGCACCAACAGCACCCGCCCTTCGTGCTCGACCAGAGCCGCCACCACCGGCAGCGGGTTGTCGTAGAAGACGAAGCCGCAGTCGCGGTCCGGGCAGGCCTTCCTCGCCCGGCCCGCCTCGTCGCGGGCCTCCAGCGGCCGCGCGCAGCGTGGGCAAAACCTCATGGCGTTCCTCCAAACACAAAGTCGGCGGCGGTAGTGCCCTCCTGCAGCGGCACCTGCTTGGAGGCCTCGCCGAGCCTGGGGTGCCAGGCGTGCGCTTGGACGGCCCCGGGGGTGAGGCCGACCAGCCGGAAGCGGCCGTCCGGGCCGGTGGTGGTGAAGTGCGAGTGGTCGAAGGTGCGCAGGGTGGCATGCATCCACGGGTGGACGTCGCAGCGGAAGTCCACCACCCCGGGCTGCACGGGTAGCTGGCGGGTGAGCACCATATGCTCCAGCGGCATGGCCAGGTTGAAGAGGCTCAGCCCTCCGCTGGAGGCATGGACGGTGTGGGTGAGCGGGTCAGAGTTGCGAACCTGCAGCCTCCCGCCCGCGCGCGCGGCGAAGACGGCCGGCCGGTACAGACAGCCGCGCTGGTCGAGCAGCACCGGGCTGTCCTCGGTGGCGGATGGCAAAGGCTCCGAGGGAGCGTCCACCCACACCACCACCTCTGCGACGCCGCCCGTGCCGTCCAGGCGCAAGGCATTGTCCGCCACGCTGCTGCCACAGACGCTTTGGGCCGAAGGGCTGGTGGGCAGGGGCTCGAGGGCGGGTGGCGACCCCCGCCACAGGACGCGTCCCTCGAGGCTGGCCGAGGCGGCCGACGCCGCCACGCGCGGCGCGAGCAGTCGCTGAGCCGGTTGGGGGCTGCCAGGGCCGCCATCGAGAGCGGTGGGCGCGGGGCGGGCACAGGCCATGAGGGCGCCGAGCAGCGCCGAGGGGGTGAGTCGGGGGAGGTTGGACACGGCGCAACCTTGCCATGCCGAAGAGGGCGTTGGCGCGCAGAGGGGTTGCTGTTAGAAGGCCCCCCGTGCAGGACAAACTGATGGCCCTGGCAGAGCTCCAGAAGCTGGACCTGGAATCCGCCGCGCTCCGCAAGGCGGCCGAGGTGTACCCGAGGCAAATGGCAGAGCTCGAGCGTGAGCTCGGCGCGGCGCGCGGCGCAGTGGAAGCCGAGCGAGCCCGACTGCTCGACGTCGAGCGGCAGCGACGTACCCTCGAGCAAAACATCACCGACGAGAAGGAAAAGGTGAAGAAGTGGGAGGGCCGGCTGGCGGAACAGCGGTCCACCCGGGA
>JBKQJL010000089.1:0-6988 GCA_052147975.1 Myxococcaceae bacterium
AGCGGTAGCACAGCCGTGCGTGCGCGGGCGGCGGCGCGGATCGCGGCCGGCTCGAGGGACTCAATGGGGTTCACGAAGCATCTCCTGGCAGTGAGGCTGGGTTCAATGCTGGGATTCAGGCAGGCTAACGATGAGCCCATTCAGAGCATCAGTCAGTGTGATCTGGCAGGCAAGGCGCGAGTTGCCGCGCAGGTCCGCTACAAGATTAAGCATGTCGTCCTCGGTCGCGGTGCGCGCTCCTACCCGGTCGGACCAGTCTGGATCAACATAGACGTGGCAGGTGGCACAGGCACAATTGCCGCCGCAATCTCCGTCGATGCCCGGCACCCGGTTGTCGGTGGCAGCGCGCATCAGCGTGGTGCCCAAGGGCACTACGAGTCGTTCGTGTAGAGGGTCGCGATGCCGTTCTGCTTCAGGATTGCCGCGAGGTGGGCATCCGGGACGAAGTTGCCCCGTGCGCGAGTTGTCGCGGAGACCTCACAGTAGACGTCCCAGAACCCGTCGAGCTCGGAGACCACCCGAACGTGAGGAAGCTGGAGCAGTGCATGGATGTTGCCCTCAGCCTCGCCCTGGCTCAATGGGGTCGGGAAAATGGCGGGGTGGGTGCTAATCCGGAGGTAGGCCATCAGCGTTGGCCAGCCCAGGCAGACCAACTCGGTACCTCTGGCGCAGGCCGAAAGAAAATCGCGTGCGCGAATGTGCTCAGGGCTTGCCGTGTTCGACGCGTAGAGTAGAACGTTGGCGTCGAGGGCAAAGCTCATCGCCGTGGCGCGTCGACAGCCGTTAGGGCTGCCCAGAGTGCGTCCTTGTCGCCGAGGTCCACGAGCGGGGCGCCCATCGAGCGCGCCGTCCAGCGGAAGGGGACTGGCGGCGGGGCTTTCTCACGGCGGAGCGCGAGTGCCAAGAGTTCGCTGACAAGCCGCCCGAGGGGCTTCCCCTCGCGCTTCTGCAGCTTCTTCAGATCGCGAAGGATGGGGGCATCGATGTCGATTGTTGTCCGTGGCATCATCAATATCTTGAGTCGTGTCCGCATCAGATGTCAACCTGAACGATGCGTGATGTAGTTTCGGCGCGCCGACTTCGGCTTAGAGAGTCGCTCGACACCGCCACTGGGAACCTCTGTTGTCAGAGAGAGTCTGCTGGAAGTCGTACATCGGTTCGTAAATCGCGATCATGGGCTTCCCGGCATAGGGGATGCCGCTCGCGGCAAGCAGTGCGCGAAGTCTCGCCGTCGCCTACGACGAGCAGGAGTACGGACCCGAAGCTCAGCGGGCAACAATCGAGCACGAGGCAGCGACGGGGGGCGCAGCGCGCAGCGGACGGCCCATGTCGAGGTCGATCATCTCAGCGAGTGCGAGGAGTAGGTTCTCCAGCTTCTCGCGCTTCTCTTTGTCGGAGTTCATGGGGTGGGACTGGGCGAGGCCAACGCTGCAGCCAGCGAAGCGGGCCGTGAGCAGGTCGGGGTTTGAGCAGCGAGCCGAGGCTTCAACGCCCCGTTTCTCAGCCTCCCGAAGAGGCAAAGGAGCCCTGGCGTCCCCGGACCAAGCTGCGCCAGTTTTCGGCGCCGCAGGCGCCCCAGCGAATGCGACTGAATGAGGGGCCGGGCGCTAAACCTGAGCTCTTCTGCTGCCAGGTGTGCTGCCAGTTCAAGAACCGGCGACTTCTCCTCTGAAACAGAGCGCGTCAAATGACCCTGCCGGGATTCGAACCCTTCAAAGACTGAGGTGCCTCCTAGGCGCGTACAGCCTGCCGGTGCCGGGCAGGATGAGTCGCTCGACAAGGAATGACCTGGCGCAGGTAACGCTCGCTGGGTCGATAGCGTCAGTTGCATAACCCGTTGAACGGACCGCGGCCCTCTTCATAGTCCGCGCTCCATCTGGAGCCGAGTGTCAGGCGGCGAGCCAGTTCCGAATGGCTGAGGCGATCTCGTCGGGTGCGTCCTCTTGGATGAAGTGACCAGCGCCCTTGAGGATGATGGTGCGGTGGTTTGGAAAGGCGCGTTCGAACCGTTCGCGCTCAGTTGCGCGGAAGGCAATGTCGCGGTCTCCCCACACAATCAGCGCCGGCAGTTCCCTGAGTCGCGCGAGGCCGTCGGCCGCTTTCTGCAGAAAGGCGCGGCTCCGGAGGATTTCGCGGGGGAAAATCCACGTCGGCAGGCGCGATTCTTTCGTCGAAAAGGGTCGGCGGTAAGCCTGCATCACCTCCGAGGGAACCTTATGGCGCCTGACGCCGGCGGGAATCATGAGGTTGACGAAGGCGTTCGCGTGGCGAATGAGGAAGCCGCCGATGGGCCCCCCCATGGCCTTGGAGAACCGCTCGAAGTGCCGATCGCCATTGACGGGCCAGGCGAAGGTGTTGCCAATCACGAAGGCACGAAACCGTTCTGGGTTTCTCATCGCGACGGCAAAGCCAATTGGACCACCCCAGTCCTGCACCATTAGGGTGACGGCTGAGAGGTCGAGCTGCTTGACGAAGGCCTCGACGACCGAAGCGTGCTCTTCCGGCATGTAAGTGTAGCCCGGCCGTGCTTGGGACAAGCCAAACCCCGGGTAGTCCAACGCCAGGCAGCGAAAGCGGTCGGACAAAGCTGGGATGACGTTGCGGTAGAGGAAAGACCAGGTGGGGTTGCCGTGGAGTAAGAGAAGCGTTGGCCCACGGCCCTCATCGACGTAGTGCACCCGACAGCCCGAGACGTCAGCGAAGCGGCTGACGAAGGGAAACAGCGCCGCGGGAAACCAGGGGGGCCGTTCAGGATTCACCGGGCTTCTCAGGCACGGAGCTGTTGTGCCGCTTCGGTTGCCAGGCGATGGAGGTCATCGACGTCAACGGGCTTCTGGGCGCGCCCGACCACCAGGGGGTGGTAGAGGGCCGCCCCTTCCACCGAGTGGTGTGCCGACATCAACACCACTCGCATCCGTGAGGCGCAGCGCTGTGCTGTGAGCGCCCGCAGCAGCTCAAGGCCGCTGACCTCGGGCATCATCAGGTCAAGTAGAACGACGAGTGGGGTCTCCGAGGCCTCGACAGTGCGCAGGGCGCCCGCCGCATCTCCGCAGGTGGCGACCAGGTACCCTAGTTCTTCCAGCTTCTCCCGGAGAAATTCACGAAAGAAGGGTTGGTCATCGACCACCAGCAGTCGTTGCTTATCCGTCGGAGGCCCTCGGTTGCTCATTGGCCACGTCTCCTAGGCCCTAGCTTTCTTCTTCGTGGCGTCACCCCTGGATGGAGGCTGGCGCCTGAGGGCCCAAAGACTCGGTGGAGTGCCTCCTTGGACCCGGTGGTGGTCGCGCCAAACTGGATGGCAGAATCAAAATCGAGAACGCCTGCCGCGAGCGCGAGGATGATTTCGGGCTGGCCGCGCAAGCTCGCATCGAGTCCTTCGCTCTGGCCGAGCGTCACGTGGACGCCATCTAGGGCAGCCTCGACGACCAAGTGTTGGCCACACACCTCGAGACCAACCCGGGTTGGGACTTTCGGCCGCCCCCGGAGAAGCGCCGGCAAGGAGAAGGCAAGCCAGTCGGGGCGAAACGCGTCGTCTCCACGGCCGGACACCATGGTGGGCGAGCTCCAACGGAGCAGGGCGTCCGTTACCGGCCGCAAGCCAAGGCCAAAGGTGGTGAGGGCATAAGTCGTCCCGGCTTTGGGTTGCTGGCCGAGTTGACGCAATACCAAACCGTCCTGCTCGAGTTGCCGCAGGCGCTGGGTCAACAGGTTGGTGGCGATTCCGGGCAGGCCGGCCTGAAGTTCTTGGAAGCGCCGAGGCCCGACGAGGAGCTCTCGAATGATGAGCAGCGTCCAGCGGTCGCCGATGAGGTCGAGCGCTCTGGCCAAGCCGCAGTACTGGCCATAACTCCGCCGCTCAGCAGCTCCGGTAGTCAAGGCTTGACTATCTAAAGTTGACTTTATATTGTCAAGCTACTCTGTGTAGCAGGACGCTTCAGCCGGGCACATGCCAGACCTCCTTGACCTCGCAATGGCAGCGCACGGTGGGCTGCCCCGCTGGCGGGAGCTGCGTGGGTTGAAGTTTCGCGTTTCGTCCGGCGGACTGCTCTTCGACTGGAAGTGGCAGCGCCGAACCCTCAACGGCCTGGAGGGCTTCGTCGACTGCTCGCGCCCGCGCGCAATGCTGTCCAACTACCCGGAGCCGGGCCATCGCGGCGTCTTTCACCCCGCCGTCGTGCGCATTGAGACTCACGCCGGCGAGGTAGTGCGGGAACGGCGTGCGCCGCGGTTGGCCTTCGCGTCGACCAGGCGGGCGCTTTTCTGGGACCACCTCGACCTCCTCTACTTCGCCGGGTACGCAATCTGGAATTACTTGTGCGCGCCGTTTCTGCTCGCCAGCCCTGGGTTTGCAACCGAGGAGGTTTCCCCGTGGAGGGAGGGTAACGAGGAGTGGCGAAGGCTTCGCGTCCGCTTTCCTCCCGAGGTGCCCACGCACAGCCAAGAGCAAGTCTTCTATTTCGACACGGCGGGGTTGCTTCGGCGGCTCGACTATACGGCTGAGGTTGTCGGCTCTTGGGCGAAAGCCGCGCACTACTGTCACGCCCCAAAAGAGTTCTCTGGCCTCATGGTCCCCACACGGCGGCGCGTGGTGCCTAGGCGAGCTGACAATGTCGCGCGATCGGGCCCCACGCTCGTATGGATTGATGTCGCGGAGGTGGCGCCGGTCGCGTCGAGCGGGCGGATGCTCCGCCCGCCGGCTTGGCGAGGGGAAACGGCAGACTCTTAGAACTAGGAGGATGCTCATGCGTCGTAGCCATCCGGTTGCTCTGTTGCCCTGTGTTGCCTTGCTGGCCTGTGCCACGGCCACGCTGGTCGAGCCAGCCGGGCCTCCGCCCGTGTGGAACCTCGCCTCGGCCTCGATGGCGACGGGAAATGACCTTAAGGGAGCGGGCAGCCGCGGCCCAATCTCGGAGTCCGTTCAAGGCCGCTCCATCATCGGCGCCCGCATTAACCTCAGCGTTGCGGGCGGCCGTTTGAGGGGCGAGGGGAACACCGAGGAGGGCATTGACATCAGCATTAGCGGCGACAAGGCCGAAGGGATGGTGGGCGAAATTCCCTTCAGCGCCATCATCGCCATGGAGCCCGCCGGGGGCGCACGCGTCACCGGCTCGATGGGCGGCAGCAACAACGATTTCACCATTACCCCCCAGGCCATCAAAGGGCGCATCGGTAGCGCCACGTACAACCTCAACTGGAATCCGGAAAGGCAGCGGAGCCTGCCATGAGCCGTTGGTCTTCTCCCCTGACGTGCGCCGGTGCGCTCCTCGTCCTTTCTGCCTACGGCAGCACCGCTGGTGTTACCCCCGGTGCGTCCGACCCGCCGGCTGCCCCGGGCGTGCGCGCAGACGCCGAAGGGGTTTCCTTCATTCACGATGACTTCCAGGCGGCACGGGCGCTCTCCGCCCAGAAGGGCTTGCCCCTTTTCGTCGAACTATGGGCCCCGTGGTGCAATTCGTGCATTTTCATGAAGGCGACTACGCACTCGCCCGACCTCTCCCGTTATTCTGAGCGATTCATCTGGCTCGACCTCAATGTCGACAATCCCGAGAACGATAAGTTTCTGCCGACGAATCCCGTGAAGGCACTCCCCGCTGTCTACGTCCTCGACTCAAAGGGCGCCATGGTCGAGACGGCGTGGGGAAGCATGAACGTGCAAGAGCTCGCCGCGTTCTTGGATAGTGTGCAGGCGCCTCTCCCTAAGGAATCGCCCGAGAAGTCGTTGCTGCTCGGCGACGCGAGGTTGCTCGCAGGAGATGAACGCGGGGCCGCACAAGCCTATCGCCAGGCCCTGGCGCAAGGGGGCGAGGCGTGGAAGGGGCGATGGGACGCTGAGGGCCAACTTCTCCAAGCGCTCCAATTGACGGACCCAGCCGACTGCGTCTCTCGGGCTCTCGTGATGACCAGTTCGATGCCGAGGGACCGCTCCTTCGTGGGGGCGGTTTCGACCGGCTTGGGCTGCGCTCTCGACCCCGCCGCGAACGCCGGGCGGGATGTGGTGGCTCGTTTCGAACGGCTTGGCACCGAGGCGCTCGCGCTTGATGTTGCAGAGGAGGATGATCGCTACGGGCTCTACACTACTCTCGTTGCAGCCGAATCTTCCGCGGGCGATTCTCCAGCGGCCAAGCGTTATGCGGAGCAGTGCTTGCGTTACATCGAGTCGCTCCCCCTGACCGCAAACCGCGACTTGCGTGAAGCGCGCGACCGCGCTCGGCTCACTGCCGCACAAGAGCTCGGCGACCTCGCGCGCGTCGTCTCAGCGCTCGAATCGGGAGAACAAGCGTTGCCCGCGAGCTACGCGGCGTCGCTACGCCTAGGCAGTGCGTATCTCGGCGCCAAACGCTATGGCGATGCGCGGGACGCGTTCACGCGCGGGCTGATGAAGCGGCCCGGAAAGCAGGACACGGCGCGTCTGTTGCTCGGTCGCGCGCAGGCCGAACTCGCGCTTGGGGAACGGGCGACGGCGAAAGCCGATCTGCTTCTCGCGAGAAATGCGCAGGCGACGGTCACGGCGTCCGCACAGCAGATCGTGCGAAACGTCTCGGAAGCGATTGAGAATCTGCTCGCGAAGCTCTCACCCTAACAACGTAGCGAGCTCCAGCACCGGCGCGTACGTCTGGGGCACTCCGCCGGCTGAAGCACCAATGAAGCGTTCAACGGCGACAAGTGGAATCTGGATAACGTTTACCCCTGCCTCTAGTCCAATTCTCCGCCAGGAGACGTTCGACCACGAGGACGTCCCGCCAACGGCCATCGAGCTTCGCGTGTTTGAGGCACGTGCCAACTACACGAAGGCCGTGCCGTGCAAAGCTCAAGAGGCTTCCCTGCTGGACTCCAAATTGGCCTCCAGATCCATAAATATCTGGGTCTTGTCGCTTGGGAGTGGGTGAAAACGGGATTTGAAGAGGCATAGCCCGGGGTAGGCCCGGCTACGGTTTGGGTGTCTAGACCAACCCTCGCCGGAGACCCCGAACTATGCCCGGAGACAATC
>JBKQJL010000090.1:0-14858 GCA_052147975.1 Myxococcaceae bacterium
GCCCGTTTGTGGGAGCGCCTGCCGATGCAACAACCCCGTGGTGAAGCTGCCCCCAGGTACGGCCTCGTCGCCTCCCTGGTGGCTGCCCTGGCGGCGGCTGTCGCCCCGGGCTGCCTCGGCGAGGCGGGGCCGTCCGCCCTGGACGTCGCCACGGACGCCGGCAGCCTCAGCGGCGTGGGCGGCACGCCGGGCGCCACGACGGACGGCGGCGTCGTCATTCTGTCCACGGACTTGCCCTGTGACGTCTTCGGCCTGTTGTCCACCTCGTGCTGGGCCTGTCACGGGACGACGCCGGCGGGCGGTGCGCCCCAGTCCCTGGTGACGCCCGCCGAGTTGGCCGCCGCCTCGCCAGGCTACACAAGCCAAAGCAACGCCGTGCGCATGCTGGCGCGCATGGCCAGCAGCACCGCGCCCATGCCGCCGGCCGGCTCCGGCTACCCGGCGCCCACCGCCGCACAACAGGCCGCCTTCGCCAGTTACGTCGACGCGGGGTTTCCGGGCGCTGAGTGCCTCTCCGATGGCGGGGCGGCTCCCGGCGACGCGGGCAGCCGGGACGCAGGCGGCGGCAGCGACGCGGGCGGAGCGGGCGGGGGCGGAGGCGACGGCGGCGTGGTGGTGGACGTGCCGTGCGACATTTATGCGTTGCTGTCCACCTACTGCTGGGCCTGCCACGGGCCGACGCCGGCCGGCGGCGCGCCCCAGTCCCTGGTGACGTTGGCCGAGCTGCAGGGCCCCTCCCCGAGCTACCCCGGGCAAAGCAACGGCCAGCGCGCGGTGGTGCGCATGGCGGACACCACTTCGCCCATGCCGCCTACTGGCAACGCGGCGCCCTCGGCTGCGGACCAGGCCACCTTCGCTGCGTGGGTGGACGCGGGCATGCCGTCCGGCAGCTGCACCACCGACGGTGGGCTGCCCGACGCTGGGCCGCCGGACCCCCTCAATGCTCCGGCCCAATGCACCAGCGGGCAGACGTACACCGGCTCGGAGGGCGCCACCATGCGGCCCGGGGAGGCCTGCATCGCCTGCCACCAGACGCACGGCGGCCCCACCTTCAACGTGGGAGGGACGGTGTACCCGACGGGCCACGAGCCGGACGACTGTGTGGCCTCAGCCTCGGCCGGCGCGGTGGTGACGGTGACGGACAGCACCGGGGCAACGGCGTCCTTCACCGCCAACGGCAACGGCAACTTCTCCGGCAATGCCTCGCTCAGCTTCCCCATTACCGCGTGGTCAGCTTCAACGGGAAGACGCGGGCCATGACGACGGCCGTCCCCTCAGGCGACTGCAACAGCTGCCACACCCAAACCGGTACCAACGGCGCGCCGGGGCGCGTGACGTTGCCTCCTCCCTAAGCCGCCCATGGCGCGCACGGCCCCGGGGAAGTGACGGAGTGGGGACCCTTAGGACAATGCCTCGTATGAATTCCCCAGCGACTGCGTCCCTCGGCCACGTCAACGTACCCCGGCCCACCACGCGCACGAGGTAGTCAACACACTCCTTCCGCCGCAACGTCCTGACGGCGCTTTTCAAAACGTCTGGACACTCACCGGCAAACCCCCTCACCGCATGCGCTCGCCCTTTTTCGCCCTCGTCGCACTCACGGTTGGCCTGTGTTTGTTGGCCTCCGGCTGCATTGGCCAGTCCACGGCCTTGCCGGGCGACAACACCGGGGCCGCTTCCACCACCGGGGACGCCGGCACCGGCGGCTCGGCCGCCTCGCTGGACCTCCCCTGCGCTGCCGGCGACGTCCTCGTCGCCAGCTGCCTTGGCTGTCACGGCTCGCCCACCGCCAACGGGGCTCCCCAGTCGCTCAACACGCTGGCCGCGCTCCAGGCGCCTTCACCCAGCTACCCGAGCCAAAGCAACGGGCAGCGGGCGGTGGTGCGCATGGCCAGCACCACGGCGCCCATGCCGCCCAGCCCCAACCCCGGCGTGCCGGCCGCCGAGCAAACCGCCTTCGCCGCTTGGGTGGACGCGGGCATGCCGGCCGGCACCTGCAGCAGCGTCCCGGACGCGGGCACGGTGGCCGTCGACCCGGCCTTCTCCGGCCCGGACGTCTGTACCAGCGGGCAGACGTACACTGGCTCGGAGGGCGGAGACATGCGGCCCGGCGAGGCCTGCGTCTCCTGTCACCAGGCCAACGGCGGCCCCGGCTTCAACGCCGGGGGCACCGTCTACCCCACCGGCCACGAGCCGAATGACTGCGTGGCGTCGGCCTCGGCCGGCGCGGTGGTGACGGTGACGGACAGCTCCGGTGCCTCGGTGTCGTTCACCGCCAATGGCAACGGCAACTTTTACGGCAACGTGCCCGGCTTCCCCATCACCGCAGTGGTGACGTTTGACGGCGGGACGCGGGCCATGACGACGCCCGTCAGCTCGGGCGACTGCAACAGCTGTCACACCGAAGCCGGCACCAACGGTGCTCCCGGGCGCATCGCTTTGCCCTGAGCGGTGTCCTCAGGACTGCGAATGGGACAACCACCTTTGGGGGCTCGCCGCGGAGCGAAGTCAAAGCATTACCCAGCAGCAGCAAACACGTCTTCTTTTCTTGGAGGTCCCTGTCATGCGTCGAAGTCGTCTTCATTGGAGTGTGGTGGCGCTGCTGTGCGCCGTGCCGGGCCTGGTGTTCGCGGCCCTTCAGGCCAGAGAGGCCAAAGTGACGTTCTCCTGCAGCGGCCCGGGCGGCTTGCGCATCGAGGGGACGGGCAACGAGCTTCAGACGGCCGACAAGGGCAACGAGCTCGTGCTCACCGTCCCGGTAGCGAAAATTTCGACGGGCATCGGCATGCGGGACACCCACATGCAGGAGAAATACCTCGAGTCGGCCAAGTACCCGACGGCCGAGCTGGTGGTGCCGCGCGCCGGCCTCAAATTCCCCGGGGACGGTGCGAGCGTCGACGCGACGGCGCCGGGCACCATGACCATCCACGGCAAGTCCCGGCCGGTGACGTTCCATTACAAGGCCGTCCGCAGGGGCAACGCCTACGAGGTGCAGGGCGACGTCCACGTCAACATGAACGACTACGACATCGCCACGCCCACCTACCTGGGCATCACGGTGAAGCCGCCGGTGGAAATTACCGTCAGCTTCCACCTCGTGGAGTCGTAGAGGCCAGAAGGGCGCGGAGCGCGCGAGGCCCCAACGCCACCGGGCTGTCGGCAGGGCTGTTGGCCCTCGCCCTGGCGCTGCTGGCTTGGCCGACGTCTGCCGAGGCCTACCCGTGGATGATAAGGCATGACTACACCGGCTGCGGGGTGTGCCACGTCGACCCCTCCGGGGCCGGGCTGTTGACGGACTACGGGCGGGCCCAAGACGTCCTGCTGATGCAGATGAATTACGGCTCGCCCTTCAAGGGGGACGAAGCGCCGTCCTACGCCAACTTCGCCTTCGGCCTCGTCCCGCTGCCGGACTGGCTGCTCGCCCAAGTGACATTCCGCGGGGCCGAATTCTGGGTGACGGAGACGACGGCGGCCACCCCCAGCGAAGCGGCCATCACCGCCAGCAACCAGCAGTTTCTCATGATGCTGCTCGACGCCCGGGCCGAGTTGAAGCTGGGTATTTTCCGCGCCGCGGGCTCCCTCGGTTGGGGAACGTCCTCCTACACGGACCTGGCCGCCATCGTCTCCAACCGGGGCGACACCGAGCAGCTCCTGGCCCGCGACTACTGGGTGGGCCTGCAGCTCGACGACAGCCTGCTCATCCGGCTGGGGCGAATTAACCTGCCCTTCGGGCTGCGCAACGTCGAGCACACGGCCTGGGTGCGCAGCAACACGCAGACTGACATCAACGTCGACCAGCAGTCCGGCCTCTCGGTGGCCTTCGACAACGGCAAAGTGCGCACCGAGGTGCTGGCCATCCTCGGCAACCTCAACATCAGCCCGGACGCCTACCGCCAGCGCGGCTTCAGCGGGCTTGTGGAAGTGCCGGTGGCGGAGCGGACCAGCGTCGGCTTCAGCGCCCTGGTGACGCGCGCTGACCTCTCGCTGTCCGCCCCCAGTCCCACGCTGCGCCAGGTGTACGGCGCCTTCTCCCGCTGGGCTCCCATCGAGCCAGTCGTCGTCCTGGTGGAGGCGGACGTCTACCTCAACAGCACGCTTGGCAGCGGGGTTGTCCAGTCCAACGGCACCACTTGGCTCCAAGTGGACTGGGAGCCCATCCAGGGCCTGCACTTCGCTCCGGCGCTCGAGACACTCACCAGCTACGGGGTGAATGGGACGGGCGTCGGCACGTGGATGACCATCGACTGGTTCTGCCTGCCCCACACCGACATTCGCCTCGACGGCCTGTACCGCTACCAGCCGACGGCAACCAGCTCCACCAACACCTTTTCCTTCCTCATTCAGCTGCACACCTACCTATGAGCGGCGCCTCCTTGAGAATGCTTCCCCTGGCCTTAGCCCTGCTGTTGCTGCTGCCCGCTGGGCCGGCCGCGGCCTCGCCCACCTACCCGGCGGAAATCCAAACGCAGCTGTCGCTTTCCTACACGCCTCAATGCGCCATCTGCCACGCCAACGGCGTCACCGGCTACGGCACGGTGACGACGCCCTTCGGGCTGGCCATGCGGGCCCGCGGCCTCGTCTGCTGCAGCATTCCCTCCCTCGACACGGCGCTGGCCGCGTTGGAAGGGGAGGGGAGCCCGTACATTGGCTACCTCAAAGAGGGGCTTGACCCCAATGACCCGGGCGCCGGCAGCGTCCCGCCGCCGGCCTACGGCTGCTTCAACGTCACCGGCCAGGGCCCGACGGGAGGCGCCGGGGCGGCCGTCCTTCTGGCGCTGGGCCTCCTCGGCGCGCTCCACCGGCGCGCGGCCCGGCGCAATAGTTGAGGCCAGGCAAAGGCGGGGGTGGGGGATGCCCAAGCGCCCTTCCGTCATTTCGCGTCGAGCGCTTCTCAAGCTCAGCGGCGGTGCCACGCTGTTTGCCACTGGCCTCGGCGGAAAGTCGTCGCAGCGCTCGACGCCAAGGCCACGGCCGACGCCGAGGTGGCCGAAGGCGGCGCTGGCCGCTCGCGCCGGCCTGGCGGTGCCTCGCACAACCTGGGGACTTGCCGGCAGAGCGCCCAGGCGCGCGACGGCGTTTGCAATACCTACGGGCAGACGCATGGCCAACCTCTTCATCTCGGACGGCAGCCAGTTTCCAGCGCCGGCACCGAAAACCCGACGCTCACCTTTGTGGCCTTGTCCCTTCGGCAGGCGGACGACATCGCGACGCAACTGGCGCGCCGCGACCCGTAGCGTCTGGCCGGCACCGCCGAAAAAAAGCGGCGACGCCGGCAACAGGCCAGTAGCGCGAGGCTCCCAACAGGCCGCGGACACTGTGGCGCCGGGGCGGGAAAGCGTGCCGGGTTGGGTTAGCCTCGGGCTTCCGCTTAGGAGAGTTGCTCTGCCCCGCCGGACTCCGGCTGCCAAGAGCAGGAGATGTCGCGAGGATGACGCCATGGCCGGGCCGCGCACTCCTTGCCTCGGGCGCGCTGTTTCTTCCGTCACTGGGCGGGGCGGCGACGACGGCACACCACAGCCACGCCTCGCTGGACGTCACCCGAGGGGCGGGTGCGCACGGCTGCCCCTCGGAGAAGGAGCTCCGGCGCGCCGTCAGCAGCATTCTCGGCTACTCGCCCTTTGACGCGAATGCGCGCCGCCGCGTGTCCGCCGTCCTCTCCGCCAGCGGCGGGACGTTTCACGCCCGCATTCACCTGCGCGACACCCGCAGCCACAAAAGCCTCGGCGTCCGGGAGCTCTCCGCCTCTGGGCCGACGTGCGAGGAGCTCGGCTCGGCCATGGCGCTGGCCATTGCCTTGGCCATTGACCCACTGGCCCAGCCGCCCCCGGCGCGTGTCCACCCGGTGCCCCCGCTGCCGCCGGTGCCGGGAAACGCTGCGCCGGCGACGTCCTCAGCCGAGACGGCCAGTCCCAGCGCCGGCCTCGCGGCGGGCGCCGCCACCGCTGGCGCTGCCTTCGCGGGAAGCGTCTCCTCCGGCCCGGGGGCCGGCAGCGCCACGCCCCGCGCTTCCTCCGTGCGGCCACCGCCCCCGCCGACACCGGCACTGCCGCAGCCGCCCACTGGCGCGGCGACGCCTCCCGACGCGGGGGCAGAAGCGCTGGCCGCTGCGGCGCCTCCCCTGGGGCCGGACGCCGGCGCCCCCGCTGTGCCTAAGGTGGCCGTGGCCGTCGCCGCAGAAGGCACAGACGCCGGCGCGCCGCCGACGGCCACGCCGCCGTTGCCCGAGCCCTTGCCGGTTGCTCCGGTGGTGGCCGCGCCGGCTGCCGAGGCTCCCTCTCCACCCGCTTCTCAGGACGCGCGGCCCTGGCACGGCATTGTGGGGGCAGCGGCCGAGTGGACGGTGGGCCTCGTGCCGCAGCGGGCCTTCGGTGTCCTCGTGCACGGTGGGGTGGCCTTCCGGGTTTTTTCGTTGGAGCTCGAGGTGGGCTGGCTGCCCTCCACGTCCTTTGCCTTCCAGCACGGCACCATTTCCAGCAGCCTCGTGACGGCCGCCCTGGTGGGCTGTGGCACCTATGGCGGCTTTGGCCTGTGCGCCGTGGCGCAAACCGGGCCCCTCACCTCTCAGGGCCAGGGCTACGCGACGGTGAGTAGCTCCACCAGCTGGGTGCTGGCCTTCGGCGTCCGGGGACAGTGGGACTGGGTGTTTGCACACCCGGTTGGGCTGAGGCTTCAAGCCACCGGCCTCGTCAACGCCGTCCAGACGCGGCTTCAAGTGGGGGCGGAACCCGCGCCGCTGACGGCGTGGACGTCGCCCACCTTTGCGTTGAGTCTCGGTGCTGGACTCTTCCTGCTTTTCTAAGGGTGACGGAAGTGACGGACAACGGACAAAAGACAAGTGGAGTGTCCGCTGCCCTCACCCTGGCCCCGAAGGCCGAAGTGGCACCTGCCCTGGACTTTGCGGCCGCCTATGACGCCGAGTTTGAAGGCGTCTGGCTTTACTTGCGGCGCCTCGGCGTGCCGGCCGCAGACGTGGAAGACGCTGTGCACGACGTGTTTGTGGTGGCTCACCGACGCTATGCGACGTACGACACCTCTCGCCCCCTTCGCCCCTGGTTGCTCGGCATTGCCTTTCGCGTGGCCGCGCAAAGGCGGCGCCAGCGCCGGCACGAGGTGGACCTCGAGGAGCCGGCCTTGGAGGTGGCGGACGGCGGCCAGGGCCCGGAGGCGGCCTTGGAGTCCCGCCAGGCCAGTCAAACGCTGCACGCCGCACTCGGGAAGATTGACCTCCAGCAGCGGGCGGTGGTGGTGATGCACGACCTCCATGGAATTGCCGTGCCGCAAATTGCCGAGGAGCTCAACGTCCCGTTGAATACCGTCTACTCCCGGCTGAGGTTGGGCCGGGCCAAGGTGGCCGCCGTCCTGCGAGGCGGGCAATGAGTGACGCTGTGGACAACGGACTGCCCGAGGGCTGGGAGGCCCTCTGCCGCGCGGACGCAGAGGCCCTCGCTCCGCCCGAGGGGGCCAAAGAGCGAGTGCGGATGCACCTGGCCGAGACGCTGGGCGTGGCCGCCGGCCTCGGGGCCGCCGGCGCGGTGGCCACCGCCGTTTCCGCGGGCGGCGGCGCAGCGCCCGTCCCGGCCGAAAGCCTTTTGGGCGCCCTCACCAAGGCCCTCCTCCTCAAGAAGGCCGTGGTGGTGGCCGTGGTGACGGCCACCGCCGTCACCGGCGGCGGCGTCGCCTACGTCGAGGTGCGTACCCACCAAAAGGCCGCCGCCGCCAAAGAGGCCCTGCTTCACCGCCCGGCGGTGGCGCCCGTGGTGGCGCCGCCGGTGCCCGCGGCCCCGGCGGCTCCCGTGGCCACGGCCTTGCCAGCGGCGGTGGAGGCTCCGCCCAGGGAGCTCGACGCGCTGGGCGAGGAGCGCGCGCTGTTGGACGCTGCCCGCGCAGCCATTGCCCAGGGACGGCTTGGCCAGGCCCAGGCGCTGCTGCAGCAGCACGCCCAGCAGTTTCCCGCGGGCCTCCTGGTGGAGGAGCGCGAGGCGCTCACCATTCGCCTCCTCGTCCGCCAGGGACACCGGGCCGAGGCGACCCGCCGCGCGGCGCGCTTCCGGAAGGCGCACCCGCACAGCATTCAGCAGCCCAACATCGACGCGGCGCTCGGAAGGTAACGCCCCATGCGCGCCTCCTTCGTGCCGTTGGCCTTGGGGCTTCTCCTTCTGGGGACGTCCTTCGGCTGCAGCGTGGAGCAACTGGTGGGCGCATTGGCCGTGGCCGACGGCGGCGTGAACGACGGCGGCCCCAACGACGACGACGGCGGGGTGGACGACGACGATGGAGGCGTGGAAGACGAGGACGGCGGCACGGAGAGTGACGACGACGGCGGGACGCGTGACGGCGGCCGGCGCGACGCGGGCGAGGGCGATGGCGGCGGAGACGACGCGCGGGCTTCCTGGCGCCCGCAGTGAGGCGTCAGGCCTTCTGGAAGTCGTAGACGCTGCCCAGGTGCAATAGCCGCGTCAACTCGTCCAGGGCGGCCATGCCCTCCCTGGCCAGGGCCGGGTCGCGGAGGTCCTCCGGCACCAGGCGGTCCCGGTAGTGGCGCCTCACCCAAGCGCTCAAGTCCTCGTCCAACGCCGCGTTATAAAACACCCGTGCCTTCACCGCGTCGGCCTCGGCGTCAGTGAGGACAATGCGCTGGCGCAGGCAGGCCGGGCCGCCGCCGTTGTGCATGGACTCGCGCACGTCGAGGTAATGCACCGCCTGCACCGGGTTGTCCTCGGCCACCACCCGCTCCAGGAAGGCCCGGGCGGTGGGGCTCTCCCGGCTTTCCACCGGCGCCACCAGGGCCATGGCGCCCGAGGGCAGGGTGAGAAGCTGGCTGTTGAAGGGGTAGGCGGCCACCGCCTCGGCCGCCGGTAGCTCGGCCTCACTGGCCACCACCGGGGTGAAGGCCTTCCCCAGCTTCTCGCGCAAGGCGGCCAGTAGCCCCTCCAAGTCCACAAAGGCCCGCTCGTGCACGAGGAGGACGCCCTCGTTGGCCACCGCCAACACGTCCGAGTGGAAGGCGCCGGCGTCAATGCCGGCGGGCGCCTGCTGGGGGAAGAGGCACTGCGCGCCCGGTAGCTGGTGCAGCCGGGCCAGCGCCTCGCTGGCCTCGCGCGTCTGCCGGGCAGGAAACCGCGCCGGCAAGGGGCTGGGCCTATAGCTGGAGCGGCCCCAGCCAAAGAGGTGGACGGCCGGGCGCCCGGCGACGGCCAGGCGGCTGTGGTTGGCGGCGCCCTCGTCGGCGAAGTGCGCGCCGCCCGGCAGCGGGGCGTGGACGGCGAAGTGGCGGACGTCGGCAAACAGCTTGGCCAGCACGGCGTGGGTGGTGTCCGCCTCAATGCTGCGGTGAAACATGGCGGTGAGGTTGGCCGGCGTGAAGTGCACCCGGCGGTCGGCCGTGTCCCCGGAAGGTGCGGTGGTGCAGGCGTTGGCCGTCCACATGGAGGCCGCGCTGGAGCAAGCGCGCAGCAGCGGCTCGGCCTCCCTCGCCGCCCGCGTCACCACCGCCTCGTCCGTGCCGGTGAAGCCCAGTGCCCGGAGGGTGCGCAGCGAAGGCCTTGGCTGGGGGGGAAGCACCGCCTGCTCCACGCCCAACGAGGCGATGAAGCGCATTTTGGCCAGGCCTTGCAGCGCGGCCTGCCTCGGACTGGACACCTCGCCCTCGTGGGCGGCGGAGGCGAGGTTGCCCGGGGCCATGCCGGCGTGGTTGTGCGTTGGCCCGACGAGTCCGTCGAAGTTGTACTCGCGCTGTGCCATAGAGGGAGGCCTTTTGGAGGCGAGGGTTTCCCACGTGACGCCCCCGTTGGCAAAGCGCCTCAAGCGCTGGGTGCGCTTCGCCTTTCTGCGCGGCGCGCTGGCGGTGGCAAGCCTGTTGCCGTTGCGGCTGGCGCAGGCGCTGGGGGACGCCCTGGGGAGTGTGGCCTTCCGTCTGTTGGCCAAGGAGCGGGCCAAGGCCCTCACCTCGTTGGCCCGGGCCTTTCCGGAGAAGACGGAAGCCGAGCGCTGGGCCCTGGCCCGTGCCTGCTTCCGCCACCTCGGCCGCTGCGCACTGGAGGCGGCGGTGGCCGGGCGGCTGTCCGAGGCCCAGCTGGACAGGCTGTTGGAGGTGCCGGAGGCGGTGCGCAGCCTCTTGCTGCGGGCGGTGGCCCAAGGGCGCGGGGTGGTGGCCGTCAGCGGGCACGTCGGGCACTGGGAGCTCTTCGGCTGGGCGCTGGTGCGGCTGGGGCTTCCGCTGCACGTCATTGCCCGGGAGGGTGTGGACGCCCGGCTGGGGGCCCTGGCCGAGGCCTTCCGGGCGCGCGGTGGGGTGCGCACCATTCTGCGGGGCACCCCTGGCTCGGCGGTGGCCATGCTGCGCGCGCTGCGCCGGGGCGGCATGCTGGGCTTTCTGGTGGACCAGGACACGCGCGTGCAGTCGGTGGGCGTCCCCTTCTTCGGCACACCGGCCAGCACCGCCCGGGCGCCGGCGGACTTCACCCTGCGCACCGGGGCGGTGAGTGTGGTGGGCTTTCTGCAGCGCCGGGCCGACGGGCGTTACCGGCTGAGCGCCTCGGAGGTGGAGGTGCCGCACAGTGGGGACGCCGAGGCGGACGTGCGGGAGCTCACCGCGCGCTACTCGGCCGCCATTGAGGCAGCCGTGCGCCGTGCGCCAGAGCAATGGGTGTGGATGCACCAGCGGTGGAAGAGTGTGTGTTAGGGAGGCCTCACCCGTGCGCCGCTTTGCCGCCCTCGCCGCGCTGCTCACCGGCTGTGCCGTCCCGCCCCCGCCCAACAAGACGGCGCCCGAGGTGACGCTGCACGAGGTGAAGCTGCGCAACTTCCACAACTCGACGCTGAGTGCGGTGGGCTCGAGCAGCCTCATTGAGTACCACCGGGCCAGCGCGGACGTGGACTTCAGCGACTTGCGGCTGGACGTCTACCGGACGGAGCCGCCCTCCCCGCCGGGGGTGGTGCCGCCGGCCACCCACCTGCAGGCGCCCCAGGCGGTGGGCAACCTCCTCACCCGGGTGGTGGAAGTCACCGACGGGGTGACGGTGCAGCTGCCGACGGGCGTGGTGGCAAAGACGAAGCATGCGTTTTTTAACTCGCCCGAGCAGCGCGCCACTGGCTCCTCCAAGCTGGCGGTGGAAGGGCCGGACGGCTTCTGGCTGCGGGCCGACGCCTTTGACATTCACCTGCGCACGGACGTGTATGAGTTTGTAAACCCCGAGACGCGGACGCGCGGGCCATGAGTGCGCTTGCCCTGGTGCTTCTCCTGGCGGCCGCCGACGGCGGCGTCGCCGGGCACTCCGGCGCGGACGGCGGTTTCCACAACCCGGTGGACGTCAAATGCGACTTCGCCCGCATGGAGGGCAGTCAGCAGCAACTCGTCTGCACCGGGCACGTGCTGGTGAAGCGCTACAACACGGACATTACCTGCCAAAAACTCATTGCCTACTACACCAACCGCGACGTCAACGACATGACGCACTTCGAGTGCATTGGCGACGTGGTGGCGGTGGACAGTGACCGCTGGGCCACCGGGGACTTCGGCAACTACGACAACGTCAGCGAGGTGCTGGTGATGACGGGCAACCCCCGCGGCCGTCAGGGGACAAGCCTGTTGGAGGGCGAGCAAATTACCTTCCACGTCCGCTCGGACCAGATGGACGTCACCACCGTCAACGCCCTCTTGGAAAGCCAAGGGCAGGAGGAGCGCCGCGCGGCGAAGAAGAAGAAGGCGGCCTCGCTGGCACAAGCGGCCGCCGACGCCGGGCCGCTGCAGGGGCAGTTTGTCAACCCGGCCAACATCCAATGCGACCGCGGGCGGATGGAGGGCAGTAAGGAGCAAATGGTGTGCGGGGGGCACGTGCACGTGAAGCGCCACAACACCGACATGACGTGCGAGCGCGCCGTCGCCTACTACGTCAACAAGGACGTCAACGTGTGAAGCGCATTGTCTGTACCGGCAACGTGGAGGCGGTGGACGGCAACCGCTGGGCGCGCGGCGACGTCGGAGACTTCGACACCACCAAGGAAGTCCTCGTCATCACGGGTCACCCCCAGGGCCGTCAGGGCACCAACGAGATGACCGGCACGAAAATTACCTTCTACGTCGACTCGGACTTAATGGACGTGGACAACGCCATTGGGGTGCTGGACAGCAAAGGCCAGGACGAGAAGCGGAAGGCCAACATGAAGAAGGCGGCGCCGCCCCCATGAGCGAGCAACTCATCGCCCGAGGCCTGGTGAAGAGTTACCGCGGCCGGCGGGTGGTGGACGACGTCCACGTGGAAGTCTCCCTGGGCGAGGTGGTGGGGCTGTTGGGGCCCAACGGGGCCGGCAAAACCACCACCTTCAACATGGTGGTGGGCCTCGTGCCGGCGGTGGCCGGCACCGTCTCGCTGGCCGGAATGGACTTGACGCGGCTGCCCATCCACCGCCGGGCGCGGGCCGGCCTCGGCTATTTGCCCCAGGAGGACTCCATTTTTCGGCGTCTCACCCTGCGGCAGAATTTCCTCGCCGTGCTGGAGCTGGACAAGCGTAACAACCGGGCCCAGCGCGAGGCGGCGGCCCAGGCCCTGTTGGAGGAGTTTCACCTCACCGAGGTGGCCGAGTCGCTGGGGGACCAGCTGAGTGGCGGCGAGCGCCGGCGCGCCGAAATTGCCCGCTCCCTCATCCGCCGCCCCCGCTTCATGCTTTTCGACGAGCCCTTCGCCGGCGTGGACCCAATTAACGTCATCGACATCCAACGCCAAATTGCCGCCCTGCGCACCCGGGGCTTGGGCGTCCTCATTACCGACCACAACGTGCGCGACACCCTGCGCATTTGCGACCGGGCCTACCTGCTGGCCCACGGCAAGGTGCTGCTCCACGGCACCCCCAGGGAGTTGGCGGACTCGGCCGACGCCCGTGCTGTCTACCTGGGCGAGCGCTTCGTCCTGGACGAGCGCGCCTAAAACACGCCCACCCCCCTTTGGGGGGGCAACGCGCCCCAAGGAGAAGGCCCCCAAGGGGGGCCCGGAAGGGGCCTCGGCCCTACGGCTTCCCCCCACATGCGGGGTGAGGTGCCTGTGGAAGTCTTCGTATTTAGGGAGGTTTCCACACTTTGTAGGGCCGAGTCGGGGCTGCGTTGCCTGGACGGCTCTGACTGCTCCTGTTAGCTTGGCATGGTCCTTGATGGGGGCCCGTTTTGGACGCCCCAGGGACGCCGACAGCCCCCCATGGCGATGGAACTCAAACAGAGCCTGAAGCTGTCGCAGCAGCTGGTGATGACGCCCCAGCTGCAGCAAGCCATCAAGCTGCTCCAGCTCTCGCACATGGAGCTGGTGGCCCAGGTGCAGCAGGAGATGGAGCAAAACCCCCTCCTCGAGCAGCCGGACGAGACGGTGGAGGGGGACCTCTCGGAGAAGGCCCCCGGGGAGGCCTCCCTCGAGGCGGCCAACGCCGAAGTCAGCCCGGAGGAGCTGGCCGCCAAGACGCCCGAGCGGGCGGAGGAGGTGAAGGGCGAGGACGGCCCCAACGAGATTGACTGGGAGGCCTACCTCAACAGCTACCAATTCAACGAGCCCTCCACCGCCAGCAACAAGGGCAACGTCTCCACCGACGACTTGCCGTCCTTCGAGGCCAACCTGGTGGACAAGGAGGACTTGCCGGCCCACTTGGCCAGTCAGCTCAGCCTCTTAAAGCTGAATGAGGCCGAGCGGAGGATTGCCCACTCCATCCTCTTCAACCTGGACGACGACGGCTACCTGCGGCTGCCGGACGTGGAGGGCGACCCCCTGATTCGCATGGCCAGCGAGGCCGACGTGGACGTCTGCCTGGCCGAGCGGACACTGCGCCGCATTCAGCACCTCGACCCCAAGGGCTGCGGGGCCAGGGACCTGCAGGAGTGCCTGCTCATTCAAGTGGCCGGCCTCAACGACGCTCGGGCCGCGCTCTTGGGCACGATGATTAAGCGCCACATGAAGGCGCTGGAGAGCAAAAACCTGCCGGCCATTGCCAGAGACTTGAAACTGAGTCTCGAGGAAGTCATCGACGCCTCCCGGCTGTTGGCCAAGCTCGACCCGAAGCCCGGCCGCAACTTCGCCCCCGACGACGCCCAGTACATCACCCCCGACGTCTTCATCTACAAGATGGGGGACGGCTACACCGTCGTCCTCAACGACGACGGGCTGAGCAAGCTGCGCATCTCCGGCGCCTACCGCCAGGCGCTGCGCAAGGGCGTGATGGAGCCCGGCAAGGCGAAGGAATTCATCCAGGACAAGCTGCGCTCGGCGATGTGGCTCATCCGCAGCATCCACCAGCGCCAGCGCACCATCTACAAGGTGACCGAATCCATCGTGAAATTTCAGCGGGACTTTCTGGACAAGGGCATCGCCCACCTGAAGCCGCTCATCCTCCGGGACGTGGCCGAGGACATCGGCATGCACGAGTCCACGGTGAGCCGCGTCACCACCAGCAAGTACGTGCACACCCCGCAGGGCATTTACGAGCTGAAGTACTTCTTCAACTCCTCCATCGCCCGGGTGGCGGGGGATGACATTGCCAGCGAGGCGGTGAAGAACCACATCAAGTTGATTGTCGGCGAGGAAGACACCTCCACCCCGTACTCCGACCAGAAAATTGTCGAGCTGCTCCGCGCGCGCGGCATCGACATTGCCCGCCGCACCGTGGCCAAGTACCGCGAGGTGCTGGGGGTGCTGCCCAGTAGCAAGCGCAAGCGCTACTTTTGAAGCCCGAGACGGCTGACGCCGGGCCCCCCTCGAAGGCGGCCGGCCGGTGCCCCCCTTGGTGCTGTCCTCCGGGGCTGAACGGAGGGCCAGGGAGTGCGGCCCCCAGCGGCGGCGTCCACTTGAGGCACCACGTGCTTTAGCCCGTGTGGTATGCGCCAC
>JBKQJL010000091.1:0-3492 GCA_052147975.1 Myxococcaceae bacterium
CCGACACGCCCCGCACGGCGGCACCGGCGTCGGGCTCTCCGCCAGCACCAGCAGGGCCCGCAGTCGGCCATGGCCGCCCAACACGCCGGCCGCCACCGCGTGGCGCTCGGCGCACACCGTCAGGCCGTAGGAGGCATTCTCCAGGTTGGCGCCGCTCGTGACGGTGCCGTCCTCGAAGAGCGCGGCCGCGCCAACGGCAAAAGCGGAGTACGGCACATAGGCGCGGCCGCGGGCCAGCGCGGCGGCGCGGGCCAGTGCCTCCCAGTCGATGGGCGCCTCGTCGGCCATGGCGGCCCCTTTTAGCAGGCCCGCCTTGGCGCTTCGCTGCCAGCGCGTCGAGGGCGGGTTGCTACAGTGGGGGGCTTGCAGCTGACTCCCTCTTCGCGCGGCACGCTTCCCGGGGCAGCACTTTGCGCCGGGCTTCTGGTGCTTGCGCTTCCCAATGCGGCGGCGCTGCGCACCAACGACTTTCAGGTGTTTCACACCGCCGGCGCCCGCGCCCTTCGGGGGGAGTCGCTGTACCGGGCTGAGGACGGGCGTTTCCCCTTCAAGTACGCCCCGGTGGTGGGGCTGCTGCTCGCGCCGGTGGGGGCCTTGCCGCTTCGGCCGGCGAAGGCGGCCTGGGTGCTGGCCTCGGCGCTGGCCGTCTTCGCCTTCCTCCGCGAGGCGGCCCGCCTTTCCAGCCCACCCCCCACACGCGCGCTGCACCCGCTCGTCTTGCTGCTGCTTCTGCCGTACGTCTGGCACCTCTTCTCCCTGGGGCAAATGGACGGCTTCCTCCTCGCCGCCATTGGCCTGAGCGAGCGCCTGGCGCAGCGCCGGCCGGTGCTGTCGGGACTGTTGTGGGCGCTGGCGGTCCTCACCAAGCCGCCCTATCTCGTCTTCCTCGCGGTGGCCCTCCTGGCCCGCCAGTGGCCACGGCTTTTGGCCCTGGCCGGCTGGCTGCTGGCGCTCACCCTCTTGGCGCTGCCGGTGTGGGGCCCGGTGGCCCTGCAGCAGTGGTGGGCGGTGCTCGGGCAAAGCACCCCGGAATTGCTGTGCGCCCCCCAAAACCAGTCGCTGTGGGCACTGGGCTGCCGTTACGGCCCGCAGGGGCTCACCGGCCCACTGGCCAGCGTCGCGCTCGGCGGCACGGCCCTTCTGGCGGTGGCCGCCTGGGCGGCCCGGGCAGCGCCGGCACAGGCACGGGCCACCGGCACCTCGGCCGCGCTCGCCGCCACGGCGCTCCTCTCTCCCTTGGGCTGGTGGACCAACTTCATCGCCCTGGCCCCGCTGGTGTACGGGCTACTGGGCAGCCTCCGCAGCCCTCAGCGCCGGGTGCAGCTGGCCGGCCTTGTGGCCGTCTTGGGGCTGGCCACGGTGGCCGTCCTGACGGCGGAGCTCATCTCCCGGGACGCCTTTGTGTGGTGGCTGACGCAGCGGCACTACGGCCTGGCCGGGCTTTTGTGCGCCCTGGCGGGACTGGCGACGCGACCGGCTTGCTACTCCCAGCCGATGACGACTTCGTCGATGTAGCGGGCAATGGCCAGCTCGCCCTCGGTGCTCAACTCCACGAAGCGCACGTGAAAGCCGAGCGAGCCCCCCCGCTCGCGACTGCCAATAATTTCGCCCCTGGCCTCAATCTCCTCCTCGTGACCGGGCAGGGTGACACGCACTTCGACGTCGCGACAGGGCACCGGGTGGCCGGCGGCCCAGAAGACGCCACCGGTGCTCAAGTCGCCGGTGGTGTCCTCGAAGGGCTCGGCCTCCTGGACACACCGCACGCGGAACGTAAAGGGCACCCGCGGCGAGTCGCGGCGGTCCTGGACGCTGCCTGGAGCTACAGACATGGATGCCGACCCCACCGCCGCCATCATGGTTCAATTCTACATGCTTGCTGCAGCCGGAAGAAAGCCATACAGCAGGCGGGCCAGGGTCTCGACGGCCCCACCTGCCGCTGCCTGGACGTCCTCGTGCCGCAGGGGGCCTGGCCCCAGGCCAGCCGCCGGGTTGGCGATGCAGCTGAGGGCCGCCACCGGCACGCCCTGGTGTACCGCCGCCAGGACTTCGGGGACGGTACTCATGCCCACGCAGTCGGCCCCCAAAAGGCGCAGCATCCGGACTTCGGCGGGCGTCTCATAGGAGGGCCCGGCCACCATGGCGTAGACGCCCTCGGCCAGAGGAATGCCGAGCTCGGCGGCGGTGGCTTTGAGGCCCGCCCGCAGCCGGGGCGCGTAGGCTGCGCTGAGGTCCGGGAAGCGCGGGCCCACGGACTCGTCGTTGGGGCCAACCAGGGGGTTGGTGCCCGAGAGGTTGAGATGGTCCGTAATGAGGAGGAGGTCCCCGGCTCGGAGCCCCTCTCGGAGGCCGCCGGAGGCGTTGGTGAGGACCAGCGCCCGGATGCCCAGCCAGCACAGAAGCCGCACTGGAAAGGCGGCTTCCGCGGGGCTCCAGCCCTCATAGGAGTGCAGACGGCCCTGCAGCACTGCCACCTGTACCCCGGCCAGCGTGCCCAACAGCAGCCGCCCTGGGTGCCCGCGCACCGACGGGGGCGGCAGGTGGGGAATGTCCGCAAACGGAATGGCCACCGCCCCGGTACAACCGTCGGCCACTGCGCCCAGGCCGCTGCCGAGCACCAAACCCACCTGTGGCGAGAAACCGGGGGCGTGGGCGCGCACTGCGGCCGCCGCAGCGTCGAGCTGCTCGTGCAGCCTCAAGAACGCGCCCCCACGCGGCGCGGGCAGCCGCCAACAGCGTCCAGTGTGCGGGCGCGGATGGGCGGGCCAACCCGCGGCCCCTGTCCTTGGGCGGCCACCGCGGCGGAGAGTCGCAGAGCCCGGGCCGACTGCAAACGCTGGGGACCGGGGCCTAGAACTTGTAGGCCGCGCCGAGCAGCGCTTGCAGCGCGAACTGGGTGGTCGTCCCACTCAACGTGGGAATGGAGGGGCCCATGGCCAGCTTGAAGGTGAGCAGCAGGTTCGGCTGCAGTCTGTATTCGACACCGCCACCGAACATCAGCGGAATGACGAAGTTGGTCTGGCCGTTCCCGAAGACGAGGTAGAAGGGCACCTCGAAGGACACGTTGAAGGTGAGTTGGTCGTTGAAGGGAATGCCCAGCTGCGCGCCCACTGGGATGTTGATGCCCGTGGCCCCACCGCTCGTGTAGATGATGACGCCTGGGTTGAAGGTGAGGGCCAGCTTGAGGCCACCGAAGTCGGCGATTTGGTCACGGATGAGCAGCTGAATGTCGATGTTGAAGACGGTGTTGCTCACTTCGCCGACCGGGCCACCCCAGTTCAGGGCCAACCGACCACCGATGTCGAATGTCGAGCCGAGGCCGTGGACGTAGTCCAGCCACAGGCCCGGCCAGGCGACCTGGGCGCGGACGACGTTGGCGCCGTCGCCCACCGTTTGTCCCGAGTCCACGGTCCAATGGTCGGTTGTCGGCGTCGTTGCCGTCGTCGTCGCCTGGGTTTGAGCGCCGGCCGCCCCGGCCACCAATGCCACGCAGAG
>JBKQJL010000092.1:0-8057 GCA_052147975.1 Myxococcaceae bacterium
GCGGCGATGGCCAGCGCCAACCCCAACAGGAACCATTCAACATCGCTCATTAGGAAACGTCTCGCCAATTCTTAACCCCTAATTCAATAACTTAATTTCTTGTTTCTTTAGCAAACATTTTGCGCCATTGGTAGGTGCCCAAGGGCAGGGCAAGCCCCGCCCCTACAAGACGTGTTTGGTTGCGGCTCCACCGCGCTGCCCACTCATCGCTAAGCCTTAACCCCATGGCGTGAGGCGAGCCCGTACTGCTGGCGGGTGAAGATGGCCCTGGCGCACAAGGGGCTCGCCTACCAGAGCGTGCCTTGGCGCTTCACCGACAAGCAGGCCATTGCCTTCTCCTCCCAGGGTTTGGTGCCGGTGCTGGTGGACGGCGACCGCGTCGTCACCGACAGCTGGGCCATCTGCCAGTACCTGGAGAGCACCTACCCGGACAGCCCACCGCTCGCGGAGGGCCCCCAGGCATGGGCCTACGCTTTCTTCATCAAGAGCTGGACGGAACGCAGCCTCCAGACGGCGTTGTCCCCCATCCTCTACTTGGACATTCTCGCCCACGTGCACCCGAAGGACCGGGAGTACTTCCGCACCTCCCGGGAAGCTCGGGTCGGCAGCACGCTCGAGGCCTTCACCCGGGACCGGCCGACCCACCTGGCGCAGCTGAGCAAGGTGCTCGAGCCGTTAAAGGCGACGCTCGCCGCCCAGCCCTTCGTCAGCGGCAGCGCCCCGGCGCTTGGGGACTACCTCGTCTTCGGCGCCTTTCAATGGGCGCGCTGCATCTCCCCCGTGCAGCTGCTCGACGCTGACAGTCCCATTTACGGCTGGCGCGAGCGAATGCTGGCTCTTTACGGGGGCCTCGCCGCCCGCAGCCTTGGCTATTCCACCCTCAACGCAGAGGTTCGCGGATGATTGACGTTTCCTACTGGCCCACCCCCAATGGCCACAAAGTCACCATCTTTCTCGAGGAGGCGGGCCTCGAGTACCGCTTGGTCCCGGTCAACATCACCAAGGGCGAGCAATTTCAGCCGGACTTCCTTCGCATCTCGCCCAACAACAAGATGCCAGCCATCGTCGACCACGCGCCGGCCGACGGCGGCCCGCCCCTGAGTCTCTTCGAGTCCGGGGCGATTCTGGAGTACCTCGCCGTGAAGAGTGGGCGCTTTTTGCCCACCGAGCTCCGGCCGCGCGCCAACGTCATGCAGTGGCTCTTCTGGCAGGTGGCCGGCCTGGGGCCGATGTTGGGCCAGAACCACCACTTCGCCCACTACGCGCCGGAGAAAATTCCCTACGCCATTGAGCGCTACCTCAAGGAGACGGCCCGGCTGTACCGCGTGCTGGACACCCAGCTGGCCGGGCGAGACTTCGTCGCCGACACGTACTCCATTGCCGACATGGCCTGTCACCCGTGGATTGCGCCCTACGCCCGGCAGGGGCAGAAGCTCGAGGACTTCCCCAACGTGAAGCGGTGGTTCGAGGCGATGGCTGCGCGACCAGCCGTCCAGCGCGCCTACGCGCTGGGGCCGGCCGTCAGCGCCTCGCCGATGGTGCTCACCGAGGAGGTGCGCCGGGTGCTCTTCAACCAAGCGGCGCCGCCGGCCGCCACTCGCTGAAGAAGGCTGCCCGCCCGAAACGCCCTCAGGCGGGGCCGCTGCGTCCATGCCGGTGAAGGCGCGGTCGGCCTTGTCCCGCCAGAAGAGGCGGCGCCCCGGCTCAAAGGCGGCCACCTCGGTGAGCCACTGTGGCTCCGGGCCCCAGGCGAAGCAGAGCTCCTCGCCGAGGCCAGGCTTGCCGGAGGCGACGGGGGGAAACCAGCGCGCCAACTCTGAGGCCTCGGTGAGGGCACGCCAGACGGCTTCTCGGGGCGCCTGAATGCGGACTTGGAGCTCCATGGTGCGTGGCTAGGCCGTCATGGCTTCCTCCTTCGGGCGTCGGGCTCCGGTGCCGGGGCGTCGGTGGAAGGTGAAAGGGCAGGGTGCCCGGCGAGGACGAAACGAAAGGCGCGGCCCGCGGGCGCCTCGGCCTGGTGGTAGCGGGCTGCAAGAGAGGCCAGCGCCTCGGTGAGCTCCCGGGCGAAGGCCGTCTGCGCCTCGGCAGAGGCGAAGCGGACTTCCGTCTCCAGCGTCAAGGTGGGGAGGCGCTTTCCGGCCTGAGCGGCCCGGGCTTGTAGAATGGCCAAGTCGCGCAGCGTCCGGGCGGTGGCCGCCACCTGGTAGGCGCTGGAAAACCTGTCCTGGACTTCGGCCCGCGTGGTGCCGAGGACGCCGAGGGCCTCGGGCGAGACGACGTAGGAGCGCGCCGTGGACTGAAACAGCCGCTCCACAGTGCCGCCCTTGCGCCGCTCGCCGACACTCAACAGCAGGCCGGCCTTCTCCAGGGCGCGCACGTGGTAGCCGACGCGCTGCCGCGGAAGGCCCAGCGCGCGCGCCACCCCGGCTGCCGAGGCAGGCTGCCGCAGACTGCCGAGGATGCGCAGCCGCGTGGCGTCCAGCACCGTGGAGGCACTCTCCAGCGACTGAAGGACGCAGACGGCCCTTTGCATGTTAGAAAATATTGTCTAGACAAATATTGTTGTCAATAACGGGTGCGCAGGGGCCCTTTTCATTGTCCCGAGTCGTCATCGGCGGAAATGGGGGTGGCGCACTGCCGGCCGCTGGTGCCGGCACGCGCCGCACGGAGGCCTGGAGGGGGCGTCCTGTTTGGAGTCGCTTCGCAATTTCAAAAAGGAAATTCAGCATCGCGAGGCACCGCAGTGCTTGCGCCCAACGCCGTCAGTCCTAAGGTGCGGGCCCGCTGTCATCGGAGGGCGCATGCGTCGAATTGGCTTCGTGCTGGGGGTTGTCGTTTTGGGGCTGCCGGTGGTGGCTGGAGCCGCGGCAGGGGATGCCACCAAGGGCAAGCCCATCTACAACTCGCAGTGCGTCATCTGTCACGGCAAGACGGGCGACGGGAATGGGCCGGTGGGCAAGGGCCTCAGCCCGAAGCCCAAGGCCTTCAGCGCCGGGCAGCTTCCGCCCGACGCCGAGCTCTTCAAAGTCATCCAAAAAGGCGGAAAGGCCAATGGCCTCTCCAAGGACATGGACGCCTACCCGCAATTCACCGACCAGCAAATTTGGGACGTCATCGCCTACATCAAAACCCTGGCGAAGTGACGCCCTCGCCCACCATCGAAGCCGCCGCTGCCCCGACGCGCCGCCACTTCCTCGCCGCCGCCTTCGCCTGGCTCGGCTTCGGGACGGCCATGGCCGGTGCCTTTGCCATTGTCTTGCGCTACCTCATTCCTCGGGAAACGGGGCCCCGGGCCCGACGCGTCTACGTCGGTCTGGCCGACGAGCTGGAGGTGAAGCGCCCGCGCCTCGTCTCGGACTTGCAGGGTCGCCCGGTGGCGGTGTTTGGCCCGCCGGCTAGCCCGGTGGCGCTTTCGTTGACGTGCACCCACCTCGGGTGCGGCGTCCACTGGGAGGAGGACGAGCAGCAGTTTCTCTGCCCGTGCCACGGCGGGCGTTTCAGCCCCTCGGGAGCGGTGCTGAGCGGCCCGCCGCCCTCGCCGCTCACCCACTACGCGACGGTGGTGGAGCACGGGGCGGTGTACGTCGAATTGCCGGAGGTGTGAGGTGGCGCGCTGGGGATGGCTCCAGGAACGCGTCCCGGTCCCGCTCGAGGCGGTGCGTGCTGCAGGCAACGAGCCGCTGCCCGGGCACCTGCGCCTGTGGTGGTTCGCGCTCGGCGGGACGGCCGGGATGCTCTTCATCGGCCAGCTCATCACCGGGCTTCTTCTGTGCGTCTACTACCAGCCGACGCCGGAGGCGGCCTACGCCAGCGTCCAGCACCTCATGCGCGACGTGCCGTTTGGGTGGTGGATTCGCTCGCTGCACAAGTGGGGCGCCAACCTCATGGTGGTGGCCGTCTCCTTGCACCTGTTGCGCGTCTTCTTCACCGGCTCCTACCGGCGCCCGCGCGAGGTGAACTGGCTGATTGGCTGCGCGCTCTTCGTGCTCACCCTGGTGCTCGGCTTCACCGGCTACTCGCTCGTCTACGAGCAGCTGTCCTACTGGGGAGCGACGGTGGGCGCCAACATCACCGAGGCGGTTCCGTTGATCGGCCCGGGGTTGGCTCGGGCCATTCGCGGCGGCGAGGGGGTGGGCGCCGCGACGCTGTCGCGCTTCTTCATCCTGCACGCGGCGGTGCTTCCCGGGCTGGCCATGGCCCTGGTGCTGGCGCACATTGGGCTGGTGCGTCTGCTTGGGGTGACGGAGCAAGCCCAGGGCACGGCGGCGGCGGAGAAGACGTACCCCCTCATCCCGGACCATCTCCTCACCGAGGTGGCGGTGGGGCTGGTGCTCATCATCTGCGCCACTTGCCTCTCAGTGCTGCTGCCGGCCGAGCTCGGTCCACCGGCGGACCCACTCAACACCCCCGAGCACATCAAACCCGAGTGGTATTTCTATTTCACCTTCCGCTGGCTCAAGTTGAGCTCGCTGCGCGCCGGCGTCATCGGCGTGGGGCTGGCGGTGGGCTTGCTCTTCCTCTGGCCCTTCATCGACGCCGCCATCCGTCGGCGCTGGCCGCGCAGTGAAATCTCGATGGTCTTCGGGGCGATGGGGTTGATTGTCTTCCTCGCCTTCACGCTGTGGGAGGCCCTGGTATGACGCTCGCTGGCAAACAAGTGTTGGTGGGCAGCCTCGGTTTCCTCTTCCTCGCCTCGCTGGTGGCGGTGTCCATTGTCGACTCCACCAAGCGGCGCGAGACGGCGCACCCCCTGCCGGTGGTGCCGGCCGAGGCCAAGGGCTGCGTGGACTGCCATGCCAAAGTCAGCCCGCAAGTCGTTGCCCAGTGGGCTGAGTCCCAGCACGGTGCCAAGGGCATCGCCTGTCTGTCCTGCCATGGGGTGAAGGAAGGGGGCTTTCTTCACCATGACGTCCGCATCACCAACGTGGTGACGCCCAAGACGTGTGGCACCTGCCACCGGGGCGAGGCGGCGGAAATGGAGAAGAGCTCCCACGGCAAGGGCGTGCCGGGGATGGAGGTGCGCCTGGTGGCCGGTCGACCCGACCCGGCCACCTGGCCGGCCCCCCTCGTCGGACGCATCAACCCAGACGGCAGCGCCGGTAGCTGTCTCATTTGCCACGGGCGCCACCGCTTCGAGCTCACCGACGCGCGCAGCCCGGAGATGTGCGCCAGCTGTCACCTGGCCGACGGGGCGGCGGAAGCCTGGCGGCGCTCGCCCCACGGTGGCATTGCGCTGGCGCAGGCCGGCCAGCCCAACCCCAAGGCCCCGGGCTGCCCCACCTGCCACATTTCCCCCTCGACGCCGGGCGGCAAAGCCACGCACGACACCCGGGCCAGGGTGAGTTGGACGGTGGTGCCGGGCGGAAAACCCAGCCAGGAAAAGGACGCCGACGCCCGACGGGACGCGATGACAGAAGTCTGCTCGCAATGTCACGGGCCACTCTTCATCAACGCGGCTTTCCAGCACGTCGACGCGCTCTTCACCGAGCCGCCCCTCCTGCCGAAGGGCAGCGCGCTTCCCGGTTACCTCTTTCAGCCGCAGGCTTGGCCGCACCTCTCGCCGATCGACCACTATACCCTGCAGCATTTGCCCCACTGACGCCCTCGGTGGGAAAGCGCTTCGTCCAGCGGAGCAGCGGGGCTGGGGGCAGCACCCCGAAACGCCAGCGCCCTCCGCGACGGCCAGCGTTGTCGGGCGCCGGCTAAACGCGCCGTCTCGGCCACGGCACCAGCGCGGACGTGGAGCGCAGCTGCCTCGCCCACCTGGGGTGCCGGGACAGCATGCGACGGTCCATCCACGGAATGCTCACCAGCACAAACAACAGAGTAATTAAGACGGCCCCAATGCCCGTCCAGGCCCAGCCCGGGCCCGAGGCCAGGCCAAACAGGTAGACGCCCCACCAGAAGAGGACTTCGCCGAAGTAGTTGGGGTGCCGGCTGTAGGCCCACAGCCCCCTGTCCAGCACTGCCTCAGCCGAGGCCCTGGTGCGTAGAAAGCGCTGCAGCTGGAGGTCCGCCACGGCCTCGAGGGCGATGGCTGCCGCGGTGACGGTGGTGGCGACGACGTCCAGCACGCCCAAGCCCCGCGCTGGCCGGGCCAGTGCCGGGTACAGCGGCAGCACCCCCAGAAACACCCAGGCCGTGGGCATGAGGTGGATGGAGAGGAAGCTGGCTGGCCAGTAGAGGCGCCCGCTGCGCTGGCGAATCTCGCGGTAACGGAAGTCCTCGTCGTGCATGCCTTGCCAACGCGCCCACCAGTTGGCGGTCAGCCGGAGGCCCCACAGGCACACCAGGCCCAGGGCGAGCAGCTGGCGCGCCTCGGGGGCATCCGGGTTGAGGCTCGCCCAGTAAGCGGCGATGGGAAGCGGGGCAAGGCTCCAGTACGCGTCATACAGGCTCGAATTGTCATGTCCCCAGCTGAAGGCAAAGACGACCGCCGTGGCTGCGACGTCCGCCAGCGCCGCCACCACAATGGGGTGGCGTCCAAAGAGGGCCGCGCCGACGGCGAGGGCCGCCACCAGCGCTGTGGCATAGGCCAAGGCCACGCGAAAGCGGCTCTGGCGGCGACTGAGGCGGGGCGTCCTGGGGGCCGTCAACCGTACAGCTCCCGGGTGGCTCGCCCCATGAGCCAGATGGCCGTCCGTCTTGGGAAAAGCCGCACCAGGGCGAAGGCCGCCAGGCGGTTGAGCAGCCCCGGGACGAGGCTGCTCTTGTGTCCCAGCGCGCGCAGGGTTTGCTCCACCACCACGTCCGGCTCCATGAGACGGATGGACTTCTTGGGATGGCTGCTGGCGTAGCCAGGTGTCCGGGTGGCGCCGGCCCGACAGGCGACGACGTCCACGCCCTTCGCCCGGAGCTCGGCCCACAACCCCTCGGCCAGCACCAGGTTGAAGGCCTTGGAAGCGGCGTAGGAGGCCAACAGCGGCCCTCCTTGCGAGCCGGCCAGAGACGTCATGAGGACGAGACCGCCCCGCCCGCGCTGGGCCATGGGGCCCCCCAACCGGTGGGCCAGCGTCAGCGGCCCCCGGCAGTTGACGTCAATGACGCGCAGCTGGGCGTCCAGCGGGTGCTCGAGAAAGGGGCCGATGACGGAGTGCGCCGCGTTGTAGACGAGGAGGCCCACCTCCAGCCCAGACGCCAGCCGCTCCACACGCTCGGCCATGTCCGCCTCGCCGACGTCGGCAGCTTCGACCAGGACTTCCACGCCGTACCGCGCGCGAATGTCCATGGCCAATGCCTCCAAGGCCTTTGGGCGGCGGGCGAGGAGCAGCAGGTGCAGGCCACGGGCGGCCAGGGCCCGCGCGAAGGCCTCGCCCAGGCCGGCCGAGGCGCCCGCCACCAGGGCCCAGGGCCCGTAGCGCTCCCGGAAGGCCTGCTTCACGCCGTCCCCCGGCGGGGTCCAGCGGCCCCCAAGGCGCGTCCACACCGAGGCGCACGGGGCCGGTCGCCGGCGTGCGCTCTCATGCCTGCTTCGCGGCGTCAGGCGAGGAGGCTTCTTGGGGCTTGGGCGCCATGCGCATGCCCACCAGCTGGGCCACCACCACCGCCAGGTAAAACTGCCCAAACACCGACTCCACGCAGGTGATGGATTGCGCCCCCGGCGTCACGGGCGTCACGTAGCCGTACCCCATGGAGGTGAGCGTCACCAGGCTGAAGTAGCTGAAGAGAAAGCGCCGGGCGTGCCATTCCAGAAGTTGTCCGGCGATGGCGCTGTTGAGGGCAAAGGCGCCGGGCGAAATGAGCTCCACCACCGTGTAGATGTTGCCGAAGGAAGCCCCCGACAGCAGGTACCCGCAGATGGCCCCCACCACGGCGTCGGCGTCGACAGCCTTTCGCCGAAAAATTCCCTGGAGAATGGTCACCGTGGCGAACGTGAAGAAAAGGCACATGAAGCCATGGTGGAGCAGCTCCGAAACGACAAGCGCGCGGCCGCTCAGCAGGTAGTGGGCCCAATTCGTCGCCACCGCTGGAATGCCGAGCAGGAAGCCGACCGTACGCTGGAAGGAATTTTCGAAGACCACCAAGAAGGTGACCAGGACCAGGAGAATGACGAAGAA